>CAZFEU010000088.1:0-1506 GCA_964517875.1 uncultured Muribaculaceae bacterium | reverse complement strand
TTTTGTCCGGTTGAAGTAGCCATAATAATGAGGTTTTAATAATTAGTGAAATCAATTTTTTTCGGGGATTAATCTCGGTCAGTCGGGATTAATCTCGGTTAATCTCGATAATTCAATCGACAATCGTGACTTTGTCGCCGGTAAATATGCCGAGGCCTAATTTCTGCATGAAGTATTTGATTGCTGCTTGAGCCTTCACGGAATTGCCGGCATCATCAAGTGGGGGCGCAAACGCTGCTATTCCAAAGAGTCCGGGCATCACTCCCATCACTCCGCCTCCTACACCTGTCTTGGCTGGAATACCTGAAGTGTAGAGCCAGTCGCCGGTATGCTGATAAAATCCAACGCTTGCAATCATTGTGGTGATTTTCGGTGAGATCTCCGGATCATATACTTGTTTCTTAGTGACAGGATTCAGACCTCCGTTGGCAATTGTAGCTCCCATCACTGCCAGTTGCGAGGATGTGATGCCGAGCGAGCACTGACGTGTGTAGAGGTCGAGACTCATATCAACGTCGTCGTAGATACGGTTGTAGTTTTTAAGCAACCATGCTATTGCCCGGTTATTGAAGTTAGTGGCAGTTTCGCTTTCGTAAAGCTCGTCGATAAGTTCCGGAGCCGATCCGCAGAGTGCTGTGATGTTTTCTGTTATTGCTTTCCATTTATCTTCGGAATCACCCTGAGGAGCTACCATTGAGCAAGCTGAGATAGCGCCTGCATTTACAAGGGGGGTAGAGGGGTGATCATTTTCCAGAAGGATTGCGTAGATGGAATTAAATGGAAGGCCGGTGGCATCGGCACCAATCTGCTTAAGCACTCCGGCAGGAGTATGCTGGATCATCGCGAGAATGGCTGTAGGCACCTTCGATACTGACTCAATGCCAAACTTATATTCCGTATCTCCGAAATTGAAGCATGTGCCGTCTGCCAAGGTGACGCTTACTCCAAAGAGGTCAGGATTGATGTTGGCGAGATAGGGGATATAGTGGGCATTCAGTCCACCTTTTATATCCTTCGAAGCCTCATATGCCTCCTGAGCGGCCTGCTTTATCTGGGATTTGGTTATAGTTTTTTCCATAGTATTGAATAAGATATGAAATCAGCGGCCGGCGGCAACCTCAATGGCCCCCGGCCGCTGATTAGAATTGCTTAATGCGGGATTAATCCCTGATTGTTACTTACCGGTGTGGTTGAACATAGAAGACTTCAGCGGGATGTTCTTCTCCATCGCGATGCGTGTCGTGGTCGGATACTCAAGCTTGTTAAGCTCGTTTACAGCGAATTGGATGTCTGACAGAAGCTGGTCGGCCATATCGCGGCTGAATCCCTGCTTGCAGAGCACACGCATTACGATCATATTCTCGATGTTTGCAGGCATAGCGTAGGCAGGTACCATCCAGCCTTTCTGTGCAAGCTTGTCCTGAAGATCATAGAGTGTCCATTTTGCACTTGCCTGGAAGTCAGGCTTCATACGCCATACGAAGATCGGGTTAGGAAGTTCCTCAT
>CAZFEU010000087.1:0-1828 GCA_964517875.1 uncultured Muribaculaceae bacterium | reverse complement strand
TGATGTCGGGGTTGTAGCGGAACTCGCTCATGGGGATGATGCCGTCGCTCTTGTATCCGATGTTAACCACAGCTTCGCGCTTGTTAAGGGCGATGATGGTACCGTCGATTACTTCTTTGTCCTTAACGGTGTTGAGCGATTCGTCATAAGTTTTGGTGAGTTCTTCGCGAGACTTCTCACCAGCGGTTTCACCTTTCTCGTAGGCGTCCCAATCGAAATCATCGATTGGAGAATTCTTTACTTCTTCAGTCATTTAAATAAGGTTAATAAATAAGGTTAATTATGGCAGTGTGGACGCATGCCACACTGTTAGCGGCGCAAAGGTAATTATTTTTTTCCGATATGTCACGCTTTCAACCTCTTTATTTTAAATATTTTCGATTCGATGGTGCGCTGTAGTTTACATATATATGTTTTATGTAAACAATGGATACTTTTTAAAAAAAATCTTTTGAACATTTTACGCCATTGTGATGTGTATATTGTGTATATTTTATATCTTTGCATTATTAAACTTAGAAACTATGGCAACAGCATTAAATATCAAGCGTAAGAATATCGATCTCCCTGTGGATACGTTGCAGAAACTTTCAATTATGGCGGTGGCTCAGGGACGGAGTTTGAAGAATTTCATCGAGACAATCCTAATAAATAAAGCAAACTCGATATTGGTAGAAGTCAGTGAAAATCCCTCTCCATCGGGAGATTCCTGGTTTGACGATCCGGAAAACATGGCATCCGTTAGGCGTGGCATCGAGGATATAAAAGCCGGAAGAAGTAGTGCTTATTCGATGGATGAAATAAGGGAGTTGTTGGGGGTATGATTTACGAGCTTATCTTATCTGACGAAGCGCAAGTCCATTTGAATGAATGGAGGAAATCCGGGCAGAAGAAAACGCTTAGAAAGATAGTTGATTTGTTTCAGGAGCTCAAAGAACATCCCACGACGGGCACAGGGCAAGTCGAACAACTCAAAGGTGAATTGGCGGGCATGTGGAGTCGGAGGATAACGAAAAGAGATAGGTTGATTTACACGATTGAGGATGAAAAGGTGTTTGTTACCGTTGTCTCAATGAAAGGGCATTACGGTGACAAGTGATCATTCCTAATTATCAAAATAAAATGACCCCCGGCCTCACTGCGTCGCCTTGTGCGCAGTGAGGCCGGGTGATAGTATGTGGGCTATCCCGTTTATCAGTTGATCAGGGAGTGTCCGGTCATTTCGGGGGGCTGAGGCAGGCCCATGATACGGAGTATCGTGGGAGCTACGTCGGCCAGTCGTCCATTCTCTACAGTGGCGTCCTTGCGGTCGGTGACGTAGACGCAGGGCACGGGGTTGAGTGAGTGGGCGGTGTTGGGGGTGCCGTCGGGATTGATGGCGTTGTCGGCGTTGCCGTGGTCGGCGATAATGATTGCCTCATAACCGGCCTCGCGTGCCTCGGAGATGGTGCGGTCAACACACTCGTCGATGGCCACTACGGCACGCTCAATGGCATCGTACACACCGGTGTGACCTACCATGTCGCCATTAGCGAAGTTGACCACGATGAAGTCATATTTCTCTGAGCGGATGGCATCAACGAGCTTGTCGGTGACTTCGTAGGCGCTCATCTCGGGTTTAAGGTCGTAGGTAGCCACCTTGGGTGAGGGTACCAGGATGCGGTCCTCGCCAGCGTAGGGGGCTTCGCGGCCGCCGTTGAAGAAGAATGTCACGTGGGCATACTTCTCAGTCTCGGCGATATGCAGTTGCTGCTTCTTCTGGTTTGGAAGGTATTCGCCCGATGTGTTGTCGACGTTCTCTTTGTCGAAAAGGATGTGCACACCCTTG
>CAZFEU010000086.1:0-2253 GCA_964517875.1 uncultured Muribaculaceae bacterium | reverse complement strand
GTCGCCGTCGCCCTGATATGTGAACACCAACCGGTCGGGGTGCAGACGCTTGGCGGCGGTGGCCACGGCAGGTGCGCGCCCATGGGCTGCTTCGATCCAGTCGACATCTATATAGTTGTAGGCAAACACCGCACACCCCACCGGGGCCACGGCGATGCAGTTGTGCTCAAGGCCCATCTCCTCGAGGAGTTCGGCTACGATGCGGTGCACCACACCGTGCGAGCATCCGGGGCAGTAGTGCATATTGCGGTCGTTGAGCAGGCGCGGCTTGGCGTAAACGAGGTTTTCTTCTCTTATTATATCTTCGCGTGTCATAGCTTAGGCTTTAATATTGGTTCCGAAATCGCGATTCATCGCTGTGAGGATTTCGCCGGGATTGGGCACGATGCCTCCAAGACGCCCGAAGTGGGTGACAAGCAGGTCGGGGCGCATTGCCGCGAGCTTCACATCCTCAATCATCTGTCCGGCGTTGAGCTCAACTACGAGCACACCTTTCTTGTCGGCAGCGGCCTTCTTGACGGCTTCAACCGGGAAGGGCCATAGCGTGATGGGGCGCAGCAGGCCTATCTTCACACCCTGCTTGCGCGCCTCCTCGATGGCTTTGAGGCATATGCGCGCCACCGAGCCGAAGGCTACTATCAGATACTCGGCATCGTCGGTGTAATACTCCTGCCAGCGCTGCTCATTCTCCTCGATGAGGCGATAAGTGCGCTGGAAGCGTTCGTTGTTCTTCTCCATCACATACGAGTCAAGCTCGAGCGAGGTGATCACGTTGGGCTTGCGTCCGGCCGAATGGCCTGTAGCCGCCCATGGGCATTGAGCGGCAATCTCCTCCTCGGTGCGCCTGGGGCGTGGCTCGGGGAGCACAACCTTCTCCATCATCTGCCCCACAACTCCGTCGGCAAGGATCATCGCCGGCGTGCGGTACTTGAATGCCAGGTCGAAGCCCAGGCCCACAAAGTCGGCCATCTCCTGCACCGACGACGGGGCCAGCACTATCAGGTGATAGTCGCCATGACCTCCACCCTTTGTGGCCTGGAAATAGTCGGCCTGCGAGGGGTGGATGGTGCCCAGTCCGGGGCCGCCGCGCATCACATTTACTATCAATGCAGGGAGCTCGGCTGCTGCTATGTAGGATATGCCCTCTTGCATCAGCGATATGCCGGGGCTCGATGATGAAGTCATTACAGCCTTGCCGGTGGCCGCGCCGCCGTAGACCATGTTGATTGATGCTACCTCGCTCTCGGCCTGGAGCACAACCATGCCGGTGGTCTCCCACGGCATCTCTGACTCGAGGGTCTCAAGTACCTCCGACTGGGGTGTGATGGGGTAGCCGAAATAGCCGTCGCAGCCGTAGCGTATAGCCGCGTGGGCAATGGCTTCGTTACCCTTCATCAGGCGTATGTCTTGTTCCATGATGAGTTATTGTTGGAATTTTTGATTAATAACGTTGGTGCAGCCTATTTCTCGACCACGCGGTACACCGTGATGCAGCCGTCGGGGCACACGGCAGCGCATGAAGCGCATCCGATGCACTTGTCGGGCTGCGCCGAATAAGCGTAGTGGTATCCCCGGTCGTTCACTTCCTTGGGCTGAAGGGCAAGCACGTCGGTGGGACAGGCCACGACACACAGGTCGCAACCCTTGCAGCGCTCCTCATTGACGACTACTGCTCCTAACACTTTGGCCATATCAGATTAATATTAGGGTTGATGAATAATTGACAATGGCAAAATTAGCAAATTTATCTATCAATGCAACACATTTCCCCTAAAAACAGGGCGACCGCATCAAAATATCATCTATGTATCACAGCATGATGATAAGGCGAGCGGCATAGTGATTGGTGAGCATATCTCTGCCCGCTGCGCTGCTCTCTATATAACCACATGACTGCGAGCACAGCGAGCTGGCTTGTGGATAGCACTGTACTTGTCAGGGAAAGCGCCCCCGAGGGCGCTACTCTATACACTTCACGATATTAGAGTAGTGCCACACAGGCACATCAGCTCCTATAGCCTCACATCCACAATCCAGCTCGCTGCGCTCGCAGTCATGTGGTTATATAGAATGAAGCCCTGCGGGCTATTTGCGTAGACTAAACATTTTGATGCGGTTGCTCTAATATCAGAACAGCGAGTTTTATAT
Source organism: uncultured Muribaculaceae bacterium (assembly GCA_964517875.1). Taxonomy (GTDB): domain Bacteria; phylum Bacteroidota; class Bacteroidia; order Bacteroidales; family Muribaculaceae; genus JAJPXC01. Next base: position 105 of record CAZFEU010000086.1, on the reverse strand, counting down.
AATTCGTGATTTTTAGCTACATTTGCGACCTAACTATTCTTAATACATTGAATATGAAAAAATTTCTCATAGTATTTATTTTTGCATTATTCACTTTCGGATATG
>CAZFEU010000085.1:0-2547 GCA_964517875.1 uncultured Muribaculaceae bacterium | reverse complement strand
CCGCCGTAGCACCACAGGACACCTTGATACGATTCTCTCTGATGGCAACTCACACTAAGGACCAGGTGACAACCGCCCTCGAAAAAATCGAAAAGGTATTCAAGGCACACGGCATCATCGGCAACGACTGAAACGCACCGCACCCCTACACCAACCCCCTTTAACTCCACCTTCCTACCGATATGCTTGTCAAGACCTACGGCGCCGCAGTGTATGGCATCGACGCCATTCCGGTGACAATGGAGGTGGTGGTTGAACCGGGGTTCACATTCACCATCGTTGGCCTCCCCGACACGGCAGTCAAGGAGAGCTATCAGCGCATGCTGTCAGCCATCAAGATGTCAGGCCTGGAGTTTCCCAGAATGAGCGTCGTGGTCAACATGTCGCCTGCCGACGTAAAAAAAGAAGGAGCTGCCTACGACCTGCCACTTGCAATCGGCATACTCGCCTCGGCGGACAAGGTGAAAAGTGAGCGCCTTAGCCGCCTGATGATAATGGGGGAGCTCTCGCTCGACGGCTCGGTACTCCCGATCAAAGGCATCCTGCCCATCGCCATCAAAGCGCGCCAGCTGGGATACGAAGGGCTCATAGTGCCGCAAGCCAATGTGTGCGAGGCCGCGGTGGTCAACAACATCAACGTATACGGCGTAAACACTCTGCGCGAGGTAATCGATTTTCTCAACGACGATCTGGCACTCGAGCCAACGGTGATTGACACCCGCGACGAATTTGCCCGCGCCAACCAGCAATTTGATGTCGACTTCTCGGAGGTGAAAGGACAGGAGTCGGTAAAACGCGCTTTCGAAATAGCATGCGCCGGAGGCCACAACATCATACTGATAGGTCCTCCCGGCTCCGGCAAGTCAATGATGGCCAAGCGCCTGCCCACGATACTGCCACCTCTCACACTTCACGAGGCTCTCGAAACCACCAAAATACACTCGGTGGCCGGAAAGCTGCAACGCGGGTCGATGCTGATGACCACGCGTCCATTCCGCGCGCCACACCACACCATCTCGCCGGTGGCACTGGTGGGCGGAGGCACTAATCCCATGCCGGGAGAAATATCGCTTGCCCACAACGGCATATTGTTTCTTGACGAATTCCCTGAATTTCCGCGCACCGTGCTCGAAGTGATGCGACAGCCGCTCGAGGACCGGCATATCACCGTGTCGCGCGCCAAATACACCATCGACTACCCCGCCTCAATAATGCTCGTAGCCTCGATGAATCCATGCCCCTGCGGGTATTACAACCACCCCACAAAGCAATGCGAGTGTATGCCCGGGGCAGTTAAGAAATATCTCAACCGCATCTCCGGCCCATTGCTCGACCGCATTGACATACAGTGTGAGATACTCCCAGTGCCTTTTGACGAGCTTTCGTCGCACAAGTCAGGGGAGACGTCGGACGCAATACGCGAACGCGTGGTAAAAGCCCGAGCCATCCAGGCCCAACGGTTTGCCGACGAGCCCCATGTGCATTGCAACGCCCAGATGAACTCCCGTCTGCTTGGCATCCACGTAGCTCTCGACCAAGAATCAAACACACTGCTGCGCAACGCAATGACCCGCTACGACATGTCGGCACGCGCCTACGACCGCATACTCAAAGTGGCACGCACAATAGCCGACCTCGACGGCAGCGCACGGGTAAACGCATCACATATACGCGAAGCCATTTCCTACCGCACCCTCGACCGCTCGTCCTACGGCTCCACTTTCTGAGCCCCGCCTGAAGGAGTCAGTTTTTTCGGAGGCGCAGGGCGGAGAGTAAATGCGTTGGTTTGCGAAATTTTTACTACCTTTGCGGCTTAGAGCCATCCGATGCCGACAATCGATGCAGGCAGAGATGACAGAACTGAAGATTCAACCTTAATTCAATAAAAATAAATCACCGATGAGCATCCAAGAATTAAGCGAACAAGAGATAGTGCGCAGAGCCTCACTTGATAAAATGCGCGAAATGGGCATTGAGCCCTACCCCGCTGCCGAATATCCAGTAAACGCCTATACCGACGATATAAAAGCCAACTTTGTTGACGACGAAAATGCCGAGCCCCGCAAAGTTGTGGTTGCAGGCCGCCTGATGAGCCGCCGCATCATGGGCAAGGCTTCATTCATCGAATTACAGGACTCTCACGGTCGTATCCAAGTGTATATAAGCCGCGACGACATCTGTCCAGGCGAGGACAAAGAGCTGTACAACACTGTATTTAAGAAATTGCTCGACATCGGCGACTTCGTCGGTGTGACCGGATTCGTGTTCCGCACACGCACCGGCGAAATATCAATCCACGCCCAGACACTCACCGTACTCAGCAAGTCGCTGCGTCCCCTCCCCATCGTGAAAATGAAAGATGGTGTGGCTTACGACGCATTCGAGGACCCCGAGATGCGCTATCGCCGCCGCTATGTCGACCTTGTTGTGAATGATGGAGTGAAAGACATATTTGTCAAGCGCACCAAGGTGTTCAACTCAATGCGCGAGTATTTCAACGCCAACGGCTACATGGAGGTGGAGACACCGATACTTCAGTCGATTCCC
>CAZFEU010000084.1:0-3015 GCA_964517875.1 uncultured Muribaculaceae bacterium | reverse complement strand
CCACGCTTAGGTCTCCGACCTCCAGCGTGGGGTTAAGCATAGTATGTGCTCTCCGGGCTCCCCATGTTCCCTAAGGCTTTGTCGGTGTTCCCTCCGCTCATAGCCCGCAGGTCAAACGGTTATCGCATATGCAGTCTATTATTGATTGGGCGCTTTCATGCAGTTCCCGAATTTGTCAATAATATACAATAGCCCATTTTTTTCTGCGTAACCAATACCATTTGCAAACGTTTGAGCATTATCATAATCGAATGGAGCCACTTTGTTGCCCATATTATCAATATATCCCCATTTCCCATTTTTCTTGACGCTAGCAAATCCTTCGCAGAAGTGTTTTGCTTCGTCATAAATCGATGGAATCACTTCTTTGCCAGCCTTATTGATAAAGCCATGTTTGCCGAATTTTTCGACATCGGCCAGCCCTTCACTGAAATTCTCGGCATCGTCATAGATCAGCGGAATCACTTCTTTCCCAAACTTGTCGATGAAGCCATATTTGCCGTTGTCATAACTACCAATTCGAACCACTGCCAGCCCTTCACTAAAAGCCTGGACAGCGTCATAAATCGGTGGAATCGCTACATTTCCTGATTTGTTGATATATCCTCGTTTCCCATCCTTTTCAACCTCTGCCAGCCCTTCATGAAAATCATCTACAAATTCATAAATCAGAGGAATCACTACATCCCCTGACTTGTTGATAAATCCCCATTTCCCGTCCTTGTTGACACGCGCCAGCCCTTCGTAGAACGAACAGGCATTGTCATAAAACCGGGGAATCACTTCTTTTCCTGATTTGTTAATGAAACCATATTTCCCATTTTTTTTGACACACGCCAGCCCTTCGCTAAAATCACTGGCTTTATCGTAAATCAATGGAATCACTACATCACCAGATTTGTTGATGAATCCATATTTATCATCTTGACATACACGAGCTAATCCTTCTCTGAACGGCCATGCGCCATTGTATTCAATAGATATCACTTTGTTACTCGACTTATCAATGTACCCACGTTTACCATCTTTAATGACTCTGGCTAGTCCTTCGCTGAACGATGTCGTAATCTCATATACGCAAGGTATAACTATATTGCCATTTTTGTCGGCAAAACCCATTTTGCCACTTTGAATAATTGGGATAAGATTATCGTCGGAATACTGCGACTGCTCGGCTGAGTCGTCGGGCTCTTGAGGTGAATCGGTAACATCGAGGGGGGTGAGGTCGGCGTCGATGTTGAGCTCTTTGGCTTTTTTATGGAATGCGTCTTGGGCTTTCCTAAGAGCTTCCTTTATCTCGGGAGTGAGGGTGGAGTTGGGCTGCGCCTCTCGATAAGCGTGGATTTTCTGCTCAATCTCCGATAATACGGCATTGAATTCATCGGCCGATGAAACGTTGTTCAACTGTTCAGCGGCTGCGTTGAGATACGTGGCAAGTTCAGCGTCGGCTGCTGCGGTTGAGTCGTTTGCGACAGGTGCTTCGGCGGCTATCGGCTGCTCAACCACCGGTGAGGAAGAGTTGGTCAAGAAATATACGATGCCACAACCGATCAGGCCTGCGGCGATGACTATAAGCGCAATAAGCAGCCAGGTGGGTGTCATTTTTTTGTGCCCGACGGGCTTCGGGTTAACGCCAACAGGCTTCTTCTTGGGCGGGCTTACCACTGACACGGCGACGTCGTCGACGGTGGTATCTCCGTTGGGAATATTAAGGATGGTATCATCTTCGATGGCTGAGAGGAGAGCGGCGGCATCGGCGTAACGATCGTCGGCGTGCATCGACAGCGAGCGGGTGAGGATGCTTCGCAGTGCGCCCGGGAGGGTCGCAGGCAATATGGCATCCAGTTTTTGGGGAGTCACCTCATGCGCTTTGGGCAGGCGGGAGCCGGTGAGGCAGAACACCATCGTGGCGGCGAGGGCGTAGACGTCGCTCGCCGGAGAGAAGTGTGTGATTCCGGCGTATTGCTCCACGGGGGAGAATCCCTCGCTATAGCCCATGGTTTTGAGGGTCGATGTGGCCTCGCCATTCTCGTCGTAGTGCTTCGACAGGCCGAAGTCGATCAGCACCGGGCGTAGAGCGCCACTCTCGTCGGTGGCGATCATGATGTTCTGCGGCTTGATGTCGAGATGTGTTATGCGGTTGCTGTGGAGAAACGCCGCGGCTTCAATAATCGGGGTTATGATCGATAGCGTCTCACCCACAGAAAGCTTGCCGCGGGCGGCCACGTACTCGCGCAACGACTTCCCTTCGATCATCTCCATGGCGTAGTATGCCGTGTTGTTGGCCTCGAATACCTCGTTGACGGTGACGATGTTGGGGTTCTTGCCGCTGATTCTGTTCAGTCGGCGCGCCTCGCCCATGAAGTCCTTGCGGGTGAACTCCACGCGCTTGCGGGCCGGGTCGGAGCACGATACCTTGGATGTGTCACTCTCCCTGACGCAGTCGGCCTTTACGAAATGCTCCTTCAGCGCCACATTGGCCTTAACCTTCATCGTGCCCACGGTCAGCATGAATGTGGCGCTGTAGGTGATGCCGAACCCACCCTGGCCTAATACGCCCGTGATGGTGTAGGTGGTAGTGGGTGACTTGATTTTTGTGCCGACTGGGAGGGTGTACATTTCTAAAGTCAGAAGTCAGGGTTATTATTAAGTCAGAAGTCAGGGGTATGAGTTATAGTTTTACAAATATAGGTCAATTTTGAATAACCGCCAAATAAATTGCTCGGCGTTAGCGGCGCAGCCCCAATTTGAATGTGACATAGGCGCCCGGCCACGCCGAGCCGATACCCAAAGGCACAAAAACCGCGTAGCGGTAGAAAGAACGTAGCCGTGGGTGCAACCCACGGAATAGCCACACCACCCCGGGCTACCCCCTGGAGCTGCCGAAAAGCCAATATGTCGGTGTGTTATGCGGCTGTACCAGGGTACAGCCCTACAATTTGAGCGTAAACACAAGGCGCGGGGGGGATTAGTACCAGGTGATGCCGTTGGAGCGGGAAGAACGTTTGTCGTACT
>CAZFEU010000083.1:0-3532 GCA_964517875.1 uncultured Muribaculaceae bacterium | reverse complement strand
AGTATTATGGCAGATTTAGTATCTTGTGCGTCTGGAGCGAGAGCTTCCATTTGGGTTTGAGCATAATGTATTTAATGCATTCTCGGAGATTGGCCTCATTGTAGTCTGCGTTGCCACGGTCGCACGGCTGGAGATAGTAGTTGTCGTTGCCGCTGGTGATGACCTTATCGAGCTTTTCTATATGATCGGTGTGGTTGAAGTCGTACACCACTTTGAGCTCATCGACGCGCTGAATGCTGGGAATGTTGCCATACTTGGGCGAGCACGTTATCCAGTCTATCGCATTGAGCAGGTCGCGGTCAAGGGGGCGTGTGCCGTTTGTCTCTATCTGTACGCTCTTTCCATCGCAATGCAGTGAGTTGACGAGCGAGAGTGAGAGTTGCAGTGTGGGTTCGCCGCCGGTGATCACTACATGTCGCGCCGGATATTTGGAAACTTCCTTTAGAATTTCATCCTCGGTCATTTCCATGCCTCGGTGGTGCTGAGTGTCGCAGAAATCGCAGCTGAGATTACAGCCGCTCATCCGCACAAATATCGACGGCGTGCCGGTAAAGCGGCCCTCCCCCTGCAGGGAGTAAAATATTTCATTGATTTTCATCGCTATCGAGGCTTTGTTGCGCACACGGCATCATGTCTTTACAGTAGGTGGCGATATTGCCCTCTGATTCCTGCACGGTGGCTTTGTAGCACTCCGGGATTTGGTCGACAACCCACTTTGCGATATTCTCGGCTGTGGGGTTGAATGGAAGTAGTTCGTTAAAGTTGCCATGGTCGAGATAGCCATGCACCTTTTCCTTCAGATGTTTGAAATCGCATACCATCCCGTCCTTGTTGAGCCGCGGGGCACAGCAATACACGGTCACTATCCAGTTGTGGCCATGGAGCTTCTCACACTGGCTGCTGTACGAAAGAGTGAGCTGGTGCGAACCTGCAATCTCCATTCGCTTTGTCACGTAATACATGATTATACTCGTTGGTTGGTTTAAATTTTAAAACTAATGGATGAAGATTGGCACAAATCGCACACTATCGGCAAATTAGCGACACCGCACCACTAAATGCCAATGCCTGCTTATGCACAACTTCAACGCAAATTTCGTCAGAATCCCCGGGATTAGCAAAGATTTCGCCGGAAATCATATTAGCGTGCTTGTACATACCACCCAAGGCCGACTGCCGGGAGCGGCAACGCCAAGTGCTGGAATAATGAAATAGGCCGGGAGTCGGTGACTTCCAGCCTATTTGCTTCTCTTCTGTCGGGGTTACTAGACTCGAACTAGCGACCTCACGCCCCCCAGACGCGTACTCTAACCAACTGAGCTAAACCCCGAAGATTTTTTAAAAGCGATGCAAAGGTACGTCCTTTTCTGTGGCCGTGCAATAGCCCGGGCTTAGATTTAACACGCTTTAACTTATCGTGCGAACCGCGAAGACTGTATCACGTAAGGGAACGGATCTTTCATGGCCACAGCCTTCTCCTCTATTACTTTGTGCAGCAGTCCATAGGCTTGGTGTAGCTCGTCGCATCCCTCGGCCACCACGTAGTAGAGGGGTTCGGTGGTCTCCACTATGTATGGGTTGACATAGCCGGCGGCGTAGAGGCGCTCGCGCATTGATCGGGCGTTGAACAGCTGCTTGAATTGCGCCACTACTATATTGTAGCGCTTAATCTGGGCATAGGGCTGGTCGGCGGTGAGGTAGATGCTTTGGGTCACCAGGGCCATAGTGTCGTTGCCGACTTTCACCACCGATGGGCGCGCTTCCTTACGGATCTTGGCGTAGACCGTGGAGTCGATGCCTCCGGTCTGTTGCATCTTGCTTGACACCTTGCCGGCGCTGTCGGCCCATATCTTTTCGTTGGTATGGCAGCTTGTGGCGCATATTGAGGCTGCTGCAATTGCTATCGCTGCGAGCAGATGAAGGGGTTTCATTGGCGTTTTAAATCTTAAAGGTCAATCGTTTTCAGTGAACATCAGCGCGGTGCGCGGGCTTAGAGCTTAAGCCGCTTGGCCACATCCTTGGGTATAACGTCCTTGTGCACCAGTATGCTCATTGTCTTTGCAAGCAGGTAGGGCTCGGACACATAGAAGTAGCCGTCGTAAACCTGGTTGGTATCCCACGAGTTTTTCACCTTATAAAATCGGTTGCCATTCTGGTCGGTTGCGGTGCCGATGATCACCATACCGTGGTCGTCGGTGGTCTCGAAGCGGTCAAACATCTCTTGACGCGACTCCTGCGTCACCTCAATCTCCTCCACCGGGCCCTTGATGTCGTAGCGCTCTTTCTCGCGGTCTTTGTCAGACAGCTTCACCCAGCGCGACAGCTCTGTCCCGTCCATGTCGGCCTCAGTTTTCTCCTTGGGCATCACTGCGAAACCATCGGTCCACTTGAAGCCACCCTCGCTCACGTCGGCCGCCCATATCAGGGAGTGCCCCTGCTCAAGCGAGTTGTCGATGATTGTCTTTAGCTCGTCAAGCGTAACATTCTGGTACGGAGCCCAAAGCCAGTTATCGGCCACCTCAAGCACAAAAGGCTCATGCATGGGGTGATGGGTGAAGGAGGTGATGGGTATGTAATCAGCCATATCGAGACCCAGAGCCTTAGCGTAGGATTGAGGGGTGTAGGTCTTGCCATCGACGGTAAATGTCTCGGGCACTTCACCCAGATAGGCATCGAGTATAGCCTCGAATCCCTTGCGCCAGGCAGTCGACAATCGCTTGTTGGGATTTGACACGATACCCTTCAGGTAGGCCGATAGCACAGCCTGCAACTCGCCGTGCACATGCTTGTCCTCGCCATAGTTAAGTCCTGAGTATGCGCTTTCAGGAATGGCTCCGTAGCGTTGCCACACATAGGGCACATCGAGTATCGACCCTCCAGGCGAGAAATTGGTAGCGCCCCCCATGCGCACGTAGCGGTCGGCCTTGTCGAGATAGCACTGACGCACGGTGAACATCTCCGACAGGTCGAGCTCCTTACCACTTTTGGCAAGCAGCTCATCCTCGAAAAACGATGTGCCTGCGAAGCACCAGCAAGTTCCCGACTTATTCTGATCCTTGACCGGGGTGGTATTGATCAGCTTAACATCGGTAAACTGGAATTTTACTACTGTATCGGTGGCTACAGAATCCTCATCGAGCGCCGGCGATACGCCCGCGTTGTCGTAGGCCCAGGCACCCGAGGCCGTCATAGCGGCCATGCAAGAGGCAATGAAAAAACGTGAAATATTCATATCAGGTTGGGTTTTCGGCAAACTTACGAAAAAAAATCCAACCGCTCCCCCCTGCATACCTAAAAAAGCGCGCCACAGACCCCAAATTAGCCTATGTCGATGTCACGCGGCAAAAAAAACACGAAAACCATTGTTTCCACCAAAAACTATTCATAAATTTGCACCGCAAAACGCAGTCGCCACCCACCAAGGCGACATTGACGCCAACGTCGGAGCAGACTGACTGCGAATTGCGAAGATTGACCAGGAAAGATGCCGGAGCGGTCGATCGGGACGGTCTCGAAAACCGTTGTACCCTTA
>CAZFEU010000082.1:0-3760 GCA_964517875.1 uncultured Muribaculaceae bacterium | reverse complement strand
TCGATCCTCTGGAGTCTACCTCGCGTATCCTCGACCCCAATATCATCGGTGAGGATCACTACAATACCGCACAGGCCGTGAAGCAGCTTCTCCAGAAGTACAACGAGCTTCAGGATATCATCGCCATTCTCGGTGTTGATGAGCTTTCTGACGATGACAAACTTGTAGTGGCCCGCGCCCGCCGCGCCCAGCGCTTCCTGTCGCAGCCATTCCACGTGGCCGAGCAGTTTACCGGCCTGCCAGGCGTTATGGTGCCGCTTAACGAGACAATCCGTGGCTTCAAGATGATTCTGTCGGGCGAGATGGACCAGTATCCCGAGCAGGCATTCCTCAACGTGGGTACCATTGATGAGGCTATCGCTAAGGGTAAGAAGATGCTCGAAGAAGTTAAGTGATCATCTTCTCAAGGCTCACAACATATCGCTAACAACTAAAATTTAACATGACACTAAAAGTAATATCGGCCGAAGCAGTCCTCTATGAGGGTGAAGTTGACTGGGTGACTCTACCCGGACAGATGGGCTCATTCACCGTGCTCCATAATCACGCGTCGCTCATCTCAACCCTCGTAGCGGGCAATATAGCTTACGGCAGCCACGGCGAAGAGCGCCACGAGACGCCCATACAGGGTGGTGTGGCTGATGTGGACCGTAATGTAGTGTCGGTTTGTATTTATTAAACGGATGATGAAGCGACTCGTTAACATACTAACCCTCTTGATTGCACTGGTTGCGTTGACTCCCCTCAATGCTGCTGCTTCAGATGCCCATCAGGGAGAAAGCAAGGAGGTTGACCCCAAGGTAGTGATATTCGAGCACCTTGGCGACGGTTATGGTTGGGAGGTGCCCTTCAATCACCATAAGCGCATACCCCTTCCTGTCATTCTATTCGGCAGTGACGGATTCCATTGCTTCAGCTCCGCCCGGATTTCGGATGGCAAGCCATATAAGGATGGCACCGTTACATTCCAACTCGCTCCCGACGGCGATTTTAAGGGTAAAGTGATAGAGATATCGAACGACGGCAAGATATCTCGCCCATTCGACATATCAATCACCAAGAATGTGCTCGCTTTGTTCATCTCAGTAGTGCTTGTGATTCTGAGCGTATGGCGCCTGAAGGTGTGGTACAAGCGTCACCGATATGAGGCTCCCCGACGGGGACTTGGACTGCTTGAGCTGATCGTGGACTTTATCTATGGAGGCGTTATCAAGGCTACACTTAAGGAGGAGGCTCCTAAATTCGCTCCCTATCTGCTCACAGTGTTCTTCCTGATACTCTACATGAACTTGTTGGGGTTGCTGGTAGTGTTCCCTGGTGGTGCCAACCTTACCGGCAACATTGCCGTGACACTCGTGCTGGCATTGTTCACATTCTTTATCACCAACCTTTACGGCACAAAGCATTATTGGAAAGAAATTCTTTGGCCCGATGTGCCCATCTGGCTTAAGTGCCCCATACCCATCATGCAGATTATCGAGATTTTCGGTATGTTTACCAAGCCGGCGGCATTGACCGTACGTCTGTTTGCCAACATGATGGGAGGACACATGATAGTGATCGTACTCACGCTTCTGATATTCATCTTCGCCGACATGGGCGCGGCAGTGATAGGTGCTACTACTGTGATGTCAATGATATTCTCGGTATTCATGCTCCTGCTCGACACCCTGGTGAGCTTCATTCAGGCCTACGTGTTCACGATGCTCTCTACCATCTTCATCGCACTTGCACGCGAGAAAGGGCATCATGAGACGCATGAGCCTGCTCCGGCCACAACAGCCGCTGCCGCGGCATCGGCCAACTCCTGATTAAAAAGAAATTAAAACTCAAAAACTAAATACTAAAAAACTTACGACTATGTTATCAATGATTTTAGCAGACGCAGTGGCCAATTTAGGCGCAAGTATTGGTGCAGGTATCGCCGCTATCGGCGCAGGTCTTGGCATCGGTAAGATCGGTGCATCAGCCATGGAGGCTATAGCACGTCAACCCGAGTCGGCTGGCGACATCCGCTCTAACATGATTGTGATCGGCGCACTCGTAGAAGGTGTGGCTCTCTTCGCTGTCATCGTTTGTATCCTCGCACTTTTCATCCAATAAGCAACATAACGCCTGAGTAAATGGAATTATTCACGCCTGATTTCGGTCTGATATTCTGGATGTTCGTGTCCCTGCTCGTGCTTCTGCTGATACTGTGGAAGTGGGGCTGGCCTGCGATAACCAAGGGTATTGATAGCCGTGCCGACCTGATCAACAAAGGCGTTGAGTATGCTCAGAACGCTAAGGAGCAGCTTGACAATGCCCGCGTTGAGGCCGACAAACAGATGGCCCTGGCGCGTAAGCAACAAGCCGACATACTGCGCGAAGCCGACAAGATGAAGACTCAAATCATCGAGGAGGCGCGAGCAGCAGCCAAGAAGGAAGCCCAAAAGGAGATGGATGCAGCAAAAGTGTCAATCCAGCAGTTGCGCAAGGAAGCCGAGAAATCGTTCCGCGACGAGGTGAGCACTTTCGCACTTGAAATCGCCCAGAAGGTGGTGAAACAACAACTTGCCGATGATAAAGCCCAGGAGAAGCTCGTGGGTAAGCTCATCGACCAGATTGAAGAATCGAAATAGCCGGTCATGGATCAAGGACTCATTCCTCACCGATATGCCAAGGCCCTTTATAAGCTGGCCTGTGAACGCGGAAAAGCCGAGCGCTTCTATTGCCTGATGCAGTCGCTCTCTGCAGCCTTTGCGGCTGAGCCTGACCTCGACAAGGCGGTAACAAATCCGTTTGTGTCGAACGACGACAAGATGAAGCTGCTCAGCACAGCAGCCGGTACTGCGGCCGACGACACCACATTCACCGACTTCCTTAAGCTCCTTATCGATAACAGGCGCATCGACATGGTTCGCCTTATGGCTATCGCCTACGAGGATATCTACCGCAAAGCCAACAACATCCGCAGAGTAAATGTGGTGGCTGCCGCCCCACTCGCTCCCCAACAGGAAAAGCGCCTCAAGGAACTAATTGAGAAGCACCTGGGCGACGCTAAGATGGAATATGAAACTTCGGTAGACCCCGATCTGATAGGTGGATTTGTGGTCAACATCGACTCTGAGCGGCTCGATGCATCAGTGAAAAATGAGCTAAAACAGCTGCAACAATCCCTTCTAAGCAAATGATGCCGTGTAAACTGCCGCATCACAAACAAAATTTTTAAATTAGATCAACAACTAAGCACAAATGATCAACCCAAGCGAGATTTCTGAAATATTAAAACAACAGCTCGAAAGCGTCAACTCCAAAGTGTCGTTCGAGGAAGTCGGAACAGTGCTGGAGGTGGGCGATGGCGTGGCTCACGTGTACGGACTCGACAACGTGTGCGCCAACGAGCTTGTAGAATTTGAGAATGGCGTAAAAGGCGTTGCGCTCAACCTCGAGGAAAGCAACGTCGGTGTCATACTTCTTAACAACGTCAACAAGGTTGCCGAGAACATGACAGTGCGCCGCACCGGTGAAATCGCCTCAATCCACGTGGGTGAAGGCCTCTTTGGCCGTGTAATCAATGTGCTTGGCCAGCCCATCGATGGCCGAGGACCCATCGAAGGCGAACTATTGCCCATGCCTCTTGAGCGCAAAGCCCCGGGTGTCATATTCCGTCAGCCGGTGAAACAGCCTTTGCAGACCGGTATCAAGGCCGTTGACTCAATGGTGCCCATAGGCCGCGGCCAGCGTGAGCTCATCATCGGCGACCGTCAGATTGGTAAAA
>CAZFEU010000081.1:0-3844 GCA_964517875.1 uncultured Muribaculaceae bacterium | reverse complement strand
CACAGTTCCGCGAGCTCGAATCATTCACCAAGTTCGGTGGTGATATCGACCCCGTAACCGCGCGCGTCATCGACCGTGGCCGCAAGAACGAGCGCCTTCTCATACAGCCACAGTATCAGCCCATGGCAGTAGAGGAGCAGGTGGCGATAATATACTGTGGCGTTAACGGCTTGCTGGCCAATGTGCCGTTGGAAAAGATTGCAGAATTCCAGGCGCAGTTCCTGCAGCTTCTTCACGCTAAATATCAGAAGGAAACACTTGACGAAATCCTGGCAGGCAAGCTCACCGACGACGTTACCGCCAAGCTCACCGAGGCTGCTAAGGAGATTGCAAGCAGATATACATTGGAAGATTAACAGCGACCCACAAGTTACAACAGTAAACTCAGATAAATGGCAACACTCCGCGAGCTTAAAGGACGCATCGGTTCAGTGGCATCTTCAGAGAAGATAACTGGTGCCATGAAGATGATCTCATCGGCCAAGATGCACAAGGCTGAGATGAGTCTTCGTCAGCTCCAGCCTTTCCGCAGCCAGATTGAGGGCATAATCGGCCATTTGCTCAGCACCGATGCCGAGTTCTCGTCACCCCTGATCGAGGCCCGCGACGTGCATCATATCACAATCGTGGTTTGGGGCTCGGACGATGGACTGTGCGGTGCCTATAATGTGAATATTTACAAGCAGTTGGTCGACATCATCGAAACGTACCGCCGCAACAGCTCAAAACGTATCACTATCATACCTATAGGCAAGAAAATGTATAAGATAGTGAGCAAGCTCAAGTTGCAGGGAGTCAACATTGACCGTATAGAGGGGATTGATTCCAAGAGCGCAGGGGAGGATGTCAACCAGTTTGTGCGCACATTGACTGATAGATTCCTTACTGGAGAAACCGACCGTGTCGACGTGCTCTATATGCACTTCAAGAGTGCGGGACGTCAAGTGCCCACCCATGAGATGCTGCTGCCGCTTGAAAGCGAGACATTCAGCGCCAACGGCGTGGTGGAAAGCAACCGGCCATACATATTTGAGCCCGATGCCAACACCATATTCAACTCCGTGCTCCCGATGTTCCTCCAATCGCTCGGACACGATGTGTTCACCGAAAACCGCGCATCCGAGCAAGCAGCACGCATCATGGCCATGCAGAGTGCCAACGACAATGCCAAGAAGCTATTGGAGCAGTTGCAACTCGAGTATAATAAACTGCGTCAACAAAGTATCACCACCGAGCTGCTCGACATACTCGGCGGACAAGTGAAATAAGATCAAAACAGATAACCAATCATACAATGGGTAGTATTAAAGAATATTTCTCGTCATTGGGCAAAGGCATCGCCTCCCTGGTAAAGGGAATGGAGGTGACCGGTAAGGAATTTGTTACCCCCAAGATTACAGAGCGATACCCTGAGGACCGCGAAACATTCAAGTGGCCTGAGCGCTTCCGCGCCGAGCTCCATCTCAATTATGATGATGAAGGTCGCCACAAATGTATAGCATGCGGTATCTGCGAGCGCTCATGCCCCAACGGCACTATCACCATCAAGTCAAAGATGGTAGAGACTCCAGACGGCAAAAAGAAAAAGAAACTTGACAAGTGGATTTACGACCTCGGAAGTTGTACATTCTGCCAGCTTTGTGTCACCAACTGTCCTACGGGAGCTATTGATTTCGACAATGATTTCGAGCAGGCTGTGTTCACCCGCGACAAGCTCGTGAAACAGCTCAATTACCTCCCCGAAAAGGAGGATCCGGCACCCACGCCCGAGGAATTGGCCAAAGCTGCGGCTGCACGCGAGGCCAAGATTGCAGCCGCCAAGGCCGCCGCAGAGGCCAAAAAGGCTGCAGCCACTTCTACAGCCGCTCAGGCGGCAGCTCCTGCTCCAGCAGCATCGGACGCTGCGGCTACAGAACCCGACGATGATAAGATAGCCAAGGCCCGCGCTGACTTTGAAGCCGCAAAAGCTGCCATGAAGACCATCGTGGCGCTTCCGGCCGATGACCCCGAGCGTGCTGATAAGCTCGCTCAAGGTAAGAAAGCGATGCAGGATGCCAAGAAGGTGCTCGATGACCTGCTGGCAGCTCAGTAAACAGAAACAAATGAAAAAATAAAATATGGAATCAGTAGGAAGTATCATTATCTATTTCATCGTCGCTCTGACGATAGCCGTGTGCTCGGTGCTTGCCGTGACCACACGCAAGATTCTTCGTGCGGCTACCTATCTGCTTTTCGCACTCTTCGGAACAGCGGCATTTTACTTTATGCTCGACTATGAGTTTCTCGGAGCTGTGCAGATAGCGGTTTACGCCGGCGGTATCGTGGTGCTCTTCGTATTCTCCATCCTCCTCACCAGCCATCCCGGCGACAACTCCGCAGCCCTTGCGTCGCGTAAGCGTGTGCTCGGCCTTGTAGGGGCTATCGCAGTGCTTTTTGCGGCAGGCTGGGCTCTGTTGAGCCGCTGCGGCGACCTGGTGAAGAAGATGCCCGATATGGACAACCCCGACATGCAGCTTATAGGCAGCACATTGATGGGAACCGACCACGGACAATACCTGCTTCCGTTTGAGGCAGTCAGCGTATTGCTCCTGGCATGTATAATTGGTGGAGTCGTAGTGGCTCGTCAACGTTAAAACATCTCGAAAGTTATGGAAATCACAATGCTTTATTATCTGATTCCGAGTTTGGTGATGTTCGGTTGCGGTGTCTATGGCTTTATCACCCGTCGCAACATGATTGCCATCCTTATATCGCTGGAGCTTATGCTCAATGCGGTGGATCTTAACTTTGTAGTGTTCAACCGATTCTTGTTTCCCGGACAGCTTGAGGGAATGTTCTTCACGCTGTTTGCCATCGCTATCGCAGCAGCTGAGACGGCTCTGGCAATTGCGATTATCATCAATGTGTTCCGCGTGTCACGCGACGTTGATGTCAAGGATCTGTCAAAAATGAAATTTTAACGCATTATGGCAGCTACGTTACCTATATTAATTCTCACCATTCCTTTGTTTATGTTCCTCCTGTTGGGACTTGCGGGGAAGTGGATGAGCCACCGCTTGGCCGGTGTGCTCGGCACCCTGGGTATGGGCACCACTATGGTACTGGCCTATATCACTGCCTTTACTTATTTCTTCAGCGGCTCGTCAGAGTTTATCGACGCCTCGACACACGAGCGTCTGCAGGCCATAATCTTCAACGTCGACTGGCTCCAATTCTATGACAAGCTGGTGATACGCTTGGGATTCCTCCTCGACCCGATATCAGCGCTGCTCCTGGTGGTAATCACTACCATCTCGTTTATGGTGCACCTCTACAGTAACGGATACATGGAGGGGGAGAAGGGCTTCCAGCGCTATTTCGCTTTCCTGTCGCTCTTCAGCTTCTCGATGCTCGGCCTGGTAGTGGCCACCAACATCTTCCAGATGTATATCTTCTGGGAGCTCGTGGGTGCGTCGTCTTACCTGCTCATCGGATTCTTCTATAAACTGCCTTCAGCTGTATCAGCATCCAAGAAGGCGTTTATCGTGACCCGTTTCGCCGACCTGGGCTTCCTGATCGGTATCCTCGTCCTGTCGTTCTATACAGGCACATTCAATTTCACCGAACTTACATCGACCAGTGTAGCCGACAATGTATATCACGTGTCGCTTGGCACATCTGAGCATATACGCAACATATTCACAATGAGCGCTACACCCACATTCATGGGAGCCTCGGTGCTCACATGGGCGCTGGTGCTCATATTTATGGGCGGTATGGGTAAATCGGCAATGATGCCTCTGCACATATGGCTTCCCGACGCTATGGAAGGCCCAACACCTGTATCGGCACTTATCCACGCCGC
>CAZFEU010000080.1:0-4007 GCA_964517875.1 uncultured Muribaculaceae bacterium | reverse complement strand
CCTTGCTGAATGCGGCCCGATACATGGGATTATTGCGATAGGGCGTCTTAAGACGCTTGATAAACAAGCGCCGATGCTGCACAGTGCATTCAAAGGTGTCGCAGGTTGAGCCTCTGGTGCTGAGTGGCTTGGCCGTGGCAAAGTCGATGGCAAAGGGCGTCTCAGCCAACGTGTGGCTGTCAAAACTTGATATTATGCTCTTCTCATCATTCACACAGCAAATTTACACAATTTGCACATCCCTACCAAATCGCCCCATACCACAATGGCACCATCAATATTGTTTATAACACCAATGGGGAAAACATAAAAGCCAGGTGTATTTGCCTCTTTGATATACGACTGATAGTAAGTGCGTCTGAGTGGCATATCCATGTATCCATGCATATCGAAAAAAATAGTACCTTTGGCCTTTAAAGGCGCATGTCAGCCGCCGTGGACATTAATAAATGGAATATTATGGAAGAAATCATTTTTCAGCAAAAAGATGGATATGTTCTTGTGAAGCAACCATCAGGGCCAGAGCTGGGGTTTTGCCCGCAGTCGGGGGTAAAGATAATTTCTATGGATGGATGTGCATTTAAGAGCTTCAATGGTAGCGACACATTGCTTCCTTATGAGGACTGGCGCCTTACTCCCGAAGAACGGGCCGCTGACCTTGCATCGAGAATGACTGAGGAGGAGATTGCCGGATTGATGCTCTACAGCCCGCAGAACAAGCTGCCTATGCCTAATGACACCTATGATGGCCAGCCGTATGAAAATAGCGGTGCGCAGGCATGGCAATTGTCCGACGGGCAGAAAAGATTCCTTATCGAAGATAATGTGCGCCATGTGCTTGTGTCGGTGGTTGAGAGCCCGGAGGTGGCAGCACGGTGGAATAATTGTGTGCAGTCCACCGTCGAGGGGTGTGGCCACGGCATACCTGCCAATAACTCGTCCGACCCGCGCCACTCCGGATTTGCTGATGCCGAGTTTTCGCCCGGGGCTGCCGGACAACTATCACAGTGGAGCAACCTGATGGGCCTTGCAGCTACCTTCTCGCCTGAAACGGTACTTGATTTTGCCCGTACGGCACGCGCTGAATATCGTGCGATGGGACTTTCTACGGCTCTGTCGCCTCAAGCCGATTTGGGAACCGACCCGCGATGGTATCGCTTCAACGCTACTTTCGGCAACGATCCACAACTCGTCACCGACTTAGTAAGAGCTTACGCTGAAGGATTTCAGGCGTCACCTCAATCAAGCGATGGAGGTTGGGGAGTGGGCAGTGTCAACACCATGGCCAAGCATTGGCCCGGCGGAGGCTCGGGCGAGGGTGGCCGCGATGCCCACTACGGCAACGGAAAGTATGCCGTATATCCCGGCGGCTGCTACAAAATACATCGCGACGTGTTTATTAATGGCGCTTTCAATCTGCCTGGCGCTACGGCTAAATGTTCGGCAATAATGCCATATTATACGATTTCATCGGATCATGGCCATGAAAACGTCGGAAACTCCTTTGATAGTCAAATCATCACCGCACAATTACGCGAAGACGCCGGATATGATGGAGTGGTGTGCACCGACTGGTGTATCACAGCCGACCAGATAGACCCCGGCACACATTCGGGCAAGCCCTGGGGAGTTGAAACCCTGTCGGTGGCCCAGCGGCATTACAGAGCTCTGATGGCTGGCGTTGACCAGTTTGGTGGCAACGATGAGAAAGCCCCGGTGCTCGAAGCTTTCGAAATGGCCCGGCGCGAACATGGTGCGGATTGGACACGTAAACGGATAGAACGCTCGGCACGCAGGCTGCTGCTTAACATTTTCCGCCCGGGATTGTTCGAAAATCCATATGTCGACCCTCTCGCCACATCAGCCCAGGTGGGCACGCCCCAGCTGATGCGCAAAGGATATTTACAGCAGCTAAACTCAATAGTGATGCTGAAGAACCACAATGGAGTGTTGCCTCTCAAGCAAGGGGCGCGTGTTTATGTTCCGGCACGCACCGTGCCTGACATTCGCAACTATTGGGGCGCGATAGAACCCGGAAGCACCATCAATCCCATTTCAGATTCGGTGGCCGACGGTCGTATTACTCTTGTAGAAACACCGGCTGAGGCCGACGCCGCCATCGTGTTCATCGAATCGCCCAAAAGCTTCCGCATGGGATATGATCCAGTCGACAAAGATTCTGGCTCAAACGGATACATCCCCATTTCACTTCAGTATCGTCCCTACACAGCCCGGGCGGCACGTCCGAAAAGCTTGATGTACGATCCGTCAGAGGATCCTCAAGATATAGGGCGGTCGTATCTCGGCAAAACGGCACGTACCCAAAATGAATGCGACCTTGAAATGGTGGAAAAAACCCGGCAGCTCATGGGCGACAAGCCGGTGATCGTTGTGATCAACATGTCCAACCCTACGGTTCCTGCCGAATTTGAGCCTATTGCTGATGCAATCCTCGTTGGGTTCAATGTGCAGACACAGGCCTTCGTAGATATATGCACTGGTGAGCACGAACCCGCAGGATTACTCCCCTTCGAGATGCCGGCTTCAATGGATGCCGTAGAAATGCATTGCGAAGATCGGCCGCATGACATCACCCCTTATACCGACGCCGATGGCAATACTTACAGCTTCGGCTTCGGACTTGACTGGAGCGGCGCTATCTGCGATGAGCGCACCCGACGATACGCTATTGGTTGACCCATATCAAGCGGTCGGTGTCGTATCCACGTTGCCGAGCCTCGGCAACGAGTAGGGCCTTAGTGTCGTCGGAGAGCTGAGGTGTGCGCGACAGCAGCCACAGATATTTGTCGCTTGCGCCACCCACGAGCATGTATTGATAGTCCGCGTCGAGTAGCATCACGCGATAGTCGGAGTAGAAAGGTCGCCAGAACGACACCCGCAGCAGTCCGGGCGTGTCGGTAAGCTTGGCTATGCCCTTTGCCTGTGAGGGCCGGCCATCCTTCACCCCCGAATTTATTACATCTATATGCCCGTCGCCACGGAGCGAGTAGTGCGCCTTGGTGTGGAACATGCCGCGCTCAAAGCGGTGGTCGAAGCGCGCTATCTCATACCAGTCGCCCATGAATCGGTTCAGGTCAAGGCGCGTCACTACATGATTGTCTACGGTCGGTTGGCTGCGTCCTGTCAGCAGGCGAAGCAGCATGGATAAGGGATTGCTCTTTTTCATGTTGCTTGAAATTTGTAAGATTAGTAATTGAACTCTTAAACACGTTTCTCCACTATTAACAACCGATCCGGTCTTGGCAATCACAGCCCCAGCGCAATTTAAATGTTTTTAAGAGACCGCCCCGCTATACATAAAAAAGCAGGGTGTCTTTCGGCACCCTGATTCGCCACTTTAAGAATGTCTTAGTTTGCGAAATTCGTTAATAATGTTAAACACTACGTAAATAAAGCACATACAGGTGGCAACGCCGGCCAACCCAAGGAAGAGAGATAAGATTAACATGGTTATAACGAATTAGGGGTTAATACTATCGTTAAAATTATGGGGGTCAAGGGTTCGATAGTCCCGTCCTGCATCAGTTATAAATGTTCTACTATTGGGGGCACACAAATGTACAACTTAATCACCCGGACTCCAAATAAATCCCCAAATATTTTTCCATGTTTTAAAACATATCCCCGATATGTTTCTGAGCTACTAATACGCCCTCATCCAGATGATGCACCACTGCGGCCACAAAGCATAGAAGATCTTCCCGAACTACATCAAGCTATCCCCCGGCGACATCGCCTCTATGTCAAAGAAAGAGAGCGATATGTGGTATGCAGATTTGTTACTCCAAAAAAGTGGTCAGATGACCATATTTTCGGAATGAATGTTTGCTCGATTAAAAAATTGTTATTATATTTGCAGTCCAAAAAGTTGACCAACTGACCAGTTCCATCATTTCAATTCCAACAATTTATAGAAGATCGTTAATAATCGAGTAAGCGACCGTAATCATGCCAGTCGCCAATCATTTCTCCATTTGCGCTCGCTT
>CAZFEU010000079.1:0-4061 GCA_964517875.1 uncultured Muribaculaceae bacterium | reverse complement strand
CGCAGCCACCCTTTTTTCAACAGCCGACGAGCCCGGACGCCCCAAGCGCCCGGGCTTGTCGTTTTTTGGGGAGTTTTGAGAGTTTTGAAAGTCCTTAGGGGCTTTGCGTACACCCTCATACCTCACCATTGTACGACCTCTCCGAGGGCGTAATATTGTTATTGACCAGTCACCCCACGCTCAGGTCTCCGACCCACAGCGTGGGGTTAAGGATGGTCGATGCTCTCCGAGCATCCCCGCCACTCCGCTCCAAAAAGTAGGGCTGAACCACGGTTCAGCCGCCGATGGAGGCAACAAATTGAAGGGACGCTCGGCACGAGCGTCCGATGGTTGTGGATGGTGGCGTAGCCACGGGATAATGGTAGCCGTGGGTGCACCCCACGGCTACGTTCGTTGTAACGCTAACGCGGTTTTTTGCCGGGGGAGCGCATCGTAACATCCTCACGTGTTGGCTTTTCGGCTGCGCCATGGTGCAACCCCACGCGATGGAGACACCCCATGCGGTCATGATTGGGGCGCACGAGCCGTGCGCCCCTACAATTCACTGCGAGCGCAGCGAGTTGGCTTGTGGAGAGAGTGGCTTCTTTTCGTGTTGTGGGGTGGGAGAGTTGTGGGGATGATTGTGGGTAGTGGCACACAGTGAGGTTGTAAATTGAAGTGCCTTGTGGATGTTTTTTGTTTTGTGGATGAGGGTTGGTTAATAAATGCTTATATTTGTGTGATTAATTTTTTACGCAATGAAGGTTTTGAATTTTTTGATGGTGTTGATTACCCTGTTGGGTTTTGGAATAGTTGGTGTAGCTTCTGAGCTTAATCGGTGGATTGAGTCGGATTCGGCGCAGGCTGTTGACGGTAGAATACGGCGCGATTTCCCCTATACGATGGAGGAGGGGCTGAAGCTGCTGCAAGAGCGTGAGCCTTCGCTGGGGATTGATGATATGCGTAAATTGGCTGATACCAAGTTGATTGAAACAAAGACGATTGACGGAGTAGAGATGGTTTATAGAAAGTCGCCACGTAATTTGCCGCTGTTGATGGTAGAGCGTGATGGAAGTCGAGTGCTCCGTGGTGCGTCGGCGTCGGATAAGCGCAGGGCTTATGCCGATACAGTGATAAGGGAGAGCTGCGGGGAGTTAGGCCAGGGTGACAGTCATAAGATAAGGTATAAGATGTGGATTGACGTGCCATATATCGATGATCTTGCCGATGATACGCTGCGAGTATGGATGCCGGTGCCGCGCAACACCTGGCGCCAGAGCCGTATTTCAGTTGTACCCAATATAGATGGTGGGGTGATATATGGTGATGATGATTCGTATCATACCGGTATATATCTTGAACAAGCAGTGAAAAATGGAGAAAATACACATTTTGAAATTGAGGTTGAGTATGTGACGCGGGGCGTATACTTCGACCCTGATAGCATTGTTGCCAATATCACTGAGTATGTGCGCGATGATAATTATAAGCGATACACCCGTATGGAGTCGCCCCACATCATTGATATGAGAGATATGGCGCAATCGATAGTGGGAGACGAGCGTAATCCATTTAAGCAAAGCGAGATGGTGTATGATTACATTGTGACTCACTACCCCTGGGCCGGTGCAAGGGAGTATAGCACAATAGAGTGTATACCAGAATATGTGGTGGAGCGTGGTTACGGCGACTGCGGGCAGGTGGCGCTGCTTTACATTTCGTTGATGCGGTCGCTGGGTGTACCGGCACGCTGGGAGAGCGGCTGGATGCTCATGCCGGGGGAAGTGGGGATACATGACTGGGCCGAGGTGTATTTTGAAGGCGTGGGGTGGGTTCCCGTCGATGTATCATTTGGCCGTTACGCCAACTCGGATGACGCAGCGGTGAGAAACTTCTACTCCAGCGGTATTGACGCTTACCGTATGGCGGCAAATTCGGGAGTGTGCGGCAAGTTTGGAGTGCCCAAGCGATACATACGGTCGGAAACGGTAGACCAGCAGGTGGGGGAAGTGGAGTGCACCAAGGGTAATCTGTTCTACCCACTGTGGGATTACGGCCTGAAGATCGTTTCGATAGAAAATTTCTGAAAAAATCAACTTGGTTTGTCACAAACCCAGCCATCGGTTCGTCTTAAAGATAAAATAAGAAAAATATCGCACAGAGATGACCGACGGAGAGTTCAAACAGCTTATCTTACCGCAATATCGCAAGATGTATGCTGCGGCCTACGTGATACTGCGCGACAAGGATGATGCTTGCGATGCGGTGCAAGAGGTTGTAGCACGGCTGTGGGAACGTCGTCGCGGATTTGATCAGTCGGTAGCTGTAGGAGCGTTGTGCGCAGTATCGGTTCGTAATTTTTGCATTGACATGCTGCGGAAGCGTCACGGCGAAGTATCGCTCGACACAGAGCTGAATATCTGTCATGATGTGACGGCAACGTCGGTAGCCGATGCTGAGACGAACTACAACTCGTATTTGCAAGCCATCAATCGGGTAATCTCGACGATGAACGAAGTACAACGCAATGTGTTGACGTTGAGCCTTATCACTAAACTTACAGTCGATGAAATTCAACAAATCACAGGCGAGTCCAATGCTAATATTCGGCAAATACTGAGCAGAGGACGTAGAAAACTAAAGGAGGTATTGGAACATGAACTACAACGCTGAAATTTTAAAAGTAAAGGAGTTGCTCGCCCGATACTATGACGGAGCAACTACCGCCGACGAAGAGCGTCGACTCAGCTCGCTGTTGTCCGAGATTGGATGTGACAATCTGCCTGACGACCTTAAATCCGACTGGATGCTGTTCAGCGGTCTGGATGCCATGGAGCGTGTAGATTCACAGATAGAAGTGCCGGCGGAACTGATTTCGAGGATGGATAAATTTGCGGTGAGTGAAGTGCCTGATACTAAGACTAAAGCTCGAATCAGGCCAATGGTAAGGAGATTTATCGCATTTACTGCCGCAGCCGCTGTGCTCGCCGGTGCGATTGTCACCACCGTACTCCTCTGGCATGCACCAGAGATGCCGATAAAGGCGCCCAGTGAGGCAGTTGCATTAAATTCACCGGCTGATGCTGATCAAATGGGCAGTGGCATTGAGAACGAAGTTGGCGATTCGTATACTGATGTATGTGAGATTTCTGGAGAAAACATAAAACAAGAAATTGTGGCTGTAAGTCAGCATACAACACCCACAACGCGTCAAACTATAGGAAATCAGCAATCTTATCGCACTGTGACAGATATAGATGAGGCTATTGCAATAACTCGCCAGTGCACTGCGCTGCTTTCACTTGGAGGAAGTGAATCCTCGCGTGTGATAGAAGATATAGACACTCAATTAGATAAAGTATATCAAACAATCATTAAAATATAGTAGAAATGAAAAAGATTAAAATGATGTTTTTCGCACTGATGTGCGTGGTAGCAGTAAGCTCATGTTCAGCCCAGCGACTCTTTTCAGAAGCCGCCGATATCAAAGGCGTAACCTCAGTTGTAGTGACAAAGCCGATGCTCAAGATGGCAGGGGCCTCGATAGGTAAACAGGAAGGAGTAGATGTAGGAAAGTTGATTGAAAAGCTCGACTTCATAGAGGTTGTTTCAGCTCCTGCCAACAAGAAGGTAAAAGTGAAGGAGATATGTAATAAGGCGCTCAAGGATCTCAATGCAGAAACACTCGTCGAGGTGAAGGAGAATGACCAGGATGTGAGGATTCTGGCGATAATCAACGAAAATAATCCGGAGCTATACAAGGGGTTGCTAATTATAGCAGATGAAGCCGATGAATTGGCATTGGTATATATGCTCGGCAATTTCACTATGGATGATCTGACAGCAGCCATCGGAGCAACTACCGGGTCGGACCAATCGCAGGAATAACCCGCATTTTAAAGCTTGAGACCCATAACTAAAAACTGAGTTCACCCTTGCGGCAATCAGCTGTGAGGGTGAATACTTTTATTATAGGCAGGATATAAAAAAATCTGCAAACGTTGACAATCAACTGCTTGCAGATTTTAAAGTGTCCGAAATGAGACTCGAACTCACACGATCTAATGATCACTACCCCCTCA
>CAZFEU010000078.1:0-4628 GCA_964517875.1 uncultured Muribaculaceae bacterium | reverse complement strand
GCTCCCAGTCAATCTTAACGCTGAAAGGAGCGTCCTCGGCAACAATGAGCTTGCCAGTGAACTCCTGCGCGTTAGCCGACCAACCCATTGAGATGGCAGCGGCTGCGAGCATCGCATTACGTAACTGTTTTTTCATGTTAATTGATAAATTGGTTAATTAAAAAAAATTGGTATTAGTTAGTGATTATTTCTTTTACCAGCTTATATATAAATGCCTGATAGTGTTAGCTCATCCCATGCATCGACAGCCGCCAACACAGCATTTTCGCTGTAAAGTTAACTTATTTTTTTCAATTCCAACAATTTATTTCGATTTTTTACACTTATTAAGGGATCAGCGGACAGAGGCGGTTGGCCAAAGCAATGTATTGCGGCCTTGGAGAGGCCAAACCATGCTTAACCTCACGCTATGGGTCGGAGACCCAAGCGTGGGGAAAGAGTGGAACACAAACTCAAAGGGACCTCGGAGGGGTCCAACTATGGTAATGGATTTGTGGACACTCCTTCGGGGTGATGTCACCTTTCCCTACACTCGGTCGCGACGCTCCCATCGTGTTGGGTTCGGCACTACCTCGCCGCTCCGCGGCTCCCATATTCAGGACGCGGCGGCCACAAAACACAAAACGGCCCACATCAAATGATGCAGGCCGTGAAATCGTTGAAACAGACTGTGTTTTCAGTCTACGACTTTTGCTCTAATTATTCAGCTACAGAAGCCTCAACAACAGAAGCCTCAACAACCTCTACGTTAGAAGCGCTAACCTCTACGTTAGAAGCGCTAACCTCTACATTAGAAGCAGCAGCTGAGCAAGAAGCGTTGGTAGTATCGGTGGTGTCAGAAGCTGAACCCTTAGCACCGTTACCGTCGCAAGAGAAGAGTGATACGCTGAAAACAACAGCAAGCATTAAAACTAACTTTTTCATTTTGATTGGATTTTAAAATAAAACAATAAATTTTCTTTGCTTTAAAAACGCCACAAAGTTATGTACAATTTTCAACCCTCCAAAATATTTGTGCTTTTTTTATTATTTTTTTAGGTAATTTTCACATTTCGGAGGGATGACGGTAAATATTCTACGAATAAATACCATTGATTTTCAACGAATTGATGGGGTTGCACAAACCGTGCGCCCCCATCAATATGATTGTTGCCAGGGTCTACACGCTGGCGTAGTGGCTATAGTACTATCTGCGGCCTCCCTTGCGTTTCTGCTGCTCACGGAGCATGGCCTGCTGCTGGCGTTGAGCCTCCTCAAGACGTGCCATGAAGCCCGACTTCTTGCGGGGTTTGGCAGCGTTGGCCTTCATCTGGGCGCGCAGCTTCTCCTCATTGACGCTGTGACGGAATATCCATGTGAGTGTGATGGTGAGCAAGAGCGACAGGAAGTAGTAGTAGCTGAGGCCCGATGCATAGTCGTTGAAGAAGAACAGGAATATCACCGGCATAAGATACATCATCCACTTCATGCCGGGCATTGACGACGATGAAGGCTGGTTCTGCATATTGATGCGGGTGTAGACGATGTTGGTCACGGTCATCAGCAAGCAGAACAGGCTCACCTTGTCGCCATACCAGGGTATGGTGAACGGCAGTGTGCAGATATAGTCGGGTGCGGAGAGGTCGTGAGCCCACAGGAATGACTGTCCTCGCAGTTCGATACAGTTGGGGAGGAAGCAGAACATGGCTATGAGCACGGGCATCTGCAGGAGCATGGGGAGGCAACCCGACAATGGTGACGCTCCGGCCTTGGAATATAGGGCCATCGTCTCCTGCTGGCGCTTCATAGCATTTTCTTGCCCTGGGTATTTATCGTTGATTTCCTTCACCTCAGGGGCAAGCAGGCGCATCTTGGCCTGCGAAATGTAGCTCTTATAGGTGAAGGGGAACAGGATAAGACGGATGAAGATGGTGAGCAGCAGAATGACTATGCCGTAGTTGCCCACCCACGAGCCCAGCAGCGTGAACACGGGGATGATGATGAGCGTGTTGATCCAGCGGAACAAGGCCCACCCCAGCGGGATAAGGCGTGTGAGCTGAAGATCCTCATCACCGGCTATCTGGTCGTCGAGGTCGGAGAGTAGCGGATAGAGGTTGGGGCCGATATAGATGTCGAAGGCCACGGGCACCTCGGCATCGGCCTTATAGCCCACGTTGGCCTCCATTTCCATGAGCTTGAGGTAGGCAGCGTTGTCGTTGACGATCCACGACTTCACTTTGGCCGACTTGAAAGATTCGCGTGGAATCATCACAGCCGAGAAGAATTGATTTTTGAAGGCGATCCACTTCACCGGCTCGCTGAGTGTCTCAGAGTCGGTCTTCATCTCGCTGAGTTTATCGGGCGCCTCTCCCACATATTTATAATATATAGCAGAGTTGTTTTCCTCGAATCTCTTGCCCACCTCGTTGCGGCGCATCTTGTGGCGCCAGTTCATGCTGATGTCGGCCATAGCGTTGCCGAGCACCGAACCCATGCCGCTCTGCACCACCTCCATGGCCACTACGTAGCTGTCGGGCTTTAGGGTGTATCGCAAGCCCCAATAAGTGTCGGCATCGAAGTCAAGGCGCATCTCCAGCGTATTGTCGTCGATCACATGAGGTGTGAAGTACAGGTCTTTGGTATTAAACTGGTTGGAAGCCGTCTTAAGCACGAAGTTGTAAGTGCCGGTACCATCGGTGAATGGTGACACCTTGTGAGGGTCGCCCACTTCAGAGTTGTAGTCATCGAGTGTGGCCACTGCGATGGCACCGCCGCGGGTGCTTATGCCGAGCATTAGCCTGTTGTCGCTTTTACCCAGGGTGACAATTGAGTCGGTACCGTAGGTAAAACGGTGCATCGGGCCACTTGCCGCACCCTCCTTCACTGCCTGGCGCAGGGTAGAGTTGGCCATCAGGGCCAGTTCGTCGCCATATTCAGCAGCTATCTTATTGGCCAATACATCCTTGACATCGATCCAATTGCCAAGGTCGTTCACGTAGACGCGGCCGCTGGTGATGGTGTCGGCATTGAAGGTGAGTTCAACTTTGCCGTTAGAGAATTTGCTCGAGCCGTCAGGCTCGGTGGTGGTAGCCGCTGCCAGACTACGATTTATTTGCGCTATTTCGCCGTCGGTGAAGGGGTTGAGCACCTCCTTCTCCTTGGCGACCTTTGCCGCAGCCTCGGCTTGCTCTTTCTCCGCTTCCTGGGCCTGGCGCTCCTTCTCGTCGGGCTTGTTGAGCAGCATGAACCCGAAGATGACCAGCGCCATCATTATGAAGCCTAAAATGGTGTTTTTATCCAATTTCGTATGTGATTAATGATTGATATTCAATGTTATGTACGGATTTATGCCCATTTCCGTTCCTTGCCATACTCAATGGCGGCTTTTATGAAGTCAACGAAGATGGGGTTGGGTCGAAGCACCGTCGATGAATACTCCGGATGATACTGCGTGCCTATAAACCAACGCTTTTCGGGTATCTCCACCACCTCAACAAGCCCGGTCTTGGGATTGCGCCCCACACACTTGAGACCACCCTTTTCGAGCTGATCGCGGTATTCGTCGTTATACTCAAAGCGATGGCGGTGACGCTCGCTGATCAATGTCTTGCCATATGCCTTGGCCACCTTGGAATCGGGGGCGAGCTCGCAATCGTAAGCTCCGAGACGCATGGTGCCACCCATATTGGAGATCGACTTCTGCTCCTCCATCAGGTCGATGACATTGTGAGGGGTTGATGGCTCCATCTCGGTAGAGTTGGCATCGGTGAGGCCAAGTACATTGCGGGCAAATTCAATCACCATGCACTGCATTCCAAGGCATATGCCGAATGTGGGCACATCGTGCTCGCGGCACCACTTAAGGGCCACAAATTTACCCTCAATGCCACGGTGACCGAATCCCGGTGCTATGATCACACCATCGAGTTGCGACAGCATCTCATCGGCATTCTCATCGGTGAGCTTCTCCGAATGTATATATTGCAGCCGCAGTCGACGGTCGTTGTAAGTGGCTGCTTGGAAAAGCGATTCGTTGATTGACTTGTAAGCGTCCTGTAGTTCTACATACTTACCCACCAGTCCGATACGCACCTCCTCGGTGGCATGTTCCATCTTGTTGAGGAAGTTGACCCAGGGCCCCATGTCGGGCTCACCCTGAGGATCGACTCCCGATTTGCGGAGCACCAGCTCATCGAGGTGCTGCTCATGCATCTTCAGAGGCACCTGATAGATCGAGGGAACATCCACCGACTGGATCACAGCATCAGGATCTACATTACAGAAGAGCGCTATCTTGCGGCGCATCTCGGGGGTTATGTTCTTTTCGGTGCGGAGCACCAGAATATCGGGTTGGATTCCCTCGGACTGAAGCACTTTCACAGAGTGCTGTGTGGGCTTTGTTTTAAGCTCCTTGGCTGCTGCTATATAGGGCACGTAGGTGAGGTGGATGTGCACGCAGTTGCGACCCAGCTCCCAGCGGAGTTGTCGCACACTCTCGATGAAGGGGAGCGATTCGATGTCGCCCACGGTGCCACCGATTTCGGTGATCACGAAGTCGAAGTTGCCGGTGTTGCCGAGTGCCTTGACGTTGCGTTTGATTTCGTCGGTGATGTGGGGCACGATCTGCACGGTCTTGCCCAGGTAGTCGC
>CAZFEU010000077.1:0-4766 GCA_964517875.1 uncultured Muribaculaceae bacterium | reverse complement strand
ATGATCACTACCCCCTCAAAGTAGCGCGTCTACCAATTCCGCCATCCGGACATCTAATCAATCGTAATCTATGTTTAATACCCTGTGTTTAAATTGAGTACTATTGCATTTCGATTGTACTGTGATAATGAATTAGAGCGAAAAACGGGACTCGAACCCGCGACCCCAACCTTGGCAAGGTTGTGCTCTACCAACTGAGCTATTTTCGCATGGTCGCTTTTGGTTTTGCGATGCAAAGGTATATCTTTTTTTTGAAATGGCAAAACTTTTTGGAGAAAAGTTTGAGCAGAAAACATTTTTTTGCTGACTTAAAGTGAACTTATCTTTTAGTGATTTGGTTATCAAGTGATAAAACAACTGATGATTCTTTACGGAATTATGAAGGCTGTTTTATGGTGTATTATAACAAAAAAAATGTCATGGCGTTGTTTTTACGCCATGACATTTAGCTATATTGATTTATGATTACTTCTTGGTAGTGTCGGCTTCGTCGGCGGCTTCGGCAGCCTCAGCAGCCTGATCTTCGGCTATCTCATTGTCCTTGAACTCAGTGACATTGGCAGCGATGAGCTGATTGTACCATGAGAACACTTTGCGGATGTCGTTTGTATAAACGCGATCGTCGTCAAAGTCGGGGAGGATTGTGGCGAAGTATTTGCGCAGGTCGGCGTCGCTCTTATAAGCTTTGAGGTCGACAGGTTGGCCATTGTTGGCTTCTTTGATTTTTTCAAACACGTCGGGGAGAGGGATATCCTCGTCGGTAGTGTATATGGCTATATCGCCGAGCGACACCACTTTATCGCGGGCATATGCTGGTGTGCGTTTTCCATTGGCAAGATTCTCTACGATAAGCATGTTCTTGCCTTGGCTTACAAGACGGTAAAGCCCCGGACGTCCTGAGATTGAGAGTATTTTCTTAAGCATTGTCTACAAGTTTATGCGTTTGCGATTTATATCGCACAAATTTACAAATTTTTCTTAACTGTCAAAAGCCTTGAGCCAAAATGGTGCGATAGTATGGGCGATTGATCTCGTCTTGCTTTAGAATCTGAGATTCGAAAATCACCAAATCGATGTCGATCGGGATGTTGATATATACGGTAGTCCTATTTTCGGTGGTGAAGATGGGGGTTCGCTTGCCGAAAGCGGCTTCAATTTGTTTAAGACGATTATGCAATTGGGCAACGTCAAGATCGGTTTCGATTTCCACAATCCGGTTAGCGTAGATCGAGGGACCCCCATTGATATCATTCCCCTCGACCAACGCGCTGATTTTTGATATATGGAATTCGGTTGATAAAATATCAACGGCACGCTCTATGTTAAGTAGGCGAGTGTCAACGTTGCTGCCAAGTAGCAATTGTGCCCGATTCATCGCAAAGGGGTAGGGAGACTATTTGCCATCACTTATATGATCGATGATTTGCTGTGCGTGCTCCTTGGTTTTAATCATCTTGGGGGTGAAAATGTAGGTGATTATTCCGTTTTCATCTACCAGATATGTGGTGCGTAGCGTGCCCATAATTTTCTTGCCATACATATTCTTCTCACCCCAAGCTCCTAATTCTTGAAGAAGGTGAGTGTCGGTATCGGCTATCAGTGGGAAATTGAGCTGTTGTTTCTCGATAAAACGTTGGTGAGAAGTTTGTGAGTCTTTGCTCACACCGAGCACGTCATAACCCATTTCGCTGAGTTGGTTACGGTGGTCGCGTAGTGAGCAAGCCTCGGCGGTACACCCTGATGTGTTGTCCTTGGGGTAAGTGTAGAGCACTAACTTGCGTCCGGCATAGTCGGAAGCTTTTATTTCTTTACCGTCCTGGTCATAGCCAAGAATTTCAGGCATTTTATCTCCAATATTCATAGTTTAAGTTTATTTTTTTCCTTATATAAACGCTCTACACAATCGTTTTGTTATAACCCAGTCTTTTCAGCACTCGGGTAGATCGGGTGAAATGTTATTAGATTGGATTCATCCAATATCTTATCACCATCTTTAATCATTACTTTATAATAGATTTCATCAGGATTTCCCAAATCACTATATGGTATGAAAATAGTGAAGTCATCGGCTTCTCCATTATAAAAATAGGTGTTTCTGCCATAAGTCACATCATTTCCATGACTGTCAAGAAGCGGAGTTACACCATCAGACTCATAGAACTTTGCAACAATGGCTACTCTCTGTCCGGGTTCGCTTGTCTTGAGTTTCGCATGAACCCTTAAACCATTTACATATTCGGATCGGTCATGTGTACCCCATACCTCATATAGCTCAGCGCTCTGGATGGTAGACTGCTCGTCAGCACCTTGGTGTCGGCTTATGAAAGGGTATATTACCAAAAGTGTGGAAATCAATATGGCCATGAGTATAACTACCAATATTATTTTATCTTTCGCCGACTTTGGCCTTGTTGTGGTGGTATTTGGCGTACGTTCAACGTCAATAACGGTGTATTCAGTGCTATCAGTCGCCTCATTATTGTCGTTTGACTTAAGCTGATTGAGAAACTCGTTTACCGATGCGGACCGGTCTTTCTTGTTGATTGACATGGCCCGGGTAATTGCTTCGCAAATATGTGGGGGTGTGTCGGTGGGGAACGTAAGTGACTCGTCAATTAGTGTCATTGCATCCGGAGGTGTGACACCGGTAATAAGCTTATATAGGGTGGCTCCAAGGGCGTAGATGTCTGCCTGGGGGGAGAAGTTGCTTACGCCACCGTTGCGATATTGCTCGGGGGGGGCATATCCATGGCTTATGCCAATGGGAGTGGTTGAAGTTTCCTTGCCCCCATCGTCATACTGCTTGGATTGGCCGAAGTCAATCAGTATGGCTTCGCCATTGCGGTCAATCATGATGTTAGCCGGCTTGACATCCAAATGATTAAGGTGATGCGAATGGATGTAAGTCAATGCATTGCCTACTTGTTTTATCCACCCTATGGCTTTCTCTAAGGGGATTTTCCCTTCGTAATTTTTTTGTAGGTCGGACAATGATTCGCCTACGATATAATCCATTACATAGTAGGCTGTATTGTTTTCCTCAAATACGTCAAGTATTTTTACAATACCGGGGTGAGATAGTGAGGCAATCGTGCGAGCTTCCTTGATAAACTTTGCTTTGAATCGCTCCACAAGATTGCAATTGGCACTGGTGCCGATGTTGATGCTGGTGGAATTTTCATCACGATTGCAGAATGTTTTGGGGAAGAACTCTTTGATAGCCACTTGCTTTCGCAGCGCAATATGCTCGGCGAGATAAGCTACTCCGAATCCACCATGGCCCAACACCGAAATGATGCGATACTTACCTTGATGTAATTGAGTGCCAGAGTCAAGGGGCTTGTATGAATTTTGGTGAGAGTCAGCCATTAATGTATTTAATTTGCAACGACATGGAAGTCTGCGAGGGACCTCCATGTCGTTGTAGTAGTGGGATTTATATTCAGATTAAAGGCCTCGTCCGTGGCAATTCTTATATTTCTTGCCTGAGCCACAAGGACAAGGATCGTTGCGGTTGATTTTAGGTGCGGCCTTAGCAGGCATAGGTTTCTGCCGCTCACCTTGGTGAGCTGATGCTGCTGCCTGTTGCGCTGCCTGTCCGGGAAGATCCTCTTTGCTGGCACGGTATCGCGAGTAATCGTTCTGACGCTCGGGCATTGCTTGTCGTACCTCAGGCTGAGGCTTGGCCGGAGCTTTTGCGCTTTCTTTATTATCGCCATTTTCTTCAGCCTTCTGCTCTGATTCAAGCTGAGTTGACGGGCGTTGCTGAATATATATCTGTCCGCGGAGCAGTGACGAAATCGCCTTAACATTGAGATTGTTGAGCATCGCTTCAAAGAGGTGGAATGACTCAACTTTGTAAATTACAAGCGGGTCTTTCTGCTCATAAGATGCGTTTTGCACTGACTGGCGCAGCTGGTCGAGTTCGCGCAGATGCTCCTTCCAGAGCTCATCGATGGTGACGAGCAGTATCGACTTGTGCCATTCTTTCACGATGTTCTTGCACTCAGAGGCGTATGCTTTCTGTATGTCGACCACGAGATTGAATATGCGTTTTCCGTCGGTGATAGGCACTGAGATACGGCCTGTGGCTCCACGGTTTTCAACCCAATCCTTAATTACAGGCATTGCCACTTCGATGATGCGCTCACTCTTGCGCTGGAGCGCTTCATTTGCCACGCCATGAATAGCATCGATTATATCCTCTTTGCTCATTGAACGGAACTCATCGGCGGTGAATGGAAGCTCGATGGTGAGGATTCGCATCACCTCCATAGCCAGGTCATCGTAGTCAGATGGCTGGTCGTATGTGTTCACGAGGTTTTCGATCGTGTCGTAGAGCATGTTGGCGATGTCGATGCCCACGCGTTCGCCAAGCAGGGCATGGTGACGGCGCGCATAAATATATGTACGCTGCTTGTTCATCACATCGTCGTATTCGAGCAGGCGCTTACGTATACCGAAGTTGTTTTCCTCCACGCGTTTCTGTGCGCGCTCGATGGCGTTGGTCACCATTTTTGATTCAATCATTTCACCCTCTTTGAGGCCCATGCGGTCGAGCATCTTCATCACACGGTCGGTGGCAAAGAGTCGCATCAGCTGATCTTCGAATGAAACGAAGAATACCGATGAACCAGGGTCGCCCTGACGGCCGGCACGACCACGGAGCTGACGGTCGACACGGCGCGACTCATGACGCTCTGTGCCAATTATGGCAAGACCACCGGCATCTTTCACTTCAGGAGTGAGCTTGATGTCGGTACCAC
>CAZFEU010000076.1:0-4941 GCA_964517875.1 uncultured Muribaculaceae bacterium | reverse complement strand
CCTGCACGCGATTACCCTTTGGTTTCTTTGCCATTTTCTTAGAATGCTAAATATTTGATTTCAGTTAAGTTGCCCTTCTCGATTGCCTGCTTGATGGCGGCGTCCAAACCAATTTTGTTGATTGTGCGGAGACCGTTGGCCGATACGGTAAGGGTGATCCAAGCGTCCTGTTCAACCCAGTAGAACTTCTTGTTAAAGAGGTTCACGTTGAAGCGGCGCTTTGTGCGACGCTTTGAGTGCGACACATTATTACCTGTAATCGCTGTTTTGCCCGTGATTTGACAAATTTTTGACATGGCTGTTGTTGGTTATTATCTTAATACGATTATCTATCTCAGCTTTGGGGCCGCCATCTCAGTTCTCATATCGCCGCTAATTGCATCATTTTTAGCCGCTTTACAGGATGAGCCACAAAACAGTGTGCAAAGTAACTCATTTTCTGCGACCCTACCAAATTTTTCAACAAAAATTTACGAAAACCGCATCAATATTTTAACGAATTTGAGTAGACAATCCGGCTTGTCATGTGGTGTAGCCCCACAATAATAGGTATTCGACCGACAAATCAGCCGACCTCGTTGTTTGGCTTTATTCCGCGGGGTGTGGCCCTCGGGCTATATTATTTTAGCGGGGGAAATTGAAAAGGCGACGGGCATTGGCGGTGGTGCGCTCGGCTACCTCCTCAACGTCTACCCCCAATATATCGGCCACGGCCTGAGCGGTATGCACCATGTAGGCACTTTCGTTGCGCTTGCCGCGCAGGGGTGTGGGGGCGAGCCACGGAGCGTCGGTTTCGAGCACAATGCGGTCGAGCCCAATAGCAGGAAGCACCTCGGGTAGCGGCGATTTCTTGAATGTGACGATACCGCCGATGCCAAAGTAATAATCACCTGTGCGACGTATGCGCTCCACATCGTCGACAGTACCGCCGAAGCAGTGGAACACTCCCGGCGTGACGCGATCGCTCCCTACCACCTCAAGCATCGTATCGAGAGCTTCGCGACAGTGGAGTATCACCGGCAGGCGTGTCTGTTTAGCCCAGTCGAGTTGCCGTTCGAGGGCTTGTCGCTGTTGCTCGACATAAGTTTTATCCCAATATAGATCCATGCCAATTTCCCCCAAGGCCACAAAGTGGTTGTCGGGGTTGCGAAGCAGTGGCTCCATTGCATCGAGCTGCGATGACCAATCCTCTTTCACATCGCTGGGATGTAGACCGACGCAAGTGGCAACATTGTGTGGGTAAAGCCTGGCAAGCTCCATCATGGGAGCCACCGAACCGGCGTTGACATTAGGGAAAATCATCCACTCAACGCCTGCCGCTATTGCCCGCTCCACAGCCTCAGTGCGGTCTGGGTCGTAGTCATCGAGATAGAGGTGTGTATGAGTATCAACGAGTTTCATGCTCATATCTTGCGCGTAGCCAGCTGACGCGCCATGTTGGTGAAGAAACTCCGTGAATCGTCGGTAATGTCTATCCCTGCGAGCGCATCAATTGCCCTACGGATGTATTGGTCGATGAGCATATGGCAACGCTCAGGCAACTCGAGACGGTCGTAGATACGGCGCATGCGGTCAACCTTCACATCGTTCGGAACTGCTCCTGCTATCAGCAATGCCGTTTCTCCTGTATGATCTTCGGTGAGTGCCATTATCTGTAGCCATGTTTTCTTATCATTGACTATATCGCCACCTATAGCCTTGCCGAACTTCTGGGGATCGCCGTACGTGTCGAGGTAATCATCCTGTAGCTGGAAAGCCATACCAAGATTGTGGCCATAAGATGCAAACGCATCTACGACCGACTTATCGGCACCTGCCATCATCGCACCTATGGCACATGCGCCCGAAATCAGTGCGGCAGTCTTTAGCGAAATCATATTGAGATACTCGTCGACCGTGACATCGCGGCGTTGCTCAAAATCCATATCATACTGCTGCCCCTTATACACATCCATGGCCATGTGGTTGAACCTGTCGAGCACATCCATGCCTGCGCAGTTGGCCACCAGCATCGTGGCGAGGGTGAGCATGGCATCGCCCGACAATATTGCCGTCTCCGTGTTCCAGCGGCGGTGTACGGTCGGACGTCCGCGCCGGGTGTCGGCATTGTCCATCACATCGTCGTGAAGCAACGTGAAGTTGTGAAACATCTCAACTCCCAACGCCTGGTTGAGAGCCTTATGCGGATCTACTCCCAGCGCATCGCAAACGGCTAAGAGCAACACCGGACGGAGCCTTTTGCCCCCTCCGGCGAGAGTATATCTTATCGGATCGTAAAGACCGGACGGCTGTGCGGGCATATCAAGCCGCTCGATGGCACCGGCCAGTATCTCGTTATAGTCTTGTAGTGATTTCATCGGTGAATTGTGTTACTGTTACCGCAAAGATAACATATAATCACAATTCACGCAAAAAATCATCACTATCGGGTGTTTCTATTTTATGAGCTCTGCCCACGCCTTCAGTCGCGGCTCGGTGAGATCAGGGTGATTTACCTGGTCGAGGAGCAACCCCACAGCCACACCGTCGTCAACCACAGCCTCTGACTCATTGAAGTCATAGCCCACAGTATCGTAAGGAGCAATAAACTCAGCACCTGTGCCTTTGAGTCGGTTGTACAGACGCCCTACGCCGCCACAGAAACTATCGCTCATGGTCTCGTCGCCGCAACCGAAGAGGGCGATTTTCTTACCTTTGAGATCGAGCACCTCGAGGCCATTGACATAATCTTCCCAATCGTCCTGCAGGTCACCGACGCCCCATGTGCTTGTACCGAGCACAAGGATTTCGTAATCGCCCACCGCTGAGGGAGCCGTAGAAGCCACATCGCGGATATCATCAGCGTCCACACCAAGTATCTCTCCAAGTTTTCTTGCCACGTCGGCGGTAACGCCAGTGGTCGAACCGTAAAATATGCCTATCTTTTTCATATCATCAAATATTTTTTAATAGAAAACAACAATACGCGGCCAAGGGTTCATCAAAATACATACGATCTGCGCTCCCTTGCAGGAATATCAAACAATAAATTTTAACTAAAAAAGTTTAAAATGCACCACAATGGAGACCCCAAAGGTTGCCAATTGGGAAAAAAGGAGTACTTTTGTGAAAACTTGGTAAAGTAATGGCCGACGATTTGCAACAATCACTCGAGCGGTTCAGGAGCAAAGCCCGGTTGCTCGCTGAGCGATACGCCACCCTCGCAGCCCAAAAGGCGAAAACCGAGGAGATGGCCGCCCAGCTTAAAGCCACAGTCGACGCCCAGCAGCGCCGCATCGAGCAGCTGACGCAACAGGTGGAATACTTGAGAATAGCATCCACTATCACTCCCACCCGCGACGACTTAGCACTCACCCACGCCACGCTCACCAAGTTAGTGCGGGAAATCGACAACTGCATCAACGACTTAACCGACTGATGCTATGACTGATAAACAACACATAACGATACGCATCACTGACCTGGCCCCCATGCCATTGCAGATCAACAGGGCCGAGGAAGAGATATATCGAATAGCCGAGGCCAACGTAAACGAGCTTTACGCCCGCTGGAGGTCACGGTTTGCCGACAAAACCTCGAAAGAGGTGCTTGCTATGGTTGCATTCCAGTTTGCCAAGCTGTATTTCGCAGCCAAAGCATCAAATGAGTCGGTTAAAACGGAGGTGGATAAGCTCGAACAGGAGCTCAGCCGCCTGCTGTTTGCAGTTGACGACAACCAACAGTTATAATCGACCTGAAGCCGTATGGCTCCACGATAGAGCATAGCCCAAGAGTGGGCACACTCAAACAATCAACCCGCACTCACCAGCACGGATTGGACTTTTAACCACAAAGCCCGACTCCCCACGGTGCAGTGCTTTTTTATTAACCGGCCCCCTGGCCACTAAATCCGAGAATTGACAACCATTTAAATTCATCACTTACAAGAACATATGGAAATATATCTTTACATTTTGGTAGGAGTAGTCGCACTCGCACTGGGTGTAGGCATCACAATAGTTCTCCAGAAAAACATGGCTCATAGCCAGGCCAAAGCAATCATTGAGACCGCCGAAAAAGAGGGCGAAATGATCAAACAGAACAAACTGATTGAAGCCCGAGAGGCCGAAACCAAAATCAAGGCCGCTGCCGAGCGCGAGGCACAACAACGCATGTCGAAAGTGCAAAGCGCCGAGGCCAAGCAGAAGCAGCGCGAGCTGCAACTCAACCAGCAGCAAAGCGAAAACCAACGCACTCGCAACGAAATCGAAATCACCCGCGCCAACCTCGAAGCCCAGCAGGGACAGCTCGATGCTCACAAAGCCGAGCTCGAACGCCTGCACCGCAAAGCACAAGACGAGCTTGAACACATCTCAGGCCTGTCGAGCGAGGAGGCCAAAGAGCGTTTGATCGAATCGCTTAAGGACGAAGCCAAGACCGCTGCCGCCGCTTACATCAACGACATAATGGATGAGGCCAAGATGACGGCCAATAAAGAAGCTAAGCGCATTGTGGTGCAATCGATTCAGCGCGTAGCCACCGAGACAGCCATCGAAAACTCAGTAACCGTATTCCACATCGACTCCGACGAAATCAAAGGCCGCATCATCGGCCGCGAGGGTCGCAACATCCGTGCTCTCGAAGCAGCCACAGGCATAGAAATTATTGTTGACGACACCCCTGAGGCTATCGTGCTGTCGGGTTTCGACCCTGTACGCCGCGAGATAGCACGCCTGGCACTGCACCAGCTTGTGGTCGACGGCCGCATTCACCCCGCTCGCATTGAAGAGGTGGTGGCCAAAGTGCGTAAACAGATTGAAGAAGAAATCATCGAAACAGGCAAGCGCACCGCCATCGACCTGGGAATACATGGTTTGCATCCCGACTTGATTCGCCTTGTAGGCAAAATGAAATACCGCTCAAGCTACGGCCAGAACCTGCTGCAGCACTCACGCGAGACAG
>CAZFEU010000075.1:0-5272 GCA_964517875.1 uncultured Muribaculaceae bacterium | reverse complement strand
AATAAGTAATTCATAAAATACATTTTTTTTAGCATTTTTTTGAGTGGTTGCAAGCAGCCAAATTTATCCACGATGATGGGTCCTTCCCATCATTAAGGGCTACAAAGGTAGGCATTTTCCGGTAATTCCACACTATAATTTCAGAATTACGCATGTTGTAATTATGATTTTTATTACTTTTGTAGATTAAACAGCGTGATTATTGCGCAGTCAAAGTGTTGATTGAAATATTAAACCTAATAATAAGAAGATGGAACGTAAATCCAGGATTTTGGAGAACATTGTGGTGCTTGGCATCGGTATAGCGTTGCTATGCCTTTATGGCCAAAAGGAGTTGTATCGATGGATTATTTCGCTTGCGGGAATCATGTTTCTGGCACCGGCTGTGATCGGTATGTTTGGCCAGGCCAATCAGGACCGCAGGGCTCGCGAAGAGGCGTTGCGCACGGGCACGCGTCGTCGTGGCCGCATGAATTCGCTGATGAGCTGGATTACATGTATAGCCGGGGTGATACTTGGCGTGGTGTTCATCGTGCTGTGGCAGACATTCGAGCCGGTGTTGTCGTTCCTGATGGGTGCGCTTGTGCTTGCCGGAGGAGTCTATCATTTTTATGCTCTGGCTTTTGGTTATGACAACGTTAAGTTTCCGGGCTATTTCTATATTTTTCCCGCATTGCTGGTGATTGGTGGTGGTGTGCTGCTTTTCGCCAAGCCCGAGCAGAGCACAACGGCCATGATTACAGGCATAGGTATGGTTTTGTTTGCCGTCACCTCTATCCTTTCAATGACCTATGCCGGCACGAGCAAGAATATACAGAGTGCCGGCAGCGGCGACGGACGCTCGCTTGTCGAGGGGAAGTCAAAGGGAGTGGCGAAGCGCAAGGACGACTACTATGTGGGCGATGACAAATATACCCAGGATGTCGATCCGGAATAACAGACAACTTGCTGTAATTTCATATACATGAAACGCTTATTTATTACAATAGCGGTGACAATTCTCGCCATCGCGGCTTTTGCCAAGGGGGCGCCTGAGATGTCGTTTGCCACCACGTCGCACGATTTCGGCAATATAGATGAAAACGGTGGCCCGGTAAAATGTGAGTTCGTGTTTACCAATACCGGCGATGCTCCACTGGTGGTGGTGTCGGCGTCGGCTTCGTGTGGCTGCACCAAGCCCGGATTTCCTAAAGAACCGATAATGCCCGGGAAAACCGGTAAGATCACAGTGACATTCTTTCCCCAGGGGCATCCGGGGGAAATCAATAAGGATGTGAAAGTGCGCACCAACGTGCCTGGCAAGAAGCGCCAGTCGCTCAAGCTGCGCGGCAATGTTATCCCGGCCAAGAAATGATGAAGCGCTTTATAATACTTTTTGCGATTGTAACAGCTGCGGTGCAGTGCTATGCTGCACAGTCGGTGGAGTGGGTGGAGTATACCCATGATTTCGGTGCCATAAGTGAGGAAGCCGGGCCTGTGAGCTGCGAGCTGAAATTTGTGAACCTCGGCGATGAACCTGTGGCCGTGGTGGGTGCATCGGCCTCATGCGGTTGCACTACACCCCGCTATAGCCGAGGATCTGTGGCTCCGGGCGACACCGGAGTGGTGAATGTTACCTTTGACCCGCAGGGACGACCCGGACGTTTTGTCAAGAAGGTGAAGGTGATCACCGCCGATGCTCAGGGTGAGACGTTGGCATCCTCGCTGTCGATTAAAGGAGTGGTAGTGGGGGCGAGCGCCACCATACGCTCGCGCTATCCCGTGGAGGCTGGGCCTCTGCGTCTTCGCAATACCACCATCCCGTTCGGTCAGGTTACAAAAAACAGGCAGGCATCGGCATTCCTTGAGGTCTATAATCCTACGGCCGATACAATCCGACCCACATTCGGGACGGCGGGCGATGGTTTCGTCCCGCGTCTGGTAGAGGGTGTGATTCCCCCGGGGCAACAGGGCACCATAGCAGTGGTGTTTATGAGCGACCGCAATCCGCTCTATGGTATTGTCACTGACTCGATACAATTCTATGCCACGCCGCACTCCGAGCCACTTATGATTGATGTGGTGGCTATCGTGGAGGAGGATTTCTCGCGCTTGTCGCCACAGGCCCGCGCCAAGGCTCCGCAGGCCAAGCTTGAGCCGTACACTCTCGACTTGGGTGTGGTTGACGCATCGTCAGGGCCGATAAAGGGCACGTTTAAGATAGTGAACCGTGGTGACACGCCTATGTCGGTACGCCGCATCTACACAACCGATCCGGGTATCACCGTGATTCAGAGTCCCGACAAGGTCAAGAAGCACAAGTCGGGCGATGTGACGATTGAGGTTGACCCCGGTAAATTCCCCAGTGAACTCATCAACGCTCGGCTGCAAGTAATCACCAACGACCCATCGCAGCCTACCCATACTCTGCGCATCGTGGGTCAGAAAAAATAATATTATGGATCATCCTGAGAACGACAACCAATATAAAGGACTCGCAGTTAACTCCGGTGTGAGCCAACCGCCGGTGGTAAACCCCTATTTTAGGCGCAAGTCGCGTCCGGCGCCCACGGTGAGTGAAATCGTGGAGGGTATCATAAAGGGCAACGTGACTATGCTGAGCCGCGGTGTCACGCTGGTGGAGAGCGTGAACCCCGAGCATTATGCCAAAGCCCAGGAGGTGATAGAGAAATGCATGCCATATTCAGGGAAGTCGAGGCGCATAGGCATTACCGGTGTGCCGGGTGCGGGTAAGTCGACATCAATCGACGCTTTCGGACTCCATGTGCTCAAGGATGGAGGCAAGCTCGCCGTGCTCGCCATCGACCCCTCAAGCGAGCGCACCAAAGGTAGCATCCTGGGCGACAAAACACGCATGGAGAGGCTCGCCGTCCACCCCAAGGCATTCATTCGCCCAAGCCCTTCGGCCGGATCGCTCGGTGGAGTGGCCCGCAAGACCCGCGAGACAATAGTGCTCTGCGAAGCCGCCGGATATAATAATATATTTGTCGAAACCGTGGGCGTGGGGCAGAGCGAAACCGCAGTGCATTCGATGGTCGATTTCTTCCTGTTGATACAGCTTGCAGGAACCGGTGATGAGCTTCAGGGCATCAAGCGAGGCATAATGGAGATGGCCGACGGCATTGTAATCAACAAAGCCGACGGCGACAATGTGGAGCGTGCCAACCTGGCCGCTACTCAATTTCGCTCAGCGCTGCATCTGTTTCCCCCGACGGCTTCAGGTTGGGTGCCCGAAGTGCTTACCTATTCAGGCTATTTCGACCTGGGTATAGATAAGGTGTGGGAGATGATTGACCGCTATTTCGCATATGTTCAGAGTAATGGGTACTTCGACAAAAAGCGACATCAGCAGGCACGCTATTGGATGTACGAGACAATCGACTCACGACTTCGCTCGGCTTTCTACGATAATCCGGCTGTAGCACAGCTGCTCACCAAGCTGGAACAGGGTGTTCTCGACAATCGCCTGTCGTCGTTTATAGCGGCACGCGAGGCCTTGGACTTCTATGAAAATCTAAGGACTGAACGGTAGGGGGGCGATAAGCGTTATATTGCTATAACGGGCTGTGAAGTGCGCAGTAGTTATAGTGCGACCAAAATTAAAAAGTATAGATTATGGAATCAACACGTCAAGCTAAAATAGCACGTCTCCTTCAGAAAGAACTAAGCGAAATATTCCGCCTTCAAACCGCCAAAACCCGCGGGGTACTGGTGTCGGTAAGCGCAGTAAAGGTGTCGCCCGACCTCTCGGTGGCCAAGGCATATCTGTCGGTGTTCCCATCCGACAAAGGTGCGGAGATCCTCGACAACATTAACCGCAATGCCCGTACGATACGCTACGAGCTGGCCCAGAAGGTACGTTTCCAGTTGCGTAAAACCCCTGAGCTGTCGTTCTACCTTGATGACTC
Source organism: uncultured Muribaculaceae bacterium (assembly GCA_964517875.1). Lineage (GTDB taxonomy): Bacteria > Bacteroidota > Bacteroidia > Bacteroidales > Muribaculaceae > JAJPXC01. The sequence goes on along the minus strand of CAZFEU010000075.1, from coordinate 1,364 downwards.
TCTCGACTATCTGGAAAATATTGACCATCTGCTACAGCAGTAGACCGCAGAATCAGAATCAACCAATTCATCAGTCGCTCATTGCTACAGCTTAGAATAGCCCTGCGCTACCTTTTTTCGCGCAAAACTCATAGTGCAGTCAATGTCATCTCTCTTATTTCGGTAGGAGGGGTGGCGGTTGCTACTATGGCCATAGTCATTGTGCTGTCGGTGTTCAATGGGTTTCGGCAGCTCACTGTTCAACAGATGTCGCTGTTCGAGCCCCCGCTTCGCATCGTGCCCGAACGGGGTAAGGTGATAGCCGATGCCGACTCGCTCACCGAAGCGATAAATGCCTCGTGCCCCGATGCGCACGCTATGGCCACACTCTCTGAGCAGGCTTTTGCCATTATGGGAGATGATCAGCTTCCGATAACGATATTGGGTGTGAGCGACAAGTGGCTGCAGTCCGACGCTATAACACAGGCTACGATAGACGGACAGCCGATGTTGAACGTAGGTGATGTGGGGTGCGCCGTAATGTCGGTGGGAGCGGCTGTATCGTTCGGAGCGCACCCGGCCGATTCACGCTGGCTGAAGATTTACGTGCCTAAGCGTGTGGGACGTATCAACACTGCTGCGCCGATGACGGCGTTCCGGGCCGACTCGCTTGTGGTGTCGGCGGTGCTTCAGACATCACAGACCAATCATGCCGACGACCTGGTGATAATACCTATTGATGTGGCGCGAGGCATACTCGACTACGACTCCGAGGCATCCTCGATAGAGCTTTGGACATCCCTGTCGGCCGACCAGTTGGGGTTGCAACTTCCTGATGGACTTAAGCTCGTGACCCGTGAGGAGTATAATCATAGTGCATTTGCCATGATAGCTGTGGAGAAGTGGGTGACATTCGCCATGCTGGCATTCATCCTAATAATAGCATCGTTCAACATAGTGTCAACTCTATGCCTCCTTGTGCTCGAAAAGCGCGATAACATAGCTATACTGCAATCGATGGGTGCAACGACATCGGCTGTCACGCGGATTTTTGTGATTGAAGGGTGGCTTATCTCGCTCAGTGGAGGGGTGATTGGCATTTTGCTCGGAGTGGCGTTGACTCTTACGCAGCAGTTTGGTGGTTTTGTTAAGCTTGGTGGTGATCCGTCGCAGATGATTACTGACGTTTATCCGGTGCAGCTACAGGCTCTTGATCTGTTGGTGGTGTTGGGACTCGTTGCTGTCACCGGATTGCTCACATCGTGCGTTACTGCGCTGTTCGCACGCCGCCATGCCGCGAAGGCTTAATTCATTATTATATTTATACGCAAAAAAAATCCCCGGGCGAATGGAGTCGTCCGGGGGTATGCTGTTGACATGGGTAT
>CAZFEU010000074.1:0-5389 GCA_964517875.1 uncultured Muribaculaceae bacterium | reverse complement strand
AGACCAACGTATACGGCCAGTGCAAATCATGGCTCGACATGGGGCTGCAGCCCCGGGCCGTGAGCCGCGACCTCGACTGGGGTGTGCCCGTGCCCGTGGAAGGAGCCGAGGGGAAGGTGCTGTATGTATGGTTTGACGCACCTATCGGCTACATCTCCAACACCAAGGAGCTGCTCCCCGACAGCTGGGAGATGTATTGGAAAGACCCCGAAACCCGCATCATCAACTTCATCGGCAAAGACAATATCGTATTCCACTGCATAGTGTTTCCCGCCATGCTCATGGCCTATGGCGATGGGTATCAGCTGCCCGACAACGTGCCCGCCAACGAGTTTCTCAACCTCGAGGGTGATAAGATTTCCACCTCGCGCAACTGGGCCGTGTGGCTCCACGAGTACCTCCGCGACCTCCCCGGCAAGCAGGACGTGCTACGCTACGTGCTCACAGCTAATGCTCCCGAGACACGCGACAACGACTTCACCTGGGCCGAGTTTCAGCAACGCAACAACTCAGAGCTCGTGGCCATCCTGGGCAACTTTGTCAACCGCGCCGTGGTACTCGTGAAGAAATATTATGATGGTGTAACCCCTGCCGCCGGCACACTCGAGGAGGTCGACACCACCACCCTGGCCGAGATCGGCACCATTAAGCAGGCATTAAGTGAAGCCCTCGACACATTCCACTTCCGCGACGCACTCAAGGAGGCGATGAACATAGCGCGTCTGGGCAACCGCTATATCCAGGAAACCGAGCCATGGAAGGTGGCCAAGACCGATCCCGCTCGCTTAGCCACCATACTCAACACCTCCATCCAGATTGCGGCCAACCTCGCAATAGCCATCGAGCCCTTCCTCCCCTTCACAGCCGAGAAGATGGTGAAGATGCTGCGACTCGGCACCCTCACATGGGCCGACCTCGGTCGCCCCGACATCGTAGCCGCCGGCACCACACTTGGTGAAGCCGAGCTACTGTTCGAAAAAATCGAGGACGAGACCATCAAAGTGCAGACCGACCGCCTTGCACGTATCAAGGAGGAAAATAAAGTATCGCAGTGGCAACCCGCGCCACAAGCACCCGACGTAGACTTCGACACCTTCATGAAGGCCGACCTACGCGTGGGCACCGTGCTCGAGTGCGAGAAAGTGCCCAAGGCCGACAAGCTGCTCCGCTTCCTCATCGACGATGGAGCAGAAAAGCGCACAATCGTATCAGGCATCGCAAAATATTATAAGCCCGAGGAACTTGTAGGAAAGCAGGTGGTGTTTATAGCCAACCTACCCCCGCGCAAGCTCAAAGGGATTACCTCACAAGGCATGATACTGTCGGCCGAAAACGCCGACGGCACGCTCACAGTGATAAGCCCCAGCGCCCCCGCCACACCGGGAGCGCAGGTGAAATAGCAAGCCCGCAGCCATGAACAACCGTCGACCCCGCATACTCATCATCTACACCGGAGGCACAATCGGCATGATCGAAAACCCGGCCACCAAAGCACTGGAGCCGTTCAACTTCGACCACCTGATTGACAACGTGCCCAAAATCAAGATGCTCGACTACGACATCGACAATGTGCAGTTTGAGCCACCGATTGATTCGAGCGACATGAATCCACGTCACTGGCAGGAGATAGCGCGCACCATTGAGGACAACTACGAAGCATTCGACGGCTTCGTGGTGCTCCACGGCACCGACACAATGGCTTACACCGCTTCAGCGCTATCATTCATGCTCGAAAACCTCCACAAGCCTGTGATAATCACCGGCTCACAGCTCCCCATCGGAGAGGTGCGCACCGACGGCGAGGAAAACCTCATCACCGCACTCCAGATAGCAGCCTCGACCGAGCCCGACGGCCAGCCCACCGTGCAGGAAGTGGCGATACTCTTCGAAAACTACCTGTGGCGCGGCAACCGCTCCACCAAGATGTCGGCCGACAACTTCAATGCCTTCAAGAGCAACAACTACCCCGCGCTGGCAAAGATAGGCCTGGGCATTCACTTCAACCACGACGCCTTGAGCCGACCTATCACTAAGCGACCGCTGAAGGTGCAATATGGGCTTGACACAGGCGTGATGCCACTCTACCTCTACCCCGGCATATCCGAGGGTACTTTCCGCCACATGCTCACCACTCCGGGCATAAAAGGCATAGTGCTTAAAACCTATGGAGCCGGCAACGCCCCCACCTACCCATGGTTTCAGGAAGCTATAAGTGATGCCTTGAACCGCGGGATAGTGATACTCAACGTCACACAATGCGTGAATGGCGGCGTACACGCCAAGCGCTACAAGTCGGGCAACGCCCTCACCAAGGCCGGCGTGATTTCGGGCCACGACATCACCTCCGAGGCCGCCATCACCAAGCTCATGTACTTATTTGGCCTTGGTCTGTCTTCACAGGAAGTAACCCACTACCTCAACACTCCCCTCCGCGGCGAAGTGACGCTCTAAATCGGCAACAATTTTCACCCAAATAACAAAGGCGCTTCCTCACGGAGCGCCTTTGTTGAATTTATAAGTCCATCATAGGTTGGACATAAATAAAACCTAACATAAAACACAATTCTTTAGCATAAGCCGTTGAACTAACAATCTATACTAACCCTAAAACATAGAAAAGTGAATCATAATATCATTGCCGGATCAACCGGCACGGGTTAACTGTGACACAAAAATACTATCCGCCCACGCCCACCGCAAGCATTATAAAGCAAATGGTAAATCCCAAATAAGCTAATACCACGATAACATACTGGGGAACTGCATATTATAAACACCACACAAAAACAAAAATATAAACTCGTTTTGATAATTTAAGGGCTATCAAGCGCCAATATACATCATGAAATCGAGCTGATTTTCATAATGTCGGCCTCGAAATTTGCGCGGTCAATGGCTCGGTTCTTGAGCCGGTTGCGATACGTGTAGATAGTATACACCGAGTAGTTGAGTATCTGCGCTATGCGGGTGGAGTCCTCGATGCCAAGACGCATAAATGCCAGTATGCGCAGGTCGGTGTTGAGCCGCTCGTCATCTCTAAGCTCTATCTTGGCATCATCGCGCAGCAGCGCATTGACCGACGTCACAAAAGTGGGGTAGATATGTAGAAATGCGTCGTCAAACACCGCGTAAAACTCCTTAGACTCTTCCTCGACAAATTTGCCCGACTTCGTTATCTTATACAAGTCGTCGACCTTGTTGGTCGAAATTTTGCGGTTAACGGTCTTACATAGCTGATTGAGCTTGTCCATGTAAATCGAGCAAAGGTTGAGAAACTGGCTTATGTACACCTCCTTGACCTGGTTGGCTTTCTCAAGAGAAGCCTGCAACAGCCGCATGCGCCCTATATCGCGGCGCAACACTATCAGCACCACGGCAAGTACCACCAGGAGTATCGCCATCACCGCTATAATCAGGTATATTCGGGTGCGCCATATGTCGATTTCAGCCTTATGAGCCTGCTCGATGATCGGCAGCGCCGCCGATGACTGAATCATACGCATCGTGGCCTTGCATTCAACAGCATTGGCCAACGCTGTCGACAGGTAATTATAGGCACGGCTCACATCCGAGTTGGTGGAGTCAAAGAGCATCACCCCAAGCTCCTGCAATGATGTTACCTCGCGGGTGGCCGACCGCGTGTCGCCTATGGCCGAGAGAGTCAGGTAGTACATCTCCTCATCCCTGTCGCCATTAGCACGGGCAATCTCGGCCAGCAGGTGAGTGGCACGGGCATATTGGTTGTCGGTTTCGGGCAGATGAGCTACCAGATCGAGCAACGATGCCTTGGCTTGGGCAAAATCGCCCATCGCGAAGTCATATTCCCCTTTGTTAAGCTTGTAACGATAGTCGGTTGATGGTAGCACATCGAGCAGCAGCCGCTGCGACTCCATGCTCTTGCCGTGCCAACGCTCATACGCCTCCGACTGCTTGGAGTAGAATGAGGCTATGTATGAGTACATCTGTCTTCCGGAGTCGTAGTAGAGCTCAAGTGTAGCCGGAGCCATGGCCGTGGTATCTACCGACAGATACATCTCCACCGCTTCAGCTATAAATGCCGCCAGCGGCATATAAGTGGCCTGTTTTAGCGCAAACGCTTGTTCGAGCTCCTTGTGCCCAAGGCCGATAGCCTCCTCTCGTCCCTTATGATAATAGTATAGCGCCGAGTCATTGCGGTAGGAGCTGAACTCATCGGCCAGCGCCATCGTGAGCTCCAGCCGATGCTCTCCGTCGCCCTCGGCCTGCATCAGCCCGCGGATGGAGTCGATGCGCCCCTTGCGCTGGTCAAGATACCCCTCCCTGGTCTCAAGTTCCTTATCGAGCCTCGACAGGGCGGCCTTAACATCGCGGTCAGACACCGAAAGCCCCGAAACCATCAGAGCCCCCGAAGCCACACAAATTAAAAATACGAAATATCTCAGCATATCAGATGTCACCACAAAGATAGCACTTTCATGCATCAGAAAAAAGCGGCTGTCTCTCGACAGCCGCTTTCCTTTAAACCTTTATCTTAATCTAATACTATGAAAAACACACGCACAAATGTAATAATATTTCATTACACAATCAAAACAAGAAAACGTCAATTTAACCTATTTTAAGATATTCCTACTATTTTTACAGATACACACCCTGCAGTTTCTCCCAATTTTGGCTTATTACTCCCCGCCGTTGGTTAAACACTCCACTTACATCTTGCTACAATTAACTGCATTTAACAGTTGGACACTCCCACCGATAATATTTTGTCGTTACAGAATTTAATAGTAATTTTGTCGGAAAATTGGGTCAAGACATCACCTGCCCAATCATCACATAGAGTTCTTTTATAATTATATAAACCAAGCTATGAGCAAACAGAAAAAATTCATGACTTGCGATGGCAATCAAGCCGCCGCCCATGTCTCGTATATGTTTTCTGAAGTAGCCGCCATCTACCCCATCACCCCGTCTTCGACCATGGCCGAATACGTCGACGAGTGGGCAGCAGCCGGCCGCAAGAACATTTTTGGTGAGACAGTGCACGTACAAGAAATGCAGTCGGAAGGTGGAGCTGCCGGAGCAGTCCACGGTTCACTTCAGGCCGGTGCCCTCACCACCACCTACACCGCTTCGCAGGGCTTGCTCCTGATGATCCCCAACATGTACAAAATCGCCGGCGAGCTACTCCCCTGCGTATTCCACGTGTCGGCCCGTACCATCGCCTCACATGCGCTGAGCATATTCGGCGACCATCAGGATGTGATGTCGTGCCGTCAGACGGGCTTCGCCATGCTGGCCGAAGGCTCGGTACAGGAGGTAATGGATCTATCAGGCGTGGCACACCTTGCCACCATCAAGAGCCGTGTGCCCTTCGTCAACTTCTTCGACGGATTCCGCACATCTCACG
>CAZFEU010000073.1:0-5936 GCA_964517875.1 uncultured Muribaculaceae bacterium | reverse complement strand
GCTACAGCCTTTCGCAGATTCTTGCCGCCTGCGGCAACCGCGTGGTGAAGACCAACATAGTCAACGACCGCGGCATCCATATCTGCAAATCGATGCTCGCATGGCAGAAGTGGGGCAACGGTATCACCCCCGAGAAGGCCGGCAAGAAGGGCGACCACCTGATAGGCGACTTCTATGTGCTCTTCGACAAGCACTACAAGGCCGAGGTCGACGCCCTCATGAAGGAGAAAAACATCTCTAAGGAGGAGGCCGAGGCTCAGTCGCCCCTCATGCAGGAGGCCCGCGCCATGCTCCGCGCATGGGAGGCCAAAGACCCCGAGGTGCGCAAGCTCTGGGCCATGATGAACGAATGGGTATATGCCGGATTTGACGAGACCTACCGCCGCATGGGTGTGGACTTCGACAAGATTTACTATGAGAGCGACACCTATCTCGAAGGCAAGGAGAAGGTGCTTGAAGGACTGGAGGCCGGCAAGATGTATCGCAAGGAAGATGGCTCCGTGTGGGCCGACCTCACTCCCGACGGCCTCGACCACAAGCTGCTGCTGCGCAGCGACGGCACTTCGGTATACATGACTCAGGACATCGGCACCGCCAAGCTGCGCTACATCGACTACCCCATCGACAAGATGATCTACGTGGTGGGCAACGAGCAGAACTACCACTTCCAGGTGCTGTCGCTGCTTCTCGACAAGCTCGGATTCAAGTGGGGCAAGGATCTTGTGCACTTCAGCTACGGCATGGTCGAACTCCCCGAAGGGAAGATGAAGAGCCGTGAGGGCACAGTGGTAGATGCCGACGACCTTATGGACGAGATGGTATCCTCAGCGCGCCAGGTAGCCGTGGAGCAAGGACGCACCGCCGACTTCACCGAGGCCGAAATCGACCGTCTGGCTGAAATCGTGGGTCTCGGAGCCTTAAAATACTTCTTGCTCAAGGTTGATCCACGCAAGAATATGACCTTCAACCCCAAGGAGTCGATTGATTTCAACGGAAACACCGGCCCATTCATCCAGTACACCTACGCTCGCATCCAGTCGGTGCTCCGCAAGGCCGACGAACAAGGCTTCGTAGCCACCAACTACCTGGGCGTGGTACCAGCCGAGAAGGAGGTGGAGCTGATTCAAACCCTCGCCGACTACCCTGCCACCGTGGCCGAGGCCGGACGCAGCTACTCCCCCGCTCTTATCGCCAATTACGTGTATGAGCTGGCCAAGCAGTTCAACCAATTCTATCACGACTTCTCAATACTGCGCGAACAAGACCCGGCAACTCGCTCATTGCGCCTGGCGCTGTGTCAGGCCACAGCCGGCATAATCCGCTCGGCTCTGTCGCTACTTGGCATTGACGTGCCACAGCGCATGTAATCAATATAAATTAATTAAAATCATAAAACTATATCTCTCAACAATGTACAATTCCAATTTCCCCCCCGCCTACAATGGTGGCGTTGATATCGCCAGCCGTGTGTCGGCAGTAATGAAGCAAGTATACGTGCGCATGACAGTGGCCCTGATCATCACCGGCTTCATCTCATACTTCTGTTCCTCCTCATTGGGCTTCCTTCAGTTTGCCGTCAATCACCCATTCATGGTGATGTGGCTCCCGCTGCTCGGCGCGCTGGCCATCGTATTCGGCTTGTCGGCCGGCATCAACAAGCTCTCGTCGGGCGCCGCCACCGGTCTGTTGCTGTTGCTTTCGGCTCTTTACGGCGTTTCGCTGTTCCCCATATTCATGGTTTACACACACGCATCGATTGTCAAAACATTCTTCATCACCGCCGGCACATTCGGTGCCATGAGTGTTTATGGCTACTTCACCGACCGCGACCTGTCGCGCTTCGGCTCGGTGCTGATCATGCTCCTTTTCGGCCTGATAATCGTGTGGCTTGTTAACATGTTCATGAAGTCAACCACCCTTGAGTGGATTCTTTCGGGAGTAGGCGTGCTCATCTTCATCGGCCTCACCGCCTGGGACACCCAGCAAGTGAAGAACATGGCGCAGTACAACCCCACATTCTCCGTGGGTAAGCTCGCCACCCTCGGCGCTCTGAGCCTTTATCTCGACTTCATCAACCTCTTCCTCTACCTACTGCGCTTCTTTGGTGCCAGCCGCGACTGATTGATGCATTGCGATGTCAATTCGCGAGAACTATGGCATAATACTACGATTGGGCGCACCAATCATGATAGGACAACTGGGCATGATAGTTGTCGGCTTTGCCGACAATATCATGCTCGGTCAGTATAGTACGCCCTCGCTGTCGGCGGCATCGCTGGTCAACAACCTGTTCAATGTGGTGGTATTTGCCATTTTAGGGTTCACTTACGGCCTTACTCCGCTCATTGGGGCGATGTTTGGCCGCGGCGAGCATACCGAGATAGGAGTAATGCTGCGCAACGGCGTGGTGATCAACCTCACCTTCTCGCTGCTGATTACCGGCATCATGACCATCGTATATCTCAATCTACACCGTCTGGGACAACCCCCCGAGCTGATGCCCCTGATACGCCCATACTACCTCATATTCCTGGCAGCCATAGTGCCCATCTCGCTCTTTAACGTGTTTGCTCAGTGGGCTTATGCCATCAATCGCACCAAGATGCCGATGTGGATTATACTCGGCACCAACGCCCTTAACATAGCCGGCAACTACGCTCTTATATACGGCCACTGGGGTGCGCCAGAGCTTGGAATCGTAGGTGCGGGTCTGAGCTCGCTTGCAGCCCGCATTATCGCGCCATTGATAATCGTCGCAATATTCATCCTCGGGCGGCAATATCGGGAATATTGGCATGGATTCGCCCGAGGGGGGCAGCAGCGACGTCTCTGGCGGCTTATCAACCGCACATCATGGCCCGTATCGTTGCAGATGGTGTGTGAGTCGGGCTCATTCACAGCGGCTGCGGTGATGGCCGGGTGGCTGGGCGTAAACGAGCTGGCCTCCTTTCAAATAATTGTGATCATCGGCTCGTTGGGATTCTGCATATACTACTCAATGGCGGCGGCAGTGTCGGTGCGCGTGGCCAATGCGGCGGGCACCGGCGACACCGCAGGAGAGAGGGAAGTGGCCTGGGCCGGCTACCATATCATGCTCACACTGGCATTGGCGGCATCATTGACTTTCATCTTCGGCGGCAAGGCGGTGATATCGTGGTTCACCCCCGACACGGCGGTGATATCGCTGACTCTATCACTCATCTTCCCCCTGGTATTATATCAGCTTGGCGATGCCACACAGATTACCTTTGCCAACGCCCTGCGCGGCACATCGCGCGTCAAGCCCATGATGTGGATTGCCGCTTTCAGCTATCTGGTGGTGGGTGTTCCGGCCACCTACATCTTGGCGTTCACCCTGGGCATGGGGCTATATGGAATCATACTTAGCTTCTCTACATCGCTTTTCATCGCCGCCGCGCTATTTCTTTACTACTTTCTCCACACTACCCGCAATCGCCACACCTCACCCTTGCGGCAATAATAAAGTTTCAGTACCTTTGTTGGGCGAATTAGACTACCATGGGCAATAAATACGATCAAACCAATACGCATGCCGATTGCGTAAAAAGCTCTGAGCTACCAAAATATCCGCTGGAGCGCACTCATGTCGACAACGAGCTCACCATGTTGTCGCTATTTTCGGGGTGCGGAGGCATGGATCTTGGATTTGAAGGAAATTTCATATGCCACCGCCGATCGGTAAAGGACAGCAATTGGATTGAGTCGTCGGTTAACGACAACTGGGTTATGCTACGCAAGAACCGATTCACCACCATCTTCGCCAATGACATATTGCGTGAAGCGATGCTGGCATGGCACAACTATATGAATCGATTTGACAAGGATCCGTCGATCTATCGCTTCCAAAGCATAGTAGAGCTTGTGAAGATGCACAAAAACGGCCATGACGTATTCCCCCATGAGGTTGACATCGTAACCGGCGGATTCCCGTGTCAGGATTTCTCAGTAGCCGGAAAACGGCGCGGATTTGAGTCAGGCAAGATGCACGATGGCTCCAAAAGGGAGCAGGATGTACCCTCCGAGGAGACACGCGGCAAGCTGTACTTCTGGATGAAACAGGTGATTGATATTGTAAAGCCCAAAGTTTTTGTGGCCGAAAATGTAAAGGGACTTGTAAGCCTTGGAGAGGTAAAGGAGATAATACAGCGTGACTTCGCCGGCGCCGACGACAACGGCTATATCGTGCTCAGTCCACAGGTGCTTCATGCCGCTGATTATGGTGTGCCCGAATCAAGAGAGAGGGTAATATTTATCGGCATTCGCAAGTCGGCTCTCAATGAGCAGGCGCGCCGCATATTGATGGCTGACGGAGAGATACCTGAGCAATACAACCCCTACCCTCAGCCCACACACTCACGCAATAAGGACGTAGAGCCGGGATTGATGCCGGCGGTGAGCTGTCGCGAAGTATTTGAGGGACTGCTCGAGCCCGACAAATCGCACGATTTGTCACAGAGACACTTCTCCGGAGCAAAATACATGGGTAAACATTGCCAGGGCCAAAGTGAAATCAACATCGATGGCCTCGGACCCACAATACGCTCTGAGCATCATGGCAATATCGAGTACCGACGACTCTCGGCTGAGCATGGCGGCACCAATGCCGACGAGCTGAGACAGGGCATGGCAGAGCGACGCCTGACCCCACGCGAATGCGCTCTTATACAGACCTTCCCCCCCGACTATCCCTTCGTCACACTTAAGCCCGGATCCAGCCGATTTGACCTCAGCCCCTCAGGTGCCTACAAAGTAATCGGCAACGCAGTGCCCCCCATGCTCGCCTACAATATCGCCAAGCGTCTCGAGCAAGTGTGGCCCTTATACTTCGACTGAATCCACTACCCATGCTCCACAACATTATTGCCATAAAGCGGCAAAGCGACATCCAGGCCAAAGAAGCGTTCGCTCACTTGATGCAACTCACCGAGGACGAGCTGAATCAGCGTGCGCACCAGTGCCCCAACACATTTAAAGGTATCTCTTCATCCGACCTTGAAAAGATTGCCTGCTCCGTCATAAAAGAAATGTGCAGTGGCACACCCTTCAGAGAGGAAGAAATCAAACTTGTATCGGGGGCGAAATTCCCCGACATCGTAGCTGAACAATATTTTGGCGTAGAAGTCAAGTCAACGATCAAAGACCAATGGATTTCCACCGGGAGCAGCATCGTAGAGTCAACCCGCGATAAAAATGTTGAACACATTTATATGCTGTTTGGCAAGCTGGGAGGGGAGCCAGCATTCATATGCAAACCCTATCAAGAGGTTTTGTCAGAAATCGCAGTAACACACTGCCCACGCTATCTTATCAACATGAAGCTGAATCGAGGGGAATCAATATTTGATAAGATGCACACCACCTATGACCAATTACGCACTTCTCCCGACACCATTGAGCAGGTACGCAGATACTACAAGAAGAAAGCAGCCGATGAAGGTAAAATCGAGATGCCTTGGTGGCTTGGCGACAGCAACGCTGACGACATGACCACGGCGGTTAACGTGAGATTTTGGAGAGACGTGACTCTATCGCACCGACAGACGCTACAAGCTCAAATTTTCATACTGTTTCCCGAAGTACTGGAAAGTAAATTTGACCGAGCATCGCTATGGCTATGCACCACTCACGGTATTCTTAACTCACACATGCGCGACACATTCACAGCCGGAGGCACGATAAAAACCGCCGACGGAGTCGCTCTCGACAAACCATTACCTCAGATAATCAAGCGATTGGTAAACTCTGCGAAACAGATCAAACAATGTTTTGACGACAGCGAATTTGTAAGCCAACAGGTTTCAGAGTTCAATCCCGTGCTCCTCAGCGGCAACACACCCTACGACAATTGGCTCAAACAGGTAATCCACGCCACCAAAGTATATCAGCTGCCGGATTGGATAGCCCGGGAGATTGTA
>CAZFEU010000072.1:2886-6480 GCA_964517875.1 uncultured Muribaculaceae bacterium | reverse complement strand
TGTCGTTGAGCACCTTGGTGATAGGAGCGAGACAGTTGGTGGTGCAAGAAGCGTTAGAAACGAACTGTGTACCCTTAACATAGGTGTTCTCGTTCACACCGCAAACAAACATGGGGGTGTCGTCCTTTGAGGGAGCTGACATTACCACGTATTTTGCACCAGCCTCGAGGTGAGCCTGAGCTTTCTCCTTGGTGAGGAAAAGGCCGGTTGACTCTACTACGTACTCAGCGCCTACTTCGCCCCAAGCGATTTCTGCGGGGTTCTTGCAAGCGGTGACGCGGATTTTCTTACCGTTAACGATGAGCAGACCATTTTCTACATCAGCCTCAACAGTGCCGTCGAAGCGGCCATGCATTGTGTCATACTTGAGCATGTAGGCCATGTAGTCAACGGGGAGAAGGTCGTTGATAGCAACTACTTCAATGTCATCACGCTTGGTAGAGGCACGGAACACGAAACGTCCGATACGGCCAAAACCATTAATACCTATTTTTGTCATAATAAACTAATATAAAATTGGGTTATGATATTAATCTTCTTTATCCGTGGAGCGCCATGAGCTCGTTGGCTCAGGCCGTTGCCGCACCTTGCACCGCAGCTGGCAATGTGGATCACTCCTGGCTTTTCCAACCGCAAAATTACTATAAAATTTTCGATTTAAAAACATACAATTCCCCATTTTTCTCTTTTTATTTCACCTTATTAAGTAGCCGGATGTGTTTTTGCGGTTTTTTGACCTCTTTTGCTCTTTCGCTTCAACTTTTTTAAAGAAATATTTGTTACTTTTGCACATATTAGCTTTTAACCAACTATTTTTAATTATGGGAAAATTTATTAGCGACTTCAAGGAATTTGCCATGAAAGGCAATATCGTCGACATGGCTGTCGGTGTGATCATCGGCGGTGCCTTCGGCAAGATCGTGTCATCTTTGGTCAACGATATCATCATGCCTGTGATGGCTGTATGCACAGGCGGTCTCAGCTTTATCGACAAGAAGATTGTGCTCACTCAGGCCACTGCCGACACCGCCGAGGTGGCTATCACCTACGGCGTATTCATTCAGAATATCATCGACTTCATAATCATCGCTCTGTCAATATTCGTGGCTCTGCGATTCATCATGCGCTTCAAGAAGAAGGTTGAGGAGCAGCCGGCTCCCGCTCCCGAGCCCACCAAAGAGGAAGTGCTCCTCACCCAGATCCGCGACCTTCTCAAGGAGCAGAACGACAAGAAATAAGCACCACTCCACGTGCGCCCCATATTCCTTATAGGATACATGGGTTCAGGGAAATCGGCCATTGGCCGAGCCCTTAACAGGCTTACCGGCTTGGACGTAATCGACCTCGATTTATACATCGAGCGCAGGTTTCACAAGTCGATAAGCCAGCTTTTTACCGAACGCGGAGAGTCGGGGTTCAGAGCCCTCGAGACGGCGATGCTCGACGAAGTCTCTAAGTTTGAAGATGTTGTAGTGGCCTGTGGCGGTGGCACACCCTGCTTTGGCCGCAACATGGAGCTCATGAACTCGCGGGGTATCACCGTGTGGCTCAACACTCCTGTCGACACCATCCACCGCAGGCTGTGCCGTGCCCGGGCCAAGCGCCCGCTCATCGCACATTTGACCGACTGCGAGCTTCTCCAGTACATCAGCACCTCGGTGGCGTCACGACTACCCTACTACCGGCAGGCACAAGTGGAGCTTACCCCTTCCCCTCTTGAAAATGCCGCCGGCACCGACGAAACAACCCGCCGACTAATCCAGCTCATAAATCTACAGCCATGACACTGTGTTCACCCACACCCGCTCCCCAGCCGGCACCAACTATCACCCGGCGTCGTTCTTTCACAATAGGCCTTCCGGCCAGCGACTCACTTTTTGCGGTAACGCCCGAAGGCGCAGCCCGCCTGGTCGACCGCGGTTATCGCGTGAAGATTGAGGCAGGAGCCGCTGATGGCATACACTACACCGACAATCAATACATTCTCGCCGGTGCCGCAGTGGTTGACCGCCACGAGGCACTCGGATGCGACATCGTGATACTGCCCGGACGCATCGGTCGGCCCGACGTGCCCCACATGCGCCGCGGAGCCATGCTGCTCACACTGTGGCACCCCTCCGTGGCCGACAGCTCGGTGCTACGCCAGCTGCTTGAGCGCAGCATTATCACCGTAGCACTCGACCTGGTGCGCGATGACCGCGGGCACACCCCGTTTGCCGATATTCTGGCCGAAATCGATGGCCGCGCAGCTGTAGCGCTGGCCTCATCGCTCCTGGCCGACGCTGTCACCGGCAAGGGTATACTGCTGGGTGGTATTGCGGGCACCAACCCCTGTGAGGTCACAATCCTCGGCTCAGGTATCGCAGCCAGAGCAGCCGCAAGGTCGGCCGCAGGCCTGGGCGCTACTGTAAGGATGTTTGACGATGATATCTACTCGCTGCGCGACGCCCTGCGCGAGCTTGGCACTTCGGTAATCGGCACTGCACTACAGCCACGTGGATTTGCAAATGCCCTCCACTGGGCCGATATCGTCATCGTCACACCTATGAAACACCCCGTGAAACTCGACTCCGACCAGATAGCCGACATGAAGCGCGGACTCATTGCCTTCGACCTCACTCCCGACACCAAATCATTCCCTTCGATGCAACCGATGGATCTGTCGCAGGGTGTGGCCAAGGGGCCGATAGCCATGGGTAGAGTATGCTATACCAATGCCCGCACCGCCGTGCCGCGCACCACAGCCATGGCACTGAGCGACACCATCATCACCATGCTCTCTGAGCTCCATACCCGCGAAGGCGGGGTGGCCGACGCTCTGAAGCTGTCGCCGGGGCTACAGAAAGGTGTGCTCACTTTCCTTGGACACCCCGTGCATAAGTCAGTGGCCGATGCCGTGAAGATGCGTCAAGTCGACATAACTCTTTTCTTACACCTCACATGAGCAGTAAGCGCAATAAATATTATGTGGTGTGGGTCGGTAATGCTCCCGGCATCTACGACTCATGGGAGGAGTGCAAGCTCCAGACCGCCAACTATCCCGGGGCGATATTCAAGTCATTTGACAACCTCGAGGAAGCTACCGCCGCCTATCGCGGCGACCCACGCGAGCAGATCGAGATAATACGCAACATAGCGCGTCACACCCGATCGACCCACATCAACTACCACGCTATACCCGAAATCCGATTCCCTGCGATATGCGTCGACGCCGGATGCCGCCACAACCCCGGACCGATGGACTACCAAGGTGTCGACCTCGAAACCGGCACACGGATATTTCATGTGGGACCACTCGACGGGGGCACCAACAACATTGGCGAGTACCTCGCAATAGTGCACGCCCTGGCACTGCTCGACAAGCGGGGCGACCACACCACGGCCATATATAGCGACTCGCGCAACGCATTGGCATGGGTGCGACGCCACCACTCGGCTACTAAGGTGACTCCCAACGGACGCAACGCCAAGGTGCTCGAAATCCTGGCACGTGCCGACCAATGGGTAGCAACCCACCCCATAGTCAATCCCATACTCAAGTGGGATACTGAGCACTGGGGTGAGATTCCAGCCGACTTCGGCCGCAAATAGGGG
>CAZFEU010000072.1:0-2786 GCA_964517875.1 uncultured Muribaculaceae bacterium | reverse complement strand
TTAGCGACGCTTCTTTGAACTACGTTTGGACTGCTCCTTTTTAGTTTTCGATGTCTTGCCGCTACCACCTTTTTTAGAGGTACCCTTGCGTGTCGACTTCGGTGCCTTGCGTATCGGAGTGTTGGCAAGAGCCTGGGCTATCGACACGTTGTGCCCCATTTCATCCTCGTGGGGATTAACCAGAGGGTGCTCATCGTCAATGAGCACGAAATCGAGTTGCTTCTTGTCGAGGTTGATGCGTGCCACACGCACCTTGACGGTGTCGCCGAGACGATAGCGATTGCCGCGGCGACGACCCACGAGACAGTAATTTTTCTCGTCGAAGTCGTAATAGTCGTCGGCCAGGTCGCGTACGGGCACCAGACCCTCGCACTTGTTGTCATTAAGCTCTACATACAGGCCCCACTCGGTTACACCCGAAATCATGCCTTCATAGGTCTGACCCAGATGGTCGCCCATATACTCTACCTGCTTGTACTTTATTGACGATCGCTCGGCGTTGGCGGCGAGTTGTTCCATGTCGGATGAGTGCTTGCACTGATCCTGTAGCTTATCGCGGTTGACCGAGCGGCCACCGGTGAGATAGCGTTCGAGCAGGCGATGCACCATCATGTCGGGGTATCGGCGTATGGGCGATGTGAAATGGGTGTAGTAGTCAAACCCCAGTCCGTAGTGACCAATATTGTCGGTGGTGTATATGGCTTTGGCCATTGAGCGGATGGCAAGGGTGGAGAGGAAATTCTCCTCGCCTCGCCCTTTTACATCGGCAAGCATACGGTTGATCGACTTGTTGACCTCGCGGGGTGTGCCTGATGCGCGCACCTTGAAGCCGAATGACCGTGCCAGCTTGGATAGATCTTCAAGCTTGCCGGGGTCGGGCATGTCGTGCACGCGATATACGAATGCTTTCTCCTTTTTCCCCTTGGGCACGTCACCAATATGCTGGGCCACTGTGCGGTTGGCCAGGAGCATGAACTCCTCAATGAGTTTGTTGGAATCCTTCGACACCTTGAAATATACGCCTACCGGATGGCCGTCCTTGTCGATGTCAAATCTCACCTCCTCTCGGTCAAACTCCACCGAGCCGTTCTCATAGCGGCGCTTGCGCAGTATCTTGGCCAGGCGGTCGAGGGTGAGGATTTCGCGGGCATAGTCACCCTGACCGGTTTCTATCACCTCCTGCGCCTCCTCATAGGTGAAACGGCGATCCGACCGCGTCACTGTGCGAACGATGCGGTAGTTGATCACGCGGGCGTTGTCGTCCATTTCAAATACGCATGAGAATGTGAGTTTATCCTCGTTGGGACGGAGCGAACAGATGCCATTGCTGAGATGCTCGGGGAGCATCGGCACCACGCGGTCCACGAGATACACCGATGTGGCGCGTCGTTGCGCCTCGCGGTCGATTATGGTGTCGGGACGCACGTAGTGGGTCACATCGGCGATGTGCACTCCCACCTCCCAGTGTCCGTTGGGTAGCTGGCGGCACGACAGGGCGTCGTCGAAGTCCTTTGCGTCCTTTGGGTCGATGGTAAATGTAGTCACCTTGCGCATGTCCTCACGCTGGGCCACAACGTCGGGGGTTATACCGGCATCAATCTTTGCGGCGGCGCGCTCCACAGCCTCAGGGTAGCGGTAGGGCAATCCATACTCGGCGAGGATGGCATGAATTTCGGTGTTGTTCTCACCCTTTTTGCCAAGGATGTCAACCACCTCACCCCAGGGATTTTTTGCATCGTCGGGCCAATTGGTGATTTTTGCCACAGCCTTGTCGCCGTTTTTGCCACCTTTGAGCTTATTGGCCGGAATGAAAATATCGTTGGCGAGATATTTTGAGTCGGTGTTGAGCAGAGCTACCTTACCTTTCCCTTCGATTGAGATGGTGCCGATGAACACCTGTTCTTTCGGCTCGATTATTTCAAGCACTTCGGCCTCAGGCTCGGCGCCACGACGGCCGGCGGCAATGTTGACGCGCACACGGTCGCCGTTGAGTGCGTGCATCGAGTTGCGCTCGGCCACAAATATCGGCTCGCCGTCGTCGTCGGTGATTACTGAGTTTTTACCATTGGAGCGGCGCACGAAAGTGCCCACGGCTGTGTTGCCGCGCACTGTCTGCTTATACTTGCCTGGAGCCACCTCTATCAGGTCGCCGTCAAATGCAAGCTCGGCCAGCGCCAGCGCCACTGTGCGGTGCTGTTTCGGAGCATTCATACCCAATGCCGCGGCTATCTGCCGGTAATTAAACGTAGCGTTGTTGAATCGCACTGCTGCCTCGAGCACTCGCTGTGACAGCTTTATACCTGATGATTTTGATTTATGAGCCATGGCGTTGAGGATATGGGATGAATACGTGGGGGATAACTACCCCATGAGTGTTAACGCCTCACTATGCGTCAATGTTCGCATAGTTGGCGTTTTGCTCTATGAAGTCGCGGCGCGGAGCCACATCCTCGCCCATAAGCATCGAGAAGATACGGTCGGCATCAGCGGCATCGCTGATTTTTACCTGTTTGAGCAGACGCTTGGCTGGCGACATAGTGGTGTCGCGGAGCTCCTCGGCCGACATCTCGCCCAGACCTTTGTAGCGCTGTACCTTGGTCGACTCGCCGTAGCGCTCGATGAAGCTCTGCACCTGGGCGTCGGTCCAGCAATACTCCTCGGCCTTCCCGCGGGTACACTTGTAGAGCGGCGGAGTGGCGAGATATAGGTATCCGTTCTCGATGATTGGACGCATACGGCGGAAGAAGAATGTCATCAACAGTGTGGCGATGTGCGCACCGTCGACA
>CAZFEU010000071.1:0-6741 GCA_964517875.1 uncultured Muribaculaceae bacterium | reverse complement strand
TAACTATGAGTTTCACCTTGTCGGGGTCGCACTTTTTGAGCTGCTGCTCAAGCGACTCCATGACGTTGTGCTTGTATTTGAGCTGCTGAGAGAATGACAGGCGTCGACCTTCGATGATCGATGCGTGGTCCTGCTCGTCCCATAATATATAGTCCTCGCGGCCGGTAAGGCAAGATACTACGCCGAGGTTAACGCCGAAACCGGTGGAGTAAATCATCACGTCTTCTTTACCTATGTATTCGGCCAGACGTGCCTCGAGCTTCTTGTGGAGGTCGAGTGTACCGTTGAGGAAGGGTGAGCCGGCGCAACCGGTGCCATATTTGCGGGTGGCTTCTATGGCAGCTTCTTTGATACGCGGGTCGTTTACCAGGCCTGAGTAGCAATTTGAGCCAAACATCAGCACTTTACGGCCGTCGATGATTACTTCGGGGTCTTGCTCGCTTGAGATGGCGCGAAAATAGGGATACACCCCTGCGGCTTTTGCTTCCTGCGGTGCGGTATATCGGGCTAACTTGGTTTGTAATAACTTCATAGTTAATGTGATAATGGTGTTGGTGTATTAACTATCTGCAATTTGGGCGCTTTTTGCTGAAGTGCATCAAGTGGGCATCCGATTTTGCAGGCTACAAAATTAGCACATTTTTGCGAGTTATGAGCATTTAATGTGATTTTTTTATGATTCTAATCATGAAATATTACATCAGAGTATTAATACT
Source organism: uncultured Muribaculaceae bacterium (assembly GCA_964517875.1). Taxonomy (GTDB): domain Bacteria; phylum Bacteroidota; class Bacteroidia; order Bacteroidales; family Muribaculaceae; genus JAJPXC01. The sequence goes on along the minus strand of CAZFEU010000071.1, from coordinate 6,025 downwards.
CAAAATTTCATGCGCATATAGCCAGTCTGCGGCTATGTAGTTGCTAAAGCTCTGTGCTCTACGGTTGGGGGGTATAATGTAATCAGCCCCGGCAGTGCTGCCGGGGCTGACGATGTTATCTAAGTTGATTGTATGTGCGGTAGATTATTTGCCGGTTGTTTCGAGTTCGCAGATTGATACGCGGTTCCAGCTTTCCTCTTCGAACATGTGGCCGATACCTTCGCCTTCAGCTACGATGCGGTCAGCGGCGATTTTGTACTTGTTGATGAGGGCGGTCTTAACTGACTCGGCGCGGGCTGCAGCGAGCTTCTCGTTAAGCTCCTTGGGACCATCCTGTGAAGCGTAGCCTTTGATTACGACCTTAGCCTGGGGATGAGACTTCAGGTAAGCTGCGATCATCTCTACGTTGGGCTGCTGGTCAGCACCAATCTTAGAAGAACCTATCTTGTAGAATACGAAGCGTACAGAGCTGTAGTTGTTGTTGGTAACTTCCTTAACCACTGCCTTGCGAGCGTTGCACTCAGCGAGCTGGTTGGCGAGGTCGGCGTTCTGAGCGGTGAGGGCTGCTACACCACCTTCGCAAGCTGCGAGGGCGCCGCGGAGGGCGTTGATTTCGGCGTTGAGGCCATCGATTTCAGCCTGGTCGCGGGGAACGATGCACTCGAAACCGGGGTTGAATGTATAGCTAACAGAAGCCAAGAGGTTGAACTGGCCGCGACGACGGTCGTAGTTGGCGGTAGCGTTCTCAGCGTTGCCATATACGGTGCCGGTCATGTTCCACATTACTGAAGGCTTGAGAGCGAGAGTAAGGTTGTTGGTTACGTTAAAGTTGAAGTTCATACCAACCTTGGTGCCGAAGTCGTTGGCGCCTTTGAGGGGGTATTTCACATAAGAGTGGAGCCAACCTGCACCTGCTACAGCTTCCATTTCGAAGGTGCGCTTTTCGCACTTGTAACCGCCGAAGAGGTTCATGAGGTTGAACTTAGCATAACCGCCAACATAAGAGTTGTCGATTGTGAGACCGTTAGACACACCGCCGTTCATGTCCCACTTAGAAGTGTTGATGGTGGCCAGACCCTCAACGCCGAGGCCAACAACGGGAGAAACCATCTTGTCGATGTGTAAACCAAAAGCACCGCGTGCATTCTTCAGGAAGTGAGTGCCTTTCAGGGGAGTTGTTGCACCACCGTCAATACCTACTTGCCAGTTGGAAGAGGAGCTACCTTGGGTTGCTACTTGTGCTTGAGCTGACATTGCACCGAATGCTACAGCTGCGAGAAGTAAGATCTTTTTCATTTTAGTAGTTGATAACGTTGATTAAAATCGCCACAAAGATAAGCGATTTGTGAAAATTGCAAAAATTATTTAATAAAATTGTTTAAAGTTTCTGTTCTCGTGGTGAAGTTTTATTTGTTAAAACTCTTGGAGCTTTGGTTTGATGCGTGTTGTTTCCGTCACGCAGGATTGTAACGAAAGTTGTTGCGATTTTGTTCAAATTTTAACATTTCAAATCATAATTTTTTTGTCACAGGCTCTACGGTGTATCCTGCTGCACGCAGCAGAGCTATGACTCCCTGGGGCGAAGGTAGGTGTCCGGCACCTACTGCAAACAGTATGGGTTGCTGTGCCATGAGCTGGGGCATCATGCTCACCCACTGTCGGTTGCGGCTGAATATCAGGCGTTCCATGTCGTCGTTATCGCCGGCCAGCACGGGGTCGTTGGCAATCTTCCAGAGGGCTTCAATGTCCTGGTCGCGGTAGGCTTGGGCAAGTTGCTTAGACAGTTGTGACGACCGGTCATCGTTGCGCACCATCAGCATCAGGTCGTCGGCCTGCTTGGCGATGGGTGTGCCGTAAAGCTTGTCGATCTGCGATTTTGCTGTTTCAAGGCCACCGGTGGCTTTGCCCTGCTGCGCTGCCATCTGCTGGATGGTGATGTCGAGCTGTTGCATGGGGTTGAAGTCGGGAAACTCGCGCATGGCCTGCAGCAGTGCCAGTTGCGTCGATACGATGCCGGGGGTCATGGGCTCGAATGCTGATGCGTTGGCCATGCCCATAGTGTATTTGTTGAGCATCACATTGAGTGAGTCAATCTGTGCTGGTGTGAGCACCTTTGACAGGGTGCTGTCGGCCGGAGCCATTACCAGCGTCATGGTGTATTGCTGAATTTCAGGTGATGTGAGTTCTGACTGCACTACTTCGCCATATACGGCATCCACGTCGCCTAAAGCCTTTGTGAAGCCCTCGATTGAGTCGAGCATCTCAGCGGGGGCAAGGTGATGTGTGCCTATCAGATAGCTTGGCTTGGCAAGTTCAGGTCCGGTGATTTTGTAGAGCAGCTGTGCATTGGCGACTGTTATGGCGCATAGCACAATGAAGGTAGTGATGATTCTGTTCATAATTCTGATTGTGTATATTATATAATGTATGGAAGGTTGCGGACGTCGGCTGTGGGTGATGGCTCGGGAGGGGTTGCGTAGGGTGAATCGCCATTGAGCGTCTCTCCGCTGAGCACTCGCTCATAGAGGGTTATGTATTTCTGAGCCATAATGCGGGCGTTGAATCGGTCGGCGGCGTACTGGTGGCATACCTTGGGATCGAAATTGCCCGATACCATCGCATCGATCAGTTGTGACGATTGCTGCGACAAGCACCCCACTTGCTCGTTGACCAGCTCGGGGAGTGAGCCGTAAGGCGTTGCGAACACCGGCGCGCCGTAGTATAGTGACTCGATAACGGCCAGTCCGAATGGCTCGTGCCACGTGACGGGGAATATCAGTCCGTGCGATTGTTCGATGATGCGGGCTTTGGCCTGATTGTCGACCATGCCGTGGAAGTGGATGCGTGGCGAAACTGTGAAGCGGAAGCCCATCTTGATGTTGAGTCTGCGCGCTCCCATCACTTCGAGTGTGGAGTGGGCGCGAAGGGTGGTGGTGATAGCCCCTCGTAGGTTTTTCACGCGCCATGCACCGTTGCCCAGAAAGTGGAAGCCACGGCGGGGCTGGGCTAATGATGGCTTAGGGTACATGTCCCAGTCAAGGCCGTTGTGTACCCATGCCACGCAGTTGTGGCGATGGGCATGGTCGGCCGAAACAAACACTGAATTAGCGTCGATTTTATCGGCGGGGATGCCGTTGCCATGAATCGTAACGATGTGTGGCTTAGACACTGACGTGGGAAGCACGGCGTTGTTGAAGTGGATTATGTCTACGTCGTGGGGCACTTTGATAGAGTCCTGAGGTGTGTAGGGCAGCGGTATCACCTGTGCGAAAGGTGACGATGAGCCTTGCCGCGCGCAGAAAGTGACCCGATGCCCCATCATTGTCAGGGCTCGCCCCAGCGAATAGGCCACGCGCTCGGTGCCTCCGTAGCGCACGGCGGGGAGCAGTGAGTTTATTACTATTAACACATGCATGGTGAACTCATTGAGATATAAAGCGTTGTGTTGTATATACTATAAAAAACCACAACTATGAGTGATGTATTAAACTACGAAGAACGTAAGGAGCTGCCCGACTCGGTATTTGGGTTGCCCGAACGCCGGGAGTACCCGATGCCCGATGCTGCGCATGTGCGAGCCGCCGAGGCTTATTTCCGTTACTGTCCCGAGAATCTGAAACCAAAGCTGGCCAAGGCTATCCTGGAGCGAGCCCGGGAGTATGGAGTTGATATTCAAAGCCCCACGATTCTGAGCTACGCTAAGGATTAACGTTCTCATTTACCTTGGTGAAGCGCCATGCTGCCAGCGGCACCTTGTGCAATGCGTCGACACGCGGGCTATTTTCCAGCCACACGAGCTCAAAGCTGTATTGCGGCAGTGAGTCGCGCATGGGTTGTTGGTGGTCCACAGCTCCCACCACTATTCCTTGGTCGGGTAGCTCATTCTCGATAATGCGCATGCGGTCGTTGAGGTAATAGTTGAGCTCGTAGTGGCGGTCGGCCATCGAGTAGAAGTACTTCTCCTTGGTGAATGTCTGCTCAAGCGACTCGGCCGCAGGGCGCATACACTTAGGGTTAAGGAGCATGGGTCCGAACACGCCTCCCACAGCCCAGTATATAATTATGGTGGTGATAAGGCTCATCCCAAGGGCTTGACGCGGCGATGTGTGTTGGCATTCGGCAATTGTGGCTATGCCCGAAGCAGCCGAAAGCATTATCAGCGCCAGCTGCCACCATGAGATGTCGGCATTATAGATGGTTTCGAGTATGCCGTGCATCCTCTCGGGCACTTGCGGCACCCAGTCGAGCATCACCACCGCCAGTAGCAGTGGTGCCAAGATGGCCAAAGTGCCGATTATGCCGGAGTAGACCTTTATGGCTCTACCCGAGCCCGCGCACAGGCGGCGCATATACTTGGCCATCCCCCAAGCCAGGAAGGGGTAAAGTGGCAGGATGTACACCCCGCGCTTGCTGTCGGGAATCATGTAGAATGCGAGAGTCAGCAGTACCGCCAGGAGCGACATCTGGTCGATGGGCTCAAGCGAACGATACCATCGGGCTATGCGGCCTAACCAGCCGCTCTTTAGTATGCTTGGTTTGCCGCACCACACTGCCGGGATGCCCAGCAGTGCCAGTAGCGTGTAGGGTAGAAATCCGGCGGCGAGCATGGGGAAATAGTACCACCAGGGATTGGAGTGCGATGAGTAGCTCATTGTGCCGGTGAAGCGTCCGAAATTCTCCTCGATCATCAGCCTTGTGAACTCGTCACCACCTCGGCTCATGGCCTCAACCCACCACCATGCGTAGGGCATTAAGGCGAGCACTGCGCAGAGTGCCAATGTGCCGGTAAGCGGCCAAAATCGGTCGCCGCGGGTGATGCGCCACACCCACATAATCATGCACGGGAGTATGATGCCCACCGGCCCCTTGGTAAGTGTGGCCAGGGCCATCATCACTGTGGCTCCTATAAGATATCCCCTGCTGCGCGAGTCATAATATAGATAGAAGAAGTAGATCGCACATACAATAAAGGCTGTGAGCACCATATCGACGCGGCAGCTTGTGGCGGCACGCTCCACCTCGAAGGCTGTGAATGTGATCACGGCCATGGCCATGGGGAGTGGAGAGTTGCGTCGCCTGCGGCTGAATACCGAGAACCCCATCATCACCATGCCGATGCATGCGATGGCCGACGGGAGCCTTGAGGTAAATTCGGTGACGTGCCCCCCGTTGAGCTGCGACACTGCGGCTATGAGCCATGCCAGCATCGGCGGCTTGAAGGGTATGTCGGCTCCATAGTTGACCGGCAGCAGCCAGTCCCCTTGGCTCAGCATGGTCACGGCCACGATGGCTTCGCGTGGCTCTCCCTTAGTGTTGTATAAGGTGGTGCCAAGAAAGGTGATCAGTGTCACCGACACTACGCCGAGCAGTATCAGCCAGTTGGATTGATAGCTTGAGAGGATTTTTTTCATCGTCTTGCTACTTTATTTCAGAGTTTGCTACAAATATACGGAAATCGCCCAATTCGGCCAAGCAGCGCACCAGCCGTGCACCGGCTTCGGGGGCGTGGCATGTGGTAGCCACATATCCGCTGCTACTGTTGCCATCCTCAGGCCATATGATTTCTAAGTTGCCTGGGGCTATCTTCACAGTCATGTCGACCTGACCCCAGTGGGTGTTGAGGTCGGCTATTACAGGTTTCAGGTCGTTGGAGTTTGTGGGGTAGAAGCGGCATCCTGCGGTCTGAGCCGACTTGGAGCGGAGGGGAGTTGCTGCCAGCGCCACCCGGCAGTCGATCGAGCGGAGCTCGCGCGCTATCAGCTCGGCCATCGTCGGCGAGTCGCCATTGTCGATAATCAGCACTGTAAGCGGCTTGAATGGCACTTGCACATGCCCGGGCCTCAAGTACGTCGGAGCCGATGAGCGGCGTGCCAGCTTGGCTGGGGCGTTACGCCGGTAATCCTCCATTTTTTTGCCTAAATAATCGTCAGCCATACTGCCAAAAGTTGTTCCGCCACAAAATTACAAAAAAAAATGAAGCAGGGTGGCTCCGATCGGGCCACCCTGCGGTGTATGTGTGTTGGGG
>CAZFEU010000070.1:0-6760 GCA_964517875.1 uncultured Muribaculaceae bacterium | reverse complement strand
CTATTGAGAACCCCTCACAACAGGCTTACGCAGGCATCTCTTGCTTCCCCAACGATGATAACTCAGTTACCATCTCAGTATGGAACAGCCGCTCAGGTGCTTACCAGCTGACTGTAACTCTTCCCCAGGATCAGCCCGCTCCTCTCTACGCTGCTTATGGTGGCCAGGGCTGGGATCCCGCAAATCCTGTTGAATTTAACTACGCTAACGGTGTATACTCTTACACCTTCGCCGAGGGTACAGCATCATTCAAGATGTCAACCACCAAGGGTGCCGACTGGGCAGCCTTCGAGGAGGGCGTGATCTGTGTAGCTGACGACAAGGTTATCGAGGACAACACCGGCGAAACCAAGTACGCTCTCTACGTAGGTGGCAACGCTGACATCAACTTCGGCTACGCTGTAGGTCAGTGGACTGCTTATGTTGACCTTGCCAACGGTCTGATCTGGGCTACCAACGCTACCGACAAACCCGTAGGTTCTGGGAAGCTCTACATCGCAGGTATCAACGGTGGTTTTGACGCTGTTAACCCCGAAGAGTTCACCTACGACGAGGCCAAGAAGGTATTCACCATCGATGTGCCCGCAGCTCCTTATGGATTCAAGCTCTCTACCGAGAAGGGTGGCTGGGATGCATTTAACGCAGCCGGCTTCCACACCGCCGCCGCTATAGAGCCCAACGTAGCAACCGAGCTCCTCGCCGGTACTACAGGCAATATGACCACTACCGCTGACGCTCCTTACACAATTGAGGTGGCAGGTGACTACTCTACTATCACCATTGTTAAGGCTGAGCAAATTGAAGTGCCTGCTTCACTTGCAGTGATCGGCGAACTTGCAGCTGGTAACTGGAACCCCACTGTTGTAGCTCCTCTTACTCTCCAGGAAGACGGTTACACCTACTATGGTGGCGTTAATATGGCCGGTGGCTGGTTCAGCCTCTGCGAGAAGGCAGCTACCGCTGACAATGACTGGGCTGGTATCGGCACCCGCTGGGGCGCTGCTACCGATGGCGCTGAGGTGACCAACAACCAGGCTGTTTCATTCCAGAAGGGTGAGAACGCTTTCAACATCGTATCTTTCGCTGACTATCCCAAGATGCTCTATTTCACCGTGGACTTCAAGGAGAAGACTGTAAAGGTAAGCGACGTTGACAGCAGCGTTGAAGCAATTGATGCTGACAACGCAGCAGCTGCTGAGTACTACAACCTCCAGGGTATCCGCGTAAACGAGCCCGTCAAAGGTCAGCTCTACATCGTACGCAAGGGCAACGAGGTATCTAAGATCGTGCTCTAATCGCTCGAAATCATAATTACCTAATATCGGGGGGCGCAGCCATCAGGTTGCGCCCCCTTCGCGTCTGTATACTTTCCCCCATCATTATGCCCGCAGCCATCCACGTTTAATTTTGGATTGTAAGAATTTTTTGGGAGGATGTCGCCCAAAAAGTAGGGCTGAACCACGGTTCAGCCGCTTTAATAGACAGTTTTGAGAGTTGTCACTGGCCCGGAGGGCCGCTCTCTATATAACCACATGACTGCGAGTGCAGCGAGCTGGCTTGTGGAAAGAGAGGAATAGCTCACGGAAAGCGCCCCCGAGGGCGCTCCTCTATTCACTTCAAGAGATTAGAGTAGCGCCTTACAGGCGCATCAACTTATACATCTTCACATCCACAAGCCAGCTCACGGAGCTGTCATGTGGTTATATAGAGGGAAGCCCTGCGGGCTATCCGCCATGACGCAACACCCTTTCATGCCGAAATCGGCTGCTCCGGGGAGCAGCCCTACACGATGACACCCACACGATACGAAACCACATCCCCGAAGTAAAGCTTTGGGGATGTGAGAATTTTTGGGAGGATGTCGCCCAAAAAGTAGGGCTGAACCACGGTTCAGCCGCCATTTGGGCGAAGGCTTTACGGCGAGAATCTATGGCATCATAATTATTACAATAATTATTGTGGGTGTAATCGAACACCGGGGCCGGCTGATGTGTTAAATAATCAAAAAGCGTCACTCAACTATGAAATCAAAACTTAGAGGCAACCTTGCAATGGGTGTGTCGAAAACTTTCTCAGGACTTAATGAAAATGCCCTGCGCTACTTGTTGCCTACATGGATGAGCGCATATTCCGGAGTGTTGCTGCGCCTGGGATTTGGTGCGATAGCTTTCTGGGCGTTGTCGTTGTTCACCGATCGACAAGCGGTGCATACCAGTATGCGTGAACGCATCGGACTATTTGTGCTTGGTGCTATCACGATGACCGGATATATGACATTTTTGCTGCTTGGGCTTACGTATACCACCCCGATATCATCATCAATCTTTATATCAACTGAGCCCGTAATAGTATTCATAATCTGTGTGATATTCTATCAAGAGAAGGTGAGTGCCGAGAAACTTATAGGTATCGTAATGGGGCTTGGTGGCGCAGCGCTATGCATACTCACGCAGAAGCAGAGTGCGGTAGCTTCTGACCCGATGTTAGGCAACACGATGTGCGCCTGTTCGGCAGTTTGCTACTCGGTATTCTTGGTGCTGTCGGCCCGATATTTGAAGCGTATTGACCCGGTGACCGTGTCGAAGTGGACATTTCTCGGGGGAGCGTGCTCGGCTGTCGGAGTGGTGTGCTATATGGGATGGGATGCGCCTGTGCTCGACCAATGGATATTCTCGACGCCGATTCTGGTGCTCGCATTTGTGCTGGTATTTCCGAGCTTTATTTCCTATTTCCTGGTGGATATCGGGCTAAAGAATCTTAAGCCGACGGTAGTGGCTCTGTATGGCTACGTGATACTGATTGTAGCGGCGGGAGTGAGCTATGCTCTTGGACAGGATCATTTCGATTGGTGGCAGATGGCTTCGATAGCACTGATAGTAGCTTCGATCTACTTTGTGGAGGTGGCCGAGCATAAGCCCACCGAGGAATCGTCGAGGCGGCTGAGCTGATAGTAAGGTGCTACAAACGACGGGGATAATGCAGAAGCGTCGAGCATTAAGGGTTAAATCAGGCAAATTTTGATGAAGATTGGGAAAAATGGGTTATCTTTGCAATAAAGAACCTAACTAACCCAATTATCATGAAGCACAAATCTTTACTTTTGCTTGCCATGCTGCTGACTGTTAGCTCGGCATGGGCATGGAAACCGATTTTTGTGGGCCACCGTGGCTCATACCGCGGCGTGGCCAATACCGTTGAGGCTTATCGCAACGGTGCTGATTATTACCATTATCAGGGCCTTGAGTGCGACGTGCGCGTCACTAAGGATGGTAAATACGTGATACTTCACGATGAAACCACCGGTTCGCTCTGCGACCAGGACCTTAATGTGGCCACTACCAATTATGACGATCTGCGTGCATTGACGCTCAAACAAACGCGTTCGGGCAACACCTACACCGGCCAGATATGCTCAGTTGAGGAGTATCTTGACATATGCGTGGAGAAGGGATGTTTCCCCATGATTGAGCTGAAGTGGACCACCGGTATCAACAACAACGACATGAGCAATTTCCCCGGCCTGTGGAAGCTCGTAACCGACCGCAATCTACAGGACAAGGCGATATTCCTCACATCGATGCAGAAGTCGCTGGAGTATATCAAGGCCAACTATCCCGAGGCTACTTGCCAGTATCTGCTGAGCTCGGACAGCGATGCCAAGCTGCAATTCTGCAAAAACAACAAAATCAACCCCAGCTTCTCGGCGGGTGCTCTGACTCAGTCAATCGTTCAACGTTATGCCGAGCAGGGACTGAAAGTGGCGGCATGGACTGTAAATACCGAGGCCAACTACAAAAAGTATGGCGAAATGGGCGTGTTTATGATGACATGCGACTACCTGATGCCCAGCTCAATGCCTGAGCTTACCGTGAACGACCCCAATGGCATTATTATTACACCACCTGATGCAGTGGAGCTGGAGAGCAGCGTGCTGTGGACCCGCGGCGACATCGCAGGCAATCTTCCGGCCAATTACCCTTCGAAAGCCGGCGCAACCTATAAGACCGGCGAGATGGCAGCAGTGGTTGATGGCAAGTTTTATGTAAACGACTATGGCACAAAATCGTTGCTGATATTTGACGAGAATTGCACAGAGCCGGTGGTGCTTCCTTACAGCGCTACTGAGCTCGGTGGCGGTCCGGTGCACGGCATATGCACCGACGATGCGCAGAACCTTATCTTTCGTTGGGAGTCAGGTATCAATGACACACCCTCGAAAGTTCGCATTTTTCGTTACGGCTCCACTTCTGATCCTGTAGATCTGGAATTCAATACAGGTCTCACCGGTGGCAACCACTTTATCAGCGCATCGGGCGATGTGTTTTCGGAAGATGGTGGCTACCTGTACTTTCTTCCCAACTCGCAGACCACTGTAGCGATTGTGCATATCGCCAATGGCCAAGTGAAGGAGGTGATAAATCATGCCAATTTGTCGGCTAAGGGCTCATCGGCATCGGTGATTATCCCCGTAAATGGTCCGGACAAGTATATCTATATGGTGCGCAACGTGGGTTTTTTTCTGTATGATGGCAAGGACAAGGGTGACTACTTTACAAAGACATCGAGCACCACTTCGCCCAACCGCAACTCATCGTGCGGCGGCGCTTACATGAGCATTAAGGATCACGACCTGCTGGTACACCCTTCGGGCACGAACTACAACGGTGGTTTCACCGTGCGCGACATGACTGCTGATCAAGCACCCCTTGTCACTTATCCGGCACTCGGGTCAAAGGGCTACGACGTGAATGCTTCAACCGGCACAATGATGAAGGCCGTAAAGGTGGCCGACGATGTTTATCATCTTTACAACTACACCATGGGCAATGGCTATGGCGTATACGAGGTAAAGGCCAAGTCGTCGGGCGTGAGCAATGTTATCGCCAATAATGATACATTCACAGCCTTCCCCAACCCTGTAATCACCACCACTGCCCTTGCATCGTCAAAGCCAATGGGCAACGTTAACGTCTATTCAATCGATGGACGTCTTGCTATGAGTGTCGACATGGGCTCTGCCACCGTAGGAGCACTCGACATGAGCTCGCTTCGTAGCGGTCATTATGTGGCTGTAACAGATGCTGGCCAAACATTGCGTCTGATTAAGAAATAAGAAATCTCAATCAATTAGCTATTGAGCTTGCCATATAATGGTGGCAAGCTCATTTTTTTTTGTGAGTATGTGGCGTGTGGCAAATGTCACGCGGCAGATGTAGATTATCAGGTAGTGACCAAAGAAAGGCGGCGGACTTCCCATGAGGGATGTCCGCCGCCGAGTTATTGGAATTGTTATGACTATCTTGGATTAGTCCTGGTTGAGGTTAACGCGCTTGAAGGCGATGGCTGCGAGGCCCTTCTGCTCAGCGTTAAGGTATTCGCCCACGGTGAGCTTGGCATCAGAGATGTATTCCTGCTCCATAAGCACTGACTCCTTGAAGAACTTGTTGAGACGGCCTTTGCAGATGTTCTCAATCATAGCCTCGGGGAGGTTAGCTGCCTTGGCCTCAGCTGTGGCCTTAATGATCTCGCGACCCTTGGCGGCTTCCTCGGCTGTGATCCAGCCCTTGGCCATATTTGAGTCGATGTGATCCTCTGAGTCGAAGTGGTTGGGGTTCAAGCCAGCTTTCTTGAGGGCTGCGTCAACAGCTTTCTGTACTTGCTCCTGCTTGGTTTTTTCGATAGCCACAGCCTTCTCGGTTTCGATAACCTTCTCGGGTACGTCCTCGCGTTGAGCGGCCACGGGGTTCATCGATGCTACCTGCATTGCCACATTGCGGCCCACCTGGTAGTCTACGCCTTCCTGGTTGAAGCCTACGATAACGGCGAGCTTGTTGCCGAAGTGGGTGTAAGATGATGTAGAGGGAGCCTCAAGCCATTCGTAGGCACCAAGCTCGGTCTTTTCACCGGTTTTGCCGCTCTCCTCGGTGATGTGCTCAGCCAAAGGACGACCGTCGACCACGAGTGCTTTGAGCTCATCGGCCGATTTGCACTTGTTGGCTACGGCGAGGTCGAGAAGTTTCTGGGTGAGTTCAACGAAGCCTGCGTTCTTGGCTACGAAGTCGGTTTCGCAGTTGAGGGCTACGATAGCGGCGAAGTTGCCTTCGTTTTTGGCGAGGGTGCAACCCTCAGCGGCGTTGCGGTCTTCGCGTTTTGCTGCTACAGCCTGACCTTTTTTGCGGAGGATTTCTACGGCTGCTTCGATGTCGCCATCGGTTTCAGCGAGGGCTTTCTTGCAGTCCATCAAGCCTGCCGATGTGAGTTGGCGGAGCTTGGTGATTTCGGCCATTGTTACTGCCATGATATATATTTCCTTTCTTTTATCGGGTTAATAATGAGTGGAGTTGTATTACTCAGCTGCGGGAGCTTCGGCCTCGGGTGCTTCAGCCTCGGGAGCTTCGGCTTTTTCGGCAGCGGTCTCGTTGCGACGCACGTGACGGCGTTCGCGACGGGGAGCGGCTTCTTCTACCTCGGCGTCTTTGTTGGCAGCTTCGTCAACCTTCTCGGCTTTGCGCTCCTCAAGACCCTCGGCCATGGCTGAAACTACGGTGTCGAGGATGATTTCGATTGACTGAGAAGCGTCGTCGTTGGCGGGGATTACGAAGTCAACGATGGTTGGGTCAGGGTTGGTGTCGACTATGGCGAACACGGGTATGCCCAGACGGTTGGCCTCGGCTACGGCGATGTGCTCCTTAAGTACGTCTACTACGAACAGAGCCGAGGGGAGACGGTTGAGGTCGGCGATTGAGCCAAGGTTCTTCTC
>CAZFEU010000069.1:0-7109 GCA_964517875.1 uncultured Muribaculaceae bacterium | reverse complement strand
GACTACTGGATCAAGACCCTAAAAGAGAAAAAAGATGAGGATTGGAAACCTACATCGATATTCTGGGAGCTCACCAACCGCCGCGCCGACGAGAAAACCATAAGCTATGTGGAGAGCCACGACCAGGCACTGGTGGGAGATAAGACCGTGATATTCCGCCTGATTGACGACCAGATGTACTGGCACATGATGGTGGGCGACAACTCTATGGCAGTGTCGCGCGGCATAGCCTTGCACAAGATGATACGCCTTGTGACACTTGCCACAATCAATGGCGGCTATCTCAACTTCATGGGCAATGAGTTCGGGCATCCCGAATGGATTGACTTCCCACGCGAGGGTAATGGCTGGAGCTATAAATATGCACGCCGCCAGTGGGACCTGGTCGACCGCGAAGACTTGCAATACCGCTTTCTCAACGCTTTTGACAATGCCATGATCAAGCTTGTGTCGGAGGTGGGCAACTTCCAGTCGCTCCCGGTGGAGAAGCTGTGGGATAAGGACGACGACCAGATTTTGGCGTTCAAGCGCGGCGAACTGGTATTTGTGTTCAACTTTTCGCCCGATCGCTCTTTCGACGATTACGGACTTCTGGCTCCCATAGGTAAATACGACGTGGTGCTATCGACCGACAGCCCTGCATTCGGAGGCTTCGGCAATATTGACGAGAAGGTAGAACACCTCACAATCGCCGATCCGCTCTACACGCCCAACGGCGTAGAGTGGTTGAAGCTCTACCTGCCGGCACGCTCGGCCATGGTGCTCAGAAAGGTGAACTAACCCCCAATGTCTCAGACTCACACATTATGCTGAATTACATCTGGATAGCTTTTTTCCTGATAGCATTCGCGGTAGCACTTGGCAAGACCATCTTCACCGGCGACCTTCAGGTGTGGACCGACATCATGTCGGCATCATTCACATCGGCGGGCACGGCATTTGAAATATCGATAGGACTCACCGGAGTGCTGGCGTTGTGGCTGGGACTGATGAAGATAGGTGAACGCGGAGGTGTGATTTCTACCATGGGCAGGCTCGTGAGCCCGCTGTTCTGCAGGTTGTTTCCCGGCGTTCCGAAGGGGCATCCGGCCATGGGGTCGATTTTCATGAACGTGTCGGCCAACATGCTCGGTCTCGACAATGCCGCCACACCTCTTGGACTCAAGGCCATGCAGGAGCTTCAGGAGCTCAACAAGGAAAAGGATACGGCCACCGACGCCATGATTATGTTTCTGGTGCTCAACGCTTCGGGGCTATGCCTGATACCGATTTCGATTATGATGTATCGTGCGCAAGCCGGAGCAGCTAATCCTACCGACGTGTTTATGCCGATATTGCTGGCCACCTTCATAGCCACCCTGGTGGGTATCGTGGCGCTGTGCATCAAGCAGCGCATACGCCTCACCGACCCCGTGCTGCTGGCGTGGCTCGGCGGACTTGCCGCTGTTATAGGCTCTATGGTATGGTTTTTCTCCACCATGCCACAGGAGGCTGTGCAGATTTACTCAGGATTTATAGCTAATTTCTTGCTATTTACCGTTATCGTGGCTTTTATCGTGGCCGGCTTGAGAAAGCGCGTCAACATGTACGATGCGTTTATCGAAGGAGCTAAGGAGGGCTTTAAGACTGCCGTGATGATTATACCCTATCTGGTGGCCATCCTGGTGGCCATCGGCATGTTTCGCGCCTCAGGGGCCATGGATGTCATCACCCACGCCATGGAGCAGGGTGTGTCGGCCCTTGGCATGGACTCGGAGTGGGTGGGCGCACTCCCCACGGCGCTGATGAAACCACTCAGCGGCTCAGGATCACGCGGCATGATGGTCGACTTGATGAGCACCTATGGAGCCGATGCGTTTGTGTCGAAGGTGTCGGCAGCGATTCAAGGCTCCACCGATACAATGTTCTACGTACTGGCTGTTTACTTTGGCTCGGTAGGGGTGACACGCACGCGCTACGCCGTGGGTTATGCCCTGCTGGCCGATGTTACCGGTTCGATAGCCGGGATATTTGCCGCCTATATATTCTTTAGCTGATGAGATACTTCATTGCTGCCGGTGAGGCATCAGGCGACCTGCACGCTTCGCAGCTGATTGAACAGATCAGGAGCCGCGACCCACAGGCGGAGTTTGCCATGCTAGGCGGCGACCTTATGGAGAAGGCCGCAGGGGTAAAGCCCCTGATACATTACCGCGACATGGCATATATGGGTTTCTCCGAAGTGCTGCGCAACCTGTCGAAGATATTCGGCAACCTCAAGCGGGCAAAGCAGGGCATCAGCGAGTCGGCTCCCGACAGGGTGGTGCTCGTCGATTACCCATCGTTCAATCTTAAATTAGCTAAATACGCCCACCGGCGCGGAATAAGGGTGGACTACTACATATCACCCAAGATATGGGCTTGGAAGTCGTGGCGCATCAAGAAGATACGCCGCTACGTGAGCCGTGTGTTGTCGATACTCCCATTTGAGCCTGAGTGGTATGCAAGGCATGGCTTTGAGGCCACCTACGTCGGCAACCCATCGGTAGAGGAAATCGATCGCCGCCTTCAGGAGCTATCCCCTCAGCTCAGGCAGCGGCGACATATGTTGCTTCTCGTGCCCGGAAGCCGGGTGGGTGAGATACGCAACAATCTGCCGATTATGGATGCCGTAGCCCGCCAATTCTCCGATTATGAGGTGATAGTGGCCGGAGCTCCAGGCATCGCACCCGAGTTGTATGGCCAATATACCACATACCCCGTGGTGACAGGGCGCACTTTTGAGCTGATGGCTCAGGCCGCAGCCGCTCTGGTCACATCAGGCACCGCCACGCTGGAGTGCGCGCTTGCGGGCACACCGCAGGTGGTGTGCTATCGTGCCAACGGCTCAAAGCTAAGTTACAACTTGTTTAAGCGCATCCTTTCCGTGCCATTTGTGTCGCTCCCCAACCTCATCACCGGCCAGCCAATAGTGCATGAAGCATTGCTGCACCTATGCACTCCCGAGCTGGTGGCGTCGCAGCTGCGCGAAGTGCTCCCCGGAGCACCAGGCCACCAGCGTCAACTCGACGGATACTCCAGGATGCGTGAGATCCTGGGCCCTGCCGGAGCAGCCTCCCGCGCCGCCGACATCATCACAAGTTAAAGTCATTAACCACAACACAACAGGTTACTGTGTAATGCAACAGAAAAAGCTATTCCTCCTTGATGCCTACGCATTGATCTACCGAGCCTATTACGCTCTGATCCGTTCGCCCCACTTCACCACCAAGGGGTTCAATACATCGGCCATTTTCGGCTTCTGCAATACTCTTGACGAGATTCTTCGCAAGGAGAACCCCACCCACATAGCGGTATGTTTCGACCCTAAAGGTGGACATACTTTCCGCCACGAGCTCTACGACCAGTACAAGGCCAACCGCGACGCACAGCCTGAGGATATCACACAGTCGGTGCCATGGATCAAGCGCATACTCCAGGCCTACCGCATCCCCATCGTTGAAAATCCCGAATATGAGGCCGATGATATAATCGGCACACTCTCGCGGGTAGCTCAGGCCGATGGATACACCACCTATATGATGACCCCAGACAAGGACTACGGGCAGCTCGTCACCGACAAGGTGCTGATGTATCGCCCGGCGCTTAAGGGGCAGGGGTTTGAGATACGCGGCCCTCGCGAAGTGTGCGAGCGCTACGGCATTGAATCACCCCACCAGGTAATAGATTTGCTGGCACTTGAAGGTGACTCTATCGACAATATCCCCGGTTGCCCCGGAGTAGGGGAAAAGACAGCCCAAAAGCTCATAGCCGAATGGGGCTCCGTGGAGAACCTGCTCGACAATCTCGACAAGCTCAAGGGCGCACTGCAGCGCAAGGTGGCTGAAAACGTTGACATGATACGACTGTCGAAAGTGCTTGCCACGATTCGCACCGATGTGCCGATTGATGTAACGATCAGCTCACTCGAACGACGCGAGCCCATAATTGCCGAACTTCTTGACATATTCTCACAGTTCGAATTCCGCACCCTTGCACGCCGTCTCACCGCCGCTGACAACGGCAGTGAGGTGATATCTACCCCACATACATCCCCGGTGCAGGGAGCAGCCGACTCCCAACCCTCGCTTTTCGACATGCCGGGCGACATTACATCCGAAGCCATTCCCTCGATTTCCGATACCCCATCGGCTATTCCGTTGAGCCAGGTTGTTGAGAAAGCCCTTCAATACCCGAATATAGCAATAGCCATTAGCGCCGATGGGGCTGAGGCTATGACCGCCCGCTGGGTAGCGATAGCCATTGCCTATGCCGAGGGTGACGCTCACTTCTTTACAGTGCCCGTCGAGACATCGGCCCGCAGGGAGTTTATGGCTCAACTCACACCAATCTTTACCGGCCATAACACGGTGCTGTCGCACGACGTGAAGCGCGATATGCTTATACTGCGCCGCGAGGGCGTAGAGTGGACCGCCCCTTACTTCGACACAGCAGTGGCCCATTACCTGCTGCAGCCGGAGATGCGACACGCCTTGCACCTTGTGGCTTCGGCCTATCTCAACTTCCAGTCGCTCGACACCGAGCTGACACTATCACAGCAGGCCGACTTCGTATTGCGTCTGGGTCCTGCACTTACCGATGAGCTGCGAGGTCAGGAGCTATGGCCCCTGTTCACCGACATTGAGATTCCCCTTGTGCCGGTGCTTGCCGATATGGAGTGGACTGGAGCCCGGATTGATGTGTCGGAGCTTCACCAGCTGTCGTCGCAGCTCACCGAGCGCCTTCGCCAGATGGAACAGCAGGTGTACGAACTGGCCGGCGAGACGTTCAACATAGCTTCCCCCTCGCAGGTGGGTGAGATACTCTTCGGGCGTATGCGGCTTGACCCTAAGGCCAAACGCACCAAGAAGGGAGCCTACTCCACCACCGAGGATATTCTCGAAAAATATGCTCCATTCCACCCCATAGTCGACCTGATACTAAAGGTGAGACGGCTTCGCAAGCTGCTCACCACTTATATCAACGCCCTCCCCGAGCTTATCAATCCCCGCACAGGCAAGATACACACCACATATAACCAGACTGTCACGGCTACCGGCCGAATTTCATCGACTAATCCCAACTTGCAGAACATCCCCATACGCACCGACGACGGCCGCGATATACGCCGGGCATTTATCGCCGACCCCGGACATCTTTTTCTGTCGGCCGACTACTCACAAATCGAGCTCCGCCTAATGGCTGATTTGAGCCGCGACGAGGATATGGTGGGCGCATTCCTCTCGGGCGAGGATTTCCACAGCGAGACCGCCGCCAAGGTCTACCATATACCCCTCGAAAATGTTACAGCCGATCAGCGCCGCAATGCCAAAACCGCTAATTTCGGTATAATTTACGGCATCTCGGCCTTTGGGTTGTCGGAGCGTCTCGGTATACCTCGTGGAGAGGCCAAGCAGCTAATTGATAATTACTTCAGCAGCTACCCGGGGGTGCGCGAATATCTCGACCGATGTGTCAGAGAGGCCCGTGAACGCGGATATGTCACCACCGTGATGGGACGAAAGCGTTTCCTGCCCGAAATCAATTCGCGCAACGCCGTGGTGCGCGGCTATGCCGAGCGCAATGCCGTCAATGCCCCATTACAGGGGAGTGCAGCCGACATCATCAAGCGCGCCATGATTGACGTGTGGCGCGAGCTTCGCCATAAGCAGCTCGCTACCAAGATGATAATGCAGGTGCATGATGAGTTGATATTCGATGTGGTGCCTGATGAACTCCCACAGGTGCAGGAGATTGTGACACGGTGCATGTCGCAAGCCTACACAGGCCTTGTACCGCTCGAAGTATCGTCGGGCGTAGGTGCCAATTGGCTCGAAGCCCATTGATCCACACCGCCATCAATTGTCAATATATCAGCTAATTGTATGGACGCACGGTTCGTGCGTCCGCATCAATTGGATAGCTGAATAGTTATGGGAATTTGGGGTTGTGGGAAATGAAAAAATTTTGTAATTTTGTGGAGTTAAAAAAGGGGGTAAAATACGCATTACCCACTGAAAATTAGAAATTGAAAGAAAAAATAAATATGGCAGAAAGAGAAGAATACAGTGCGAGTAATATTCAGGTGCTTGAGGGCCTTGAGGCCGTGCGCAAGCGCCCGGCGATGTATATAGGCGACATTTCGGTAAAGGGTTTGCATCACCTTGTATATGAGGTGGTTGATAACTCTATTGACGAAGCCCTCGCCGGCTATGCCACGCATATCGATGTGACCATCAACGAAGACAACTCAATCACCGTGGTCGACAATGGCCGCGGCATCCCCGTGGACATGCACGAGAAGGAGCATAAGAGCGCCCTTGAGGTAGTTCTCACTGTGCTGCATGCCGGAGGTAAGTTTGATAAGGGTTCGTACAAGGTATCGGGAGGTCTCCACGGTGTGGGCGTGTCGTGTGTCAACGCACTGTCAACCTATCTACGCGCTGAGGTGCACCGCAACGGCAAGGCTTACGTGCAGGAGTATTCGTGCGGCAAACCCACCACTGAGCTTCGAATCGTAGGTGAGAGCCAGCGCACCGGGACGAGCATCACCTTCAAGCCCGACTCGTCGATATTCACCGTCACCGAGTACGACTACTCCACACTGGCCAACCGTCTGCGCGACCTGGCATTTCTCAATGCCGGCATCACCTTGTCGCTCACCGATATGCGCAACCGTGACGCAGAGGGCAATCCCCGCCGCGAAGTATTCTACTCGGCCAATGGCCTCAGTGAGTTTGTGGAATACATCGACTCTAACAAAGAGTCACTGATACACGATGTAATCCACCTCAACACCGAGCGCTCGGGCATACCGGTGGAGGTAGCCATGACCTACAACAACACTTATAACGAAAACGTATACTCATTCGTCAACAATATCAACACCATCGAGGGTGGCACCCACCTCACCGGATTCCGTCGCGGCTTGACCTCAACCCTCAAGAAATATGCCGACGACAACAAGCTATTGGAGAAGGCCAAGGTAGAAATCGCCAGTGACGACTTCCGCGAAGGGCTCACAGCCGTGGTGTCGGTGAAGGTGATGGAGCCGCAGTTTGAGGGTCAGACCAAGACCAAGCTCGGCAACA
>CAZFEU010000068.1:0-7243 GCA_964517875.1 uncultured Muribaculaceae bacterium | reverse complement strand
GGCACCATATTCCTCGACGAAGTGGCCGAGCTACCCCTCACCACCCAGGCACGCCTGCTGCGCGTGCTCGAAAGCGGCGAATTCATCAAGGTAGGCTCATCGACAGTGCAACGCACCAATATCCGCGTGGTAGCCGCCACCAATGTCGACCTGGTGAAAGCCGTGGAGCAGGGGCGGTTTCGCGAAGATCTGTATTACCGTCTGTCAACAGTGGTAATCAATATCCCCCCGCTGCGCGACCGCGGCAACGACGTGCTGCTGCTGGCCCGCAAATTCAGCGCCGACTTCGCCGAGCGCTACCGCACACCGGCCATCACCTTCGACGAATCGGCACGACATCTGCTCACCACCTACCGCTGGCCTGGGAATGTACGTCAGCTCAAAAATGTGGTTGATCAGATTTCGCTATTTGAAGCCGGCCACCAGGTCGATGAAAGCGTCGTAAGGCAATACATACCCGCCGATGCCACCGTCTACTCTCCCGCGGTGCTGCACCACCACGGCGACCACGGCTCAATCAACGTCCACTCATATGAATCAGAGCGCGAGCTGCTGTTCAATATGATATTCCGACTTCAACGCGAAATCGACACGCTGCGCCGCCGGCTTGATGGCCCCCAGGCCCTCGCACCCCATACCGACGAAACCGCCCACCAACCCGTCACTGAGGTGCGCTCGATAGTACCCTACATTCCTACGGCATCGGCCATCATCACCCCCGACGGCACCACACCGCACGAGGCCCCCGCGTCAATGACCCTTGAGGACACCGAACGCGAAACCATACGCCGCTCCCTGGAGCGCAACGGCGGCCGACGCAAACTCACCGCACGCGAGCTCAACATATCCGAGCGAACACTATACCGCAAAATCAAAGAATACGGACTCGAATAATCACCCTCAACGATGACCCTACACCACGCTGTACACCGATGGACGCGCGCACTCATACTGCTGATGCTGCTACCAGTGTGCCTGTCGAGCTGCCGCATAAGCTACAAATTCAATGGCGCCGCACTCGACTACAACATATACCACACCATTAATGTGGCAGAATTCCCGATACGCGCGGCGCTGGTGTACCCACCGCTCCAGCAGACATTTGAGAATCAGCTTCTCGACTACATCACTCGCAACACACGCCTGCAAGTGGTCGACGGCTCGAGCGACCTTCAACTCGAGGGAGAAATTACCGGCTACAACCTCTCGCCACAAGCCGTGGCCGAGGACGGCTACGCCTCGAAAACCCGACTGTCAATCACCGTGCGAGTAAAATACACCGACACCCGCCAGGAGGGGAAAGATGTAGACCAATCATTTTCGGCTTACCGCGACTTCGACTCCTCCGAAATGCTTACCGACGTGCAGGATCAGCTCTGCGAGGAGATATCCAAAGACCTTGTCGACCTAATTTTCAACGCCACCCTTGGCAACTGGTAAACCCTATGGAACTCATTGACCGTCTCCACTATTACGAAAACCATCCGCAAGAGCCCGTTGACCCCGACTGGGTCGATGCTATGGCCGAGGCTTACCCCTACTACACCGCTCCGGCCATTATGCTCATGAGCCGTGACACATCGCACATACCACTCGAGCGCCTACAGGCCATAGGCTTTAGGCTCAGGCTCAACACTCCCGACCCGCAGGCACTGCTGGAGCAGATATCACCCGAAGCCGCCAGCATGGCGGGCATATACCCCTCGGCCACCCCGGCTCCAACGGCCAATACCGACGAGGCCATTGACCGCTTCATCGCCACCTATGGCCATCAGTCGCCCGAAGAAGACGCCCTGCTCGAGCGACTCATATTCAATCCAACACCCGACTACGCACAGACCCTCGAGCGGCAGGAAGCATCCGACATCCCCACCCCGGGCGAAGCTACCCCCGGGAGCCAGGACGACCGCATCAACGCTTTCATCCTCAAAAACACTCCTCCACCAGCTACCGCCCCGAAGCACCCAGAAGCGCAAGAGCCAACACCACAACCGTCCGACACCCAAGCAGTTGCGCACGAAGCCGCACCGACCGGCGAAGCCAAACCACGCCACAAGACGCAGGCCCCGGCCGACCTGCCCGTCGATGCATCGCTCACCGAGGGGCTGGCACGCGCATACATACAGCAGCACCGTTACGACCGTGCTTTTGAAATATTACGCGCCATAAGTTTGAATAATCCGGAAAAAAGTATTTACTTTGCAGACCAATTACGTTTTCTACAAAAACTGATTATAAACCAACGTCACATCGACAAGCGCACAACGCAAAACAATCTACAATAATAAAATATGTATACACTTGTAATTGTACTCACCGTCATCGTAGCAATACTGCTAATCGGCGTGGTACTCGTGCAGAAATCAAAGGGAGGCGGCTTAGCCTCAGGCTTCTCTGGCGCCAATCAGATCATGGGTGTGCGCCACACCAACGACTTCATCGAAAAGACAACCTGGGTACTGGCAGCCATAGTTGCCGTGCTCGCTGTAATTTCAGTGTTCGTAATGCCCAAGGCACCCGCTTCAGGCTCACGCGTTAAAGCTCCTGTAGAGCAGCCTGCCCCGGTTCAACAGGCACCCAAGGACCAGGCCGGCCAGCAGAACGACGCTCAGCAGCAAGCTGACAACGGCGCTCAGGCCGACGACAACACACAGCAACAAGCCGACAACGGCGAAGGCCAGGGAGAATAACCAGCCCATCACCCCCAACGACATACAGCCGCAGACCACCACAACGTCTGCGGCTCTTTGTGCATTGCAGCATCCCAACCGGCGTTGCCCCCATCCCCATCGCCCACAACACATTTCAACGTTTATTTCAACATGTGCTGCTCCAATATTCCCCGCAGCGATTTCGCAGTTGCCGACCTGAAGTTTGTCACGAGCGAGTAGATTGTGGCCTTTAGTGTGGCGACGAAGACGACCCACAATACCTCATAATGAAAGTCATTAACCAAGTGGGTGGCAATTGTTTTATATCCCCCCCGGGAGTGATGGATGAGACGTTTCCTTTCGTAAGAATGGAACTGGTTATGCTTGCGGATCTTGAAAGATGTTTTGAGCTATTCTTAATTTGCGATTCCAAAGAATCTATCCATAAACTAATGATAAATCTCTTTAACTCTTCAATTCTTTCTACTACGGCTTCGTTTCCTATAATTTGCATTGAAGAAGAATCAATTATAGTTGGAGAACCATTAACCACTATGGTTAATTTGTAGTAAAGTGGTTCGTATTTTTTACACTCGACGAATCGTACTGATGATAATTCATTTGGAGCTTTTTCAAAAGCCCAATTTAAAATAGGCGAAATATCGCACGTTGTCGAAAAGTTTACCTTATTACCATCTGAAAAGTACACATCTACCTGCGCATCATTTTTTACGATATACACCGAAATAATCTTTGAAAATCCGAATTCATAACTAATGTAGTCTATATTGTTATTACTAACTTCACAAAAGTCGATAATCCTCTCTGTCTCACTCATAAATCCATTGGAGCAGGAGCCTTTAGCACAGTAGATGATTAATAGGATTAAAAATAACAGGTATTTCATTGTGCGAGATGTGGGGTGAATTAGGTCAAATAGGTAGGCGCATTCATTATCCGGTTCTGAAAAAGGCTGACTCTATTTGGCATGTTTACTGTTATTGGCTGGTGATCTTGAAAAAAAGTTTACAGCGGATTAGGGAGTTTTTTCTGATTCTCTATCGGTGATGCCAGCCAGTACATTAAATACTTAAGCTCATTTAATTTTTTATTAAAAGTTACGCTGTCTGTACCGCTATAAGTATCAGTGTCAGTACAGTCAAAGATTATTTCTTTTTTATCTGATAACAAAATCAATCGCGTATGAAATGGCCAATAATAAGAACGCGGTACCGGCATCATTTTTTGACAATACAACTCCATAGTATCTAACCCCCATTTCAGTACCGGTTCATGTATAGATATGGTATCAATACGATAATCATTATTTCGCGTATTACCAGAAACCACTATATAATGACCCTTTTCAGAAAGGGCTAACGACCAAACATGCCCATAGTTTCCCCTTGTATAATATAGAATTTCTTTATTATTAATCAAGTCAGTTATAGAATCACTAAAATTGCTTATAACATCACAACTTTGACTCCTCATTAGTGAGTTACACCCAATAACACTAATTATTAGGAAAAAAGATACTACAAGGTTTTTCATCTATCTGAATATTGGTAACAAGGATGGTTGTGGAACTAATGTTTTAGGCCCATGATTTATTCCGGTATTATCCATGGTTTCATGGAGCCATTGGAGGTGCAGGTATTGCTCATACATTCCATCACTAATTACTAACGTCAGCATGGCGGTCAATAGTAATGCTTCAATAATTATTAATAATTTATTTGAAATTATTTTATTTATAAAAATATGATTTATAATTGAATAAGTCGTGAACCACAACACTGTATAGAATAGAACTAAGGCCCACCCCAAAGGCTTGTTTGCTATACGAATATGATATGCAATATACCAAATTATATATGAAAAGCCCATGAAGATGTATAAATATGAGACAATATTAGACAATATTAAGGAGATATTTTTGATATTTCTTTTTCACAAATGACATACAAATAATAATAGATTATTATTTATGCAGTAATTGACCGGAAGGATTAAATTTTATAATGGACTGATTACGGAGACCAGATATGACAAAATTCTTTTCATCGTTACAAATATACACTTTCTCCCTAACACAATCCAAAAAATCCATATGTATTACAAGGCAACCGCATCAAAATGATTAGTCTACGCAAATTGCCCGCAGGGCTTCACTCTATATAACCACATGACTGCGAGCGCAGCGGGCTGGCTTGTGGATGTGAGGCTATTGGAGCTGATGTGCCTGTGTGGCACTACTCTAATGACTGATCAGCAGGGACACGCGGCCCGTGTGTCCGCACAACATAGAGGAAAGCCCTCCGGGCAGAGATATGATCGCCAACCACTATGCCGCCCGTCTTATCACCCCGCTGTGATATATAGATGATATTTTGGGGCGACTGCCATAATTTGTGAGTTAAAAGTGTTGTGGTTTTGGGCGAGAATCACTATTTTTGCCACGAATATATCCACCCGATTATACACGCCATGCAGCGACTTTTGACCACATTAGCGATCATCCTGATTTCAGCCATCGGCTGGAATGCCAGCGCATGGGAAGAAACCGACCGCGTGCCGGCTTCGGCCGACCGCTCGCAGGTGGATAACGACGGGCCTGAAATAGTGGTGAGCGAAGGATGGATTTACGTCAACACCACACGCCCCATCACCATTAAAATATACTCAATCCTCGGGCAGCTCATCAGCCAAGATTCGCTACCGGCTGGCACCTTCAGGCTCCATGTAGCCTCGCGTGGCATATACATACTCAAAGCCGGGCCCATCACGCGCCGAATCACCATCTGATGCGCCGCCTATCTTAACCATATTCCCTCACAACCACAAATTTATGAACCCTTCGTACATATTCCTCGCCGACGGTTTTGAAGAGATCGAAGCCCTTGGCACTATCGACCTGCTGCGCCGCGCAGGCATGATTGTAGTCACAGTCTCAGTAACAGGCTCGACCACCGTCACCGGAGCTCACGGCGTACCAACCACTGCCGAGATGCTTTTCGAGGAACTTCCCGCCCAAGTAGAAGCCGAGTGGCTTATATGTCCCGGCGGACTCCCGGGCTCAGCCACCTTAGGCTCATATCAACCACTGGGCAAACTCATCGTCGACAACCTCAAAGCCGGCAAGAGCAAGATCGCAGCCATCTGCGCCGCACCCGCCATGGTGCTATACCCCTTAGGCATCCTTGACGGACTCACCGCCACCTGCTACCCCGGATGCGAAGCCGGGCTTGACCGCACCACCTGGGACACCGGCCGACGCGTAGTAGCCACCGACACAATCATTACCGCCAACGGCCCATCGTCGGCAATACCATTTGCCTTGGCCATCATCGCCAACTCGCTGGGCGAGGATGCCGCCCGTCAGATAGGTCAGGGCACACTCTACTACGCTTAAAGCCTTAGCCCACGCACCCCATATCAACCAAAAAGCTGATCGATGTCAAGCATTGATTTACTGATAGTAGCCGTATTTGCCGCATCAATATTGTTCGGAATATGGAAAGGGCTGATAGCCCAGCTTGGCATCGTGGGGGGCATTGCGGGAGGCATAGTGGCATGCCGCCTTTTGGGCGATCCGGTGGCATCGCTCATAGGGCATCTCACCAACGCTGAAAAAGGGAGCACTGCCGATGCCTACATCGACTCGATGGTGGCCAACATCATCATTTTCGCAGTGGTATTCACCACAATCGTATTCCTGTCGCGCATGTTGCGAACTATAGCCAGCGTGATGTGCATGAGTGTGGTCGACCGCGTGGCAGGCATGCTTTTCTCTCTATTCAGCTGGTTATTAGCGCTCTCTCTACTGATGAATATTTGGCAGATGGCACACCCGAACGACAGCCTTGCCAACAAAGGGAAACTCAACGACGGACGGGCCGTGAGGTCGATGCTCGATTTCGCCCCCGATATCCTCGGAAGCGAGTCGCCCCGCCAACTATTCATGCATAAATGACGTTATCAATTCAAGATGACCAAAATCGCCATAATGGAACAAGCCAAAAACAACCAATGTCCGCTGGCAGGCAACGATGACTCGCGCCAGGTGATACAGGAGGTAACATCAGGCGACTATAAATACGGCTTTGTCAGCGACATCGACACCGACATCATACCCCGCGGCCTCAACGAGGACGTGATACGCCTTATATCGCATAAAAAGGAAGAACCCGAATGGCTCCTGGAATTCCGACTCAAAGCCTTCCGCCATTGGCTCACCCTGAAGATGCCCGACTGGGCCCATCTCGACATACCCCCGATCGACTACCAAGCCATTAGCTACTTCGCAGCCCCCAAAAAGGAAGGGCCGAAGGATGAATCGGAAGTTGACCCCGAGCTAATCAAGACCTTTGACCGCCTGGGCATACCCCTGAACGAGCGCGCCCAGCTTAGCGGAATGGCTGTCGATGCAGTGATGGACTCAGTATCGGTAAAAACCACACACAAGGAGGTGCTCGCAGAGCGCGGCATAATATTCTGCTCATTCTCCGAGGCCGTAAAGAACTACCCCGACCTGGTTAAGAAATGCCTGGACAAGGCAGTGCCTTATACCGACAACTTCTTTGCCGCCC
>CAZFEU010000067.1:0-7756 GCA_964517875.1 uncultured Muribaculaceae bacterium | reverse complement strand
AAGGACTCCCTGATTATGAGTCAGGTGCTCTAACCAACTGAGCTATAGGACCGATATGTGTGCCGCGGCGCTGGGCTTTGGCGTTTGTGGGTGCAAATATAGTGATGTTTTTTTAATCTGCCAAATATTATTTTTCGCCTTATGGCAAATTAATTAGCTTGTAGCCCGTAAATGCCTGGTTGATATTGTGCTAATGTTTTGCGGTGGGTGAGTCGTCGGCTGCAGGTAGTGCCCGGTTGAGCGATGTCTTGATGGAGTTGAATATTGAGTCGATTGAGCCTGAGCCGTGGATTGAGTGGTATTTTCCTTCGTGTTTGTAGAAGTCCATCAGGGGTTGCGTCTGGTTGTGGTATACGTGAAGGCGCTGCTTGATGGTGTCGAGGTTGTCGTCGGCTCGGCCTGATTGCTGTCCGCGCTTGATGAGTCGGTCTACGAGTTCGTCGTCGTTGACTTCGAGGCCTACTACTGCGTGCACTTTGGAGCCGCGCGATGCGAGCATTCGGTTGAGGGCTTTGGCTTGGTTGATGGTGCGGGGAAATCCGTCGAATATCACTCCTTTCTGTGCGGCGGGTTCTTCGTCGAGTATGTGTGAGAGTATGTCGATCATCAGCTCGTCGGGGATGAGTTGTCCCTTTGAGATGTATGAGTCGGCGATTTTGCCCAGTTCGGTGCCGCGTGCTATGTGGTCGCGCAGCACTTCGCCGGTGGATATGTGGTGGAGTCCGTATTCCTCTATGAGGCGCTCGCTTTGTGTGCCTTTACCGCTGCCGGGGGCTCCAAAGATTACGAGGTTTAACATTCGTCGTCGTTGGCTAATACGTATATGTCGTTGAGGTTTCGGCCGAGGCCGTCGAGGTCGAGGCCGAATCCGATGATAAATTTCTTGGGGATTTCAAATCCTACGTAGTCGGGCTTTACGTCGCACTCGAGGGCTGAGGGTTTGAACAGCAGCGTGGCGATCTTGAGCTCGGCTGGTTGCTTGGCTTTGAGGTCGTTGATAAGGCGGTGTATTGTGTGGCCGGTGTCGACGATATCTTCTACTATGATTACTG
Organism: uncultured Muribaculaceae bacterium; assembly: GCA_964517875.1. GTDB lineage: Bacteria > Bacteroidota > Bacteroidia > Bacteroidales > Muribaculaceae > JAJPXC01. The sequence goes on along the minus strand of CAZFEU010000067.1, from coordinate 6,704 downwards.
TGCGTCCTTTGATGTCTTCTTTTAGGCCGAGCACTTCCTTGACTACGCCTGTTGTGTCGGTGCCTTCGTAGCTTTTAAGGCGTATGAATGTGATTTCGGCGTCGATGTCGAGTGCGCGAAACAGGTCGGCGGCAAAGGGGAATGCTCCGTTGAGGACGCATACTATGAGTGGTAGCTTGCCTTCGCAGTCTTTGCTGATTGTGGCGGCGAGCTCGCTGATGCGAGTGTCGATTTGTGCTCTCTCGATGTAGGGCTTGAATGTGAGCCCGTTGTATGTGACAGTTCTCATTTGTGGGTGTATATTGTCGCGAATTTAGTGTTTTTTGCGCAATTTATGGTGGGTGATTGGCGATTTTGTGGTGTTTTGGTGTGAGGGTATGCAATAATGGGTGCATCGCCGGGTGTGGAGATGCACCCATTGTGGGGTGAGTGCTGGGGGTATGTCAGTCTTCGGCTGAGATGGGCACTTGGCGTTTGAATACTTCTTTGAATGAAATCAGTGATTCGGTGCGTGCCAGCCCGAGTTTCTGCAGCTTGGTGTGTATCAGGTGGAGCAGGTGGTCGTTGTTGCGGGCGTATAGTTTTACGAATATGTCGTATTGTCCGGTAGTGAAGTGGCATTCCACCACTTCGGGTATCTTGCGCAGTTCCTCGATCACGGTGCTGAAGTGCGCGGGTTCTTTGAGGTAGAATCCCATGTATGCGCAGGTGTCGTAGCCTACTGCTGAGGGGTCGATCAGGCATTCTGAGCCTTTGATTACGCCGATTGCTGTGAGCTTGGCGATGCGTTGGTGGATAGCTGCTCCTGATACGTTGGATACGCGCGCTATTTCGAGGTAGGGTGTGCGGGCGTTTTCGGCGAGCATGCTTAGGATTGTGCGGTCGAGTGCGTCGAGCTGTGGTTTTTTCATCGTTGTGTTGTTACTGGCGTTGTTGATGAAATATTATGAGTTCGCGAAGTTAAGATTTTTTTGTGGGAAAGAGGTGTGGTTTTACTGATATTTGTCGCCGTAGGCCATCTTGGCGTCGTTGACCATTTGTTTTATCTTTTGTTCTTCTGCCAGGGGGCATATCAGCAGCACGTCGCCGGCATCGGCTATGATGTAGTCTTTGAGGCCCGAGGCCACGATGAGTTTTTGGCCGTTGACGGCGAATATGTTGCCGGTGGCGTTGTAGGTGAGCACTTGGCAGCGTTGTGTTACGTTGGCCTCGCGGTTTTTGGGTGAGTTGTCGTAGAGCGCGCTCCATGTGCCGAGGTCGTTCCAGCCGAATGTTACTTTTTCGACGTAGACGTTGGGGGCTTTTTCCATTATGGCGAAGTCTACCGATATGCTTACGCATCCGGGGAATTCATGTGCTATGAATTGGCGTTCGTCGGCCGGTGATGCCATTTGTGCTGCTCCGCGGTCGAATACGGCTGCGATGTCGGGGGCGAGTTGGCGGAATGCCTGCTGTATGGTGCTTGCGCGCCATAGGAATATGCCTGAGTTCCAGAAGAATTCACCTGACTGGAGGAATACTTTGGCGAGTTCTAAGTTGGGTTTTTCGGTGAATGTCTTGACTTTGCTGATTTTGTCGGTGACGTTTTCGCCGATCTGTATGTATCCGTATCCGGTTTCGGGGCGTGTGGGTGTGATGCCCATCGTGAGGAGCGCATCGTGGGTCTCGACAAACCGGAATCCCTGCTCTACGCTCTGCTCGAATTCGCGCTCGCGGGTGATGAGGTGGTCGCTCGGGGTCACGATCATCGATGCCTGAGGGTCGCGGGCGGCGATGTGCCATGCGGCCCATGCCACGCAGGGTGCGGTGTTGCGTCGGGCGGGCTCAAAGAGTATGTTGTCGGGGTCGAGGTCGGGCAGCTGCTCCCTTACGAGGTCGGCGTAGCTTTCGTTGGTTACGACGATGATGTTGGAGGGTGACACAAGGGGTAGTATGCGGTCGTAACTCATCTGTAGCAGCGAGCGTCCGGTGCCGAGGAAGTCGATGAATTGTTTGGGTCGGGCGGTGCGGCTGTAGGGCCAGAATCGGCTGCCGATGCCACCGCACATTATCACGCAGTATCTGTGTGGGTTGGTCATGGTGGTGTTGATTAAAGGCTTGTTTGGTATATTTTGGTATATGATGAGTTGATTGGATTAGGGGTTGGCGCTGGCGAGCCTTGCGGCCAGGCGGGCTTTGACGAGGTCTTGGTGCTGTGGGTCGCCGTAGTTGGCGAATGGGTGTATTGCGATGCCCCCACGGGGAGTGAAGAGCCCTGTGACCTCGATGTATTTGGGGTCCATGAGTTTGATGAGGTCTTTCATTATGATGTTGACGCAATCTTCGTGGAAGTCGCCGTGGTTGCGGAAGCTGAACAGGTATAGCTTCAGGCTCTTTGACTCAACCATGCGCTGGCGCGGTATGTAGCTAATCACTATGGTGGCGAAGTCGGGCTGGCCGGTTTTGGGGCACAGCGATGTGAATTCGGGGCAGTTGAGTGTCACGATGTACTCGTTGTCGGGGTGCATGTTTACAAAAGTTTCGAGCACATCGGGGGAGTAGTCGGTGGGGTATTTTGTGGCGTTTTGGCCCAGCAGGCTTACGCCGTCAAGTTCTTGAGGTGTGCGCATTGTAGGTGTTAATTTGGCACAAAAATAATAAATATTTTGAACGTTAGAGGAATTTGGTGTAATTTTGCGCTGATATGGTAAGTGTGATTCTCATAGCCACTGATGCTGTGGCAGTGCTCGATGCCACGGTAAATTCCGTGCTTGCGCAGAATATGCGCGAGTGGGAGATGGTGATCGTCGACAATGGGTCGACCGACAGCACCGCCAAGCGTGCCATGTATTGGGTAGAGCAAGACCCGCGCATCACTACGATAAGTATCCCGCGCACCACGGCGGCTATGGCCCGCGAGATTGGTGTGGAGAGATCGGCCAAGCGGTGGATTACATTTATCAATGCGGGCGACAAGCTGACTCCCGATGCATTCATGTGGCTGTCGTCGCATATGACCGACGAGGTGTCGATGGTGGTGACCGGAATCACCCGTAGCACCTCGCGCGGCACCTACACCCTTCGCGGCGACTATTCGGGGCTCCTGAGCGTGCCGCGGTTTGTCGACGGGCTTCTCAATTATGATTTTGCCCACAATGTGGGCGGCAAGCTGTTTCGTCATGAGCTCTTCATGGTGCCCGACAGTATAAGTGATCAGGAGACGTCGCGTCATCATCAGCTCATCACGATTGTCTCCACCTTGCCTCGCGATGGCCAGGTGTATGTCAACACGAGCGCGCACATCTATGAGTCGAGCGACATCGGCCCCGACTATCCGCAGGTGATGAATTTCCGCGGATGGATAAAGTCAATCGACGTGCTGAGCAAGTTTGTGCCCCAGTCTGAGTGCTACTTTTTGTTTAAGCTCCACTCGCTATATCGCTGCTGCATAATGCAGGGCGCTATGTTCAACTCGTCAGATCCCGCCATCAGGCGCCTGAAGGCCGAGGGTAAGCAATATAGCCTTGGACCGGCCGATAAGCATACGCTCAAGCTGCTCAACAGCCGTCGCAAACGGCGCAAGGAGTGGTCGCACGGACCGCTCTTGCCCTCGTCGGGCGACATTGTGATCTCGATGGTGATGGCGGCCTACAATGATGCCGACTTGATGATAAAGGCTATCAAGTCGCTCCAGGCGCAGACGTTCATGCACTGGGAGTTGCTGATAATCGATGATTCGTCGAGCGACCGCACTCCCGAGGTGATACGCTCGATGGGTGCCAGCGACCCCCGCGTGCGCTGGATAAGAACCTCCAAGCCTATAGGGCGATATCGCATAAGCAGGCTTGGCATCGCAGCGGCCTGTGGAGAGTATATAGGATTTGTCAATCCCGATGACAGGCTCGGCCCACGCTCGCTCGAGAAGATGTGGGAGTGCGCGTCGGTCACCGATGCCGATGTGGTGGTGATGGGCTCGCGCTTGATTTCGACCCATGGCTGGCTTAAATTCAAGCAGTTTGAGCCCGGGCGTGTGTTTGACCGCCCGGTGATGAACACTTACGATATCCTGTGCCCGATGCTTTGTGGGGATGGCATCCCCGGACATCAATACGGACGTATCTATCGTCGCGAGTATTTGCGCAATGCCGACATGACTGTCGATGACGACTCTGACGACCGGCTTTTCAATATGGTTGCTATGCTCAACGAAGGCACGGTAGCCTGGACTGATTACATGGGATATATCAACTGCCACTCCACCGATGCCGACTTACCCTTGACCCGGCAGTGGAAAAGGTTGCTCAAAGCCTATCACAATAGTGTGCGCCTGCTTGAGGTGCGTGATTGGGTGGGGCATCCGGAGTGGAGCACACAGTTGCAGTCATCGCTTGGTGAGTTTATGATCGAGAAGATTTCGGGAGCTCTTATATTTGAGCCTCAGGGCCGTGTGTTGCGCTGTATCGAGGAGTCGCTCGGCGATGCGGAAGTGGTCAGGGCGCTTGAGGCCATAGGATGTGAGCCCACACTCGACGGCGTGATGAAAATGGCAGCGGCCAGCCGTACGCGTTATCGTAACGAGCATCGCCGTCACCGGTTGTTGCAGATTTTCTGATGCTATGAGACTGGAGCTGATAATCAACCCGATATCAGGCACCTCTACCAAATCGGGCCTGGCCGAGCTTGCAGCCCGCGTGCTCGCAGGCCATGAGCTGCACGTGTCTTACACCACATGTGCCGGCGATGCCACACGCTTGGCGCGCAAGGCCGTGGATGAGGGTTATGATGGGGTGATCGCAGCCGGCGGTGACGGCACCATCAATGAGACCGCTTTGGCATTGTGCGACACCGGTGTGCCCATGGGTATAATCCCCTGCGGCTCTGGCAACGGGCTGGCGCGCCATCTTGGCATACCCATCGATGTGAAGCTCGCATTGCAGGTTGTGGCCGAGCAGCATATAGTGAAGGCCGATTACGGCACAGTCAACGGCGAGCCGTTCTTCTGTACGTTCGGCGTAGGGTTTGACGCAGCGGTGAGTCATCGATTTGCGCGTCAGCGCCATCGCGGCAAGCTCACCTACTTACGGTCGGCCATCAGCGAATATATCTCATATCATCCGCAGACCTACACCATATCGGCCAATGGGAGGGTGCTCACCGAGAAGGCCTTCCTGGTGACCGTGTGCAACGCCTCGCAGTATGGCAATAATGCTTACATAGCACCTGAGGCATCCATCACCGATGGGCTGCTCGACGTGACAGTGGTGCATGCTGGTACGCCGATCGATGCCGCTGTGCTGGGGGTTGACATGTTCATGGGATTTATCAACCGCAACACCATGATCCATACATTCAAGGCACCATCAGCTGTAATCTACCGACAGACCGACGGCCCGGCCCATATCGACGGCGAGCCTGTGACCCTTGATGACATCATGGACGTACGCTGCCACAAGGGGGGTATAGCCCTTTTCACACCTACGGTCAAGACGGTTTTCAGACCAGTCATTACCCCCTTCAAGGCCATGATCAATGACTTAGGACTAAGTCTGAAGCATCTCGTGAAAGGTTAGCGGCATTTTTTTTGAAAATTTGATAAAATAGATTACTTTTGTCTCACCAAACCAAAGCAGTCCGGCAGGGCTGTTGAGACCGGGACATACATCGCCCATAGTCACTGGCAGAAGCGACATGGCGTTAAAAAAAGTTTAAAATTCTCATTCAGTTCAACTATAACATACATCTTTCATTTAAAAATAAAAAGCTATTCTAATCATCCACACTTCTTTAAATCTAAGGTAATCGCCGAGAGGCAAGACTTAATCAACATTCACAAAAAACTTAAGCAAGCATTATGGACATCAACGACAAGAAACCTAAGCGTCCACGCATCGGTGACACCCAGCCCGTGTCGGACGACAACGAGGGAGTGCGTAGCGAGCGCAGCTACAACAACGATTTCAACCACACATCCGAAGATTACTCAGAGCCGAACGGCTACCAGCCTCATCGTCAAGGCTATCAGCGCCAGGGCGGCTACAACCGATATAACAATCAGGGCGGCTACAACAACAATCGCCAGGGCGGGTATAATCGCTACAACAATTACAATCAGGGAGGATACCAGCAGCGTCAGCGCCCTGTATACAATAACACTGCCCCGGTGTCAAATGCCGACGGCGAAACCAATGTCGACAACACTGCGCAACTTAACGACGAAGGTGGCTATCAGCCCCGTCAAGGAGGTTACCAGCCCCGTCAGGGAGGCTACAACCGTCAGGGAGGGTATCAGCCCCGCCAAGGCGGCTACAACCGCCAGGGTGGCTATAACAATAACCATCAGGGTGGCTATAACAACAACCGCCAGGGAGGTTACAATAACAATCGCCAGGGTGGCTATAACAATAACCGTCAGGGTGGCTATAACAACAACCGCCAGGGCGGCTATAACAACAACCATCAAGGGGGCTACAACAACCGCCAGGGAGGTTACAACAACAATCGCCAGGGTGGCTATAACAACAACCGCCAGGGCGGCTACAACAATAATCGTCAGGAGGGCGCACAGAACTTCTTCAACGGACGTCCCGGCAAGAGCTTCGTGCCACGTCCCAAGCGCATCGAGTATGAAATGCCTATACCCGATCCCAACGAGCAGATACGCCTCAATAAATTCATGGCCAACGCCGGAATCTGCTCTCGCCGCGAGGCCGACGAGTTTATCCAGC
>CAZFEU010000066.1:0-7778 GCA_964517875.1 uncultured Muribaculaceae bacterium | reverse complement strand
GGAAAGAGACCCGCCTGCGCTGGCACAAAGCCCTCGGCCTCGGCGACGAGAAATACCGCTACCACGACCACGACAAGCTGGCCCACTACGCCAACGCCGCTACCGACATCGAGTTTGAGATGCCCTTCGGCTTCAAGGAGGTGGAGGGTATCCACTCACGCACCAACTTCGACCTTTCGCAGCATGAGAAATTCTCAGGCAAAAAGATACAATACTTCGATCCCGAGCTCAACGAGAGCTATACCCCCTATGTGATCGAAACCTCAATCGGCGTTGACCGCATGTTCCTGAGCGTGCTTTGCTCAAGCTACGAGGAGCAAGCGCTTGACAATGGCGAGACCCGCGTGGTGCTTCACCTGCCGGCTCCCCTGGCTCCGGTAAAATGCGCAGTGATGCCCTTGGTGCGCAAGGACAACCTGCCCGAAAAAGCCCGCGAGATTGTCAATGACCTCAAGTTTGACTTCGCAACACATTACGACGAAAAAGACTCAATCGGCAAGCGCTATCGCCGCCAGGATGCAGTAGGTACGCCCTTCTGTATCACTGTTGACCACCAGACACTTGAGGACAACACAGTGACCCTGCGCGAGCGCGACTCTATGGAGCAGACACGCGTTAACATCGCCGATCTGCACCGCCTCATCCACGACCGCGTGAGCATCAACACTCTGCTCCGCAAGCTCGGTTAAACTTCACATCATTCACCCTTTAAACCGCCAATATTTTGAATATCAAACCCGCATATATCACCCTCGGCATCGTAGCACTGGTGCTCCTCATCATCTGTGGCATGGGGTGTTCAAGCTACAACGGCATGGTGGAGCTCGACGAACAGGCCAATCAGGCCTGGGCCAACGTGCAGAACCAGTACCAACGCCGCGCCGATCTCATCCCCAACCTTGAGGCCACAGTGAACGCAGCCACTGAGAATGAAAAAGCCGGAATGGCCGAAGTGACGAAAATGCGCACCGGCTACCAGGATCTCAACAACGCCCTCGACTCGGCCAAAGCATATGGCACTCCCGCCCCCGGCACTCCCGAGGCCATAGCGCAGGCGCAGGCGCAAGAGCGCGTCAGCGACGCTTATATGATTTACATCAATGCGGTGCACGAGGCGTACCCCGACTTCAAATTTCCTGAAAGCTTCCAAAAAATGCAGGATGAGCTCGCCGGCACTGAAAACCGCGTAACCACCGAGCGCACCCGCTACAACGAGGCCGTGAAGAATTACAACGTGAAAATCCGCCGATTCCCGGGCGTGATTTTCGCCGGTATTTTCAATTTTGACCCCAAAGAGCCGTTCAACGCCGAAGCCGGCGCACAAAACGCTCCAAAAGTATTCAGATGATGCGCAAATTCCCCTTACTTTGCCTGTTGGCTACCATCATGGGAGTCATGGCCATAAGCTGCTCGGATGATGACAACTGGAAAGACTATACCGACTGGCGCAACACCAATAATGATTGGCTCAGCCGAATGGCCGACAGTATCGACACCGACGGCTCGCGCTACTACACTAAGATAGTGCCCGACTGGGATCCCGCCGCCTACGTGCTCATCCACTACTTCAACGACCGCAAGCTCACCGCCGGCAATCTATCGCCCATGTACACATCGACTGTCGATGTGAAATACATAGGGATGCTCTACGATGGCACCGTATTCGACTCATCATTCGACAACACCGCTCACGGCGACTCTATTTATCGCGTGGGATTAAACGGCGTGATCGAGGGTTGGACCATCGCCCTTGAAGATATGCACGTGGGCGACTCGTGCGAAGTGCTCATACCCTACCAGCAAGGGTATGGTGCAAATGGAAGCGGCATCATCCTACCCTATTCAGCCCTTAAATTCGGCATCAAACTGGTAGATATCCCCGCCTACGAGATACGCTGATACAACTCGGCGGTAAAAAAGATGAAAAGATTTGCACGCGACTGGATGCTGGTGATCGCGATGATCACCGGTGTTTTAGCCTACTTTATATTTATAAACGTACCTGCACTCGAGCGACACCACATGCTGGCCCGAAGCGCTGTCAATGCGCTGCAGCCGGCGCTGATTTTCTGCATGCTGTTTCTCACATTCTGCAAGGTAGACCTTAAGCATATCAAACTGTGCCGATGGCACTTGTGGCTCCTTATGGTACAATGCGGACTATTCGCGGCCATTGGTTGCACGCTCATGCTGCTACCGCATAGCGGATTGCGGGTAGTACTCGAGGGAGCGATGCTGTGCCTTATATGCCCCACGGCCACAGCATCGGCAGTGGTGACACGCAAGCTTGGGGGTGATGTAAACCATATCACCACATATTTAATACTTATCAATCTCGCCGTATCGGTAACGGTGCCTCTGCTCATACCCTACATTCACCCCAATGCGTCCATATCCACGCTGTCAGCATCGCTCCTGATCATGCGACAGGTATTTCCAATCCTGTTGATGCCTCTGGCACTGGCACTGCTGGTGCGCTATCTGAGTCCCGGGGTGCACGCACGGCTTATCAAGCATCCCGACATCCCATTCTATCTATGGGCCGTGTCATTGTCGCTGGCAATAGCCGTGAGCACCCGCTCGGTGGTACACTCCACTGTGTCGCTCGACACTCAGCTATGGCTCGTTGTAGTCTCTGCCATATGCTGCGTATTACAGTTCTGGCTCGGTCGCCGCATAGGGGCCATCTACTCCGACACCGTCACAGCCGGACAGGCATTGGGACAAAAAAACACAGTGTTTGCCATATGGATGGGGTATACATTCTTAACCCCGGTAACAGCCGTGGTGGGCGGATTCTACAGCATATGGCACAACATCATCAACACCTATCAGCTTTACCGCCACGAGCATAGCCACGGCCCTGCGCATAATAAATAATAAACAAAATTAGACTTTTTTAGCAAAAATACTGCTAAACCATTTTAAAATGGCACCGTCATATTTATCGTAAAAATTATACCAATCGTTTCAACATAATGAATAAACGCATCCTATTCCTGGCGATTCTACCCCTGACTATCGCATTATCGGCCTGGGCTGTAGTGATCAAGGGAACTCTCGTAGACGAAAACAATCAACCTATGATCGGTGGCACCGTTGCCCTGCTGCATCTCCCCGACAGCTCGCAGGTAAAGGCCGTAGCATCTGACTTCGATGGAAAATTCACCTTCAGCGACGTTAAGGGTGGAAAGTACGCCATCCGTTCAACCTATGTGGGCTACGCAACCCAGATTACCCCAATCACCGTAGGGCAGCAAAACATCAATCTCAAGCCCATCACAATGCAAAACTCCTCCATTTTGCTAAAGGAAGCATCAGTCACCGCAGTGAAAACCCCGGTGAAAGTGATGGAGGACACTATTGAATACAACGCCGACACATATAAGACCCAGCCCAACGCCGTGGTCGAGGATCTGCTTAAACGACTTCCGGGCGTGGAGGTAGACTCCGAGGGTAAAATCACTGCCAATGGCAAGGAAGTGACCAAGATTCTCGTTGACGGTAAGGAATTTTTCAGCGATGACCCTAAAGTGGCATCGAAGAACCTACCCGTTAACATGGTTGACAAGCTCCAGGTGGTTGACCGCAAGAGCGATCTCGCCCGCCTGACCGGCGTTGACGATGGCGAGGACGAAACAGTGATCAACCTCACGGTAAAGAAAGGCATGAAAAATGGTTGGTTTGGAACCGCCGAGGCAGGCTACGGCACCGACGACCGATATCAAGCGACATTCAACGTCAACCGCTTCTACAACGACAACCAATTCACATTCCTTGGGAGCGCCAACAACACCAACGACCTGGGATTTACCGACGGTAACGGCAACCGATTCAGGCGTTTCGGAGGCGACCAGGGTATCAACACCTCACAGACCCTCGGTCTTAACTTCAACATCGGAAACAAGGAGATATTCCGCGTGGGGGGTGATGTGATGTACTCCCACACCGACCTTGAGTCGCAGAAATCGCAAAATCGTCAATATCTTTTTCCCGACTCCACATCATTCTCTGAAAGCTATACCGACTCCCGCGACCGCGGACACAACGTGCGTGCCGACTTCCGAATACAGTGGAAACCCGACTCGGCCAACACCTTCGATTTTCGTCCACGCTTCTCTTACAACCACAACGACTCACGCTCAATCGACTCAACACTCACCCTGTCGGGGCTCAATGAGCTTGTGACACGAAGCCTCAACACCAATAGCTCGCGAGGCAACTCCTGGGAAGCCAACGGCGAGGGTACTTTCAACCACAACTTCCGCTCGCATCCGGGACGCAGCTATTCGCTCAACTTCCGCTATCAGATGTCGAATGTGCGTGAGAAAGCCGACACTTACTCACACAACCTTTTCAAACTGTTTAACGACTCTATCGATGCCTACGACCAGTTTGACAACAACCACACATGGAGCAATCAGATTCAAGCACGAGCCACATGGACCGAGCCAATCGGCGACGCTAAAAAAGGGCGTTTCATCACCCTGAGTTACCAGATGCGCTACCGCTGGAACAACGCCGATAAGCTCACCTACGACCGCGACCTGTTCTTCCCCAACGGCCCAGAGTACTCACCTATAGTCGATCCTGAACTTCACTACGTGGATTCACTCTCCAACTCATTCCGCAACAACTTCTTCACCCAGAATATACGCCTTGGCTTCAAACTGGTTAAAAAAGATTACACACTCGACGCCGGCCTATCGCTCGTACCGTCGATGCAGCAAAGCTACAACCTGCTCAACTCCGACCGCAATATACCACGTCGATGGGTGTGGAACTTCGCACCTTTCCTGCGCTACCGCTACAAGCTCGGCAAATCAAGATCGCTGATGCTCAACTACCGCAGCAACTCCTCGCAGCCATCGATGTCGCAGTTGCAGCCCGTGCCCGACTACTCCAACCCCTTGCGCATCGTGGTGGGTAACCCCAACCTCAACCCCACATTCACACACTACATCCGCATGCGCTTCCAGGACTTCAATGCCGATGCTCAGCGTTCAATAATGTTGATGGGCGACGCACAGGTGGCTCAAAACACCATAGTGAGCCGCACCGAGTACAACTCGCTCACCGGTGGGCAAACCACTACCTACGACAACGTCAACGGCGTGTGGTCGCTGCGACTTATGAACATGATCTCACAACCGCTGCGCAACAAGCACTTCACCATCGCCAACCACCTGTTTGTCAACCTCAACCACTCGGTAGGTTACAATAACGGACAGCGCAACAACTCGATGGCTACCCGCCTGTTCGAATCATTCTCAATAGCATGGCGCCCCGACAACCTCGAGCTCGAGTTGCGCCCCAACTACTCGCTGCAACTCACCCACAACTCGCTCCCCAACATCTCCACTCCCACCATACACTCATATGGCGGCACATTCTCCGGCACCTACTACACTCCCTTCGGCGTAGTGCTCTCGACCGATGTAAACTATACCGGCACAAGCGGATATGCCAGTGGATACAACCAGAACACATGGATGTGGAACGGCTCAATTTCTTATCAGTTCATGCCGGGCAAAGCAGCCACCGTGGCCCTCAAGGTGTATGACTTGCTGCAACAGAAGAGCGATATATCGCGCCAAGTCACCGCCAACTTTATCACCGACTCGCGCTTCAACACCCTCACCCGCTACTTCATGGTGACATTCACATACCGCTTCAATTCATTCGGCCAAGGCAATCAGCCAAGCATGCGCAACGATATGCGCCCCGGACCCGGCGGGCCCGGCGGACCTCCTCCCGGCGTTGGCCGTCCTGGCGGGCCACGATGACAGCCAACCACCCATACACAGCGAGGGCTGACACTTGAAACGAATCGGTGTCAGCCCTCGATTGTGTTAATTCTGCGGAGAAAGCAGGCGCTTATACTCGCCGGGAGTGTTGAGCATCTTCACCGCGGCCCCTACATCGGCATCGTGCTTCAGCGACTCGATTACTTGTCCACGATCGCCATAGTAACGGCTCACAATCTCTGCCGAAAGCAACTCTGACACACCTTTGCGATTGTTGTCAAGGTCTTCTCCGAGGTTATGCTTCATCAAATTACGCAGCACCTCAATCTGGGCTTTGGTCTCATCATTGAGATACCCCTCTGTTTTCGCCGCCTTCTCAAGATCGTCGAGCATAGTGTCGCACACCTTATCGTAGTTGAACTTCTCAGGATCGATAAAACCTTTGAATTCCTCAAATATCTCATCGGTCACCACAAAGTCGGCCGGAGCTGCGATAGAATCGTGCGTGGCATAATACTTGTTGGCAAAATCAAAGGCCCAAAAATCAGCCAGAATATTGTAAAGCAAGCGAGAGCCATCGGGCAGCTCCACCTCCACGTCGGGCTTAATGCCGCCACCGTCGCGCACCAGGCGACCTGCATTGGTCTTGAACTCATGTGTGAGCGAGTCGGGGATGCGTCCCACCGAGCCATCCTCGTTGCGGTGAGAATAGTCGATGGCCTGTATCAGTCGGCCCGAAGGTATGTAGTATTTAGCTATCGTCACCTTGAGCAAACCGTTGTAGGGGAGCGGTCGCGAGCTCTGCACCAAGCCCTTGCCGAACGAACGGCGACCTACTATCACCGCACGGTCGAGATCCTGAAGCGAGCCGGCCACGATCTCCGAAGCCGAAGCCGAGCCACTGTTGACCAGCACCACCAGCGGAATATCTACATCGACGGGCTTGTTGGTCGTCTTGTACACTCGCTCGTTAACTTGCCCCTTGCCTCGGGTACGGAGCACTTCAGTGCCTTTAGGCACAAAAAGGCTCACCAAGTCCACAGCCCCATCGAGCACCCCACCACCATTAGAGCGCAGGTCAATCATTATGGTGTTGACCTTCGGATTGCTCTTGAGGTCGAGCAGAGCGGCCTTCACCTCTGGGTAGGTCTTGTCGCTGAAAGTGGTCACATCGATATACCCAATGCTGTCGTGTATCACGCCATAATAGGGCACTGGGTGTATTTCGATCTTCTCGCGCTTTATTGATATGTTTTTAATCGAGTCCTCAACGTAAGGACGCTTTACAAGCAGATTGACCGTGGTGCCCGACTGGCCGCGAAGACGGTTTGACACCTTATCGGTCGTCAATCCCAGCACCGTGTCGCCATCGATGGCAATAATCATATCGCCGGGCCGCAGCCCCGCCTTAAGCGCCGGAGAGTTGTCGTAAGGGTCGGAAATATACACATTGTTATCGTTGCGGCGCATTATATAGCTGCCTATGCCTCCATACTCACCGGTTGAGATCGTGCGGAATGATTCTTGTTCCTCCTCGGGAATATACTCAGTGTAGGGGTCAAGCTCCATCAGCATCATGTCGATGGCCGTGCGTATAGTCTTATTTGCATCGATTGTGTCGACATACTCCGTTTGCAGGTTTTTCACCACACTTGAAAATATATCGAGATTGCGCGACAGCTCGGCCTTGTCGCTGCGGGTGGCGGCACTCATGGCCAGCGTTACCGCCACAATTGCCCCTACTAAATATGTGCTCTTTTTCATGTTGAATTCGTTTTCAGTGTAAATATGGCCGCAGTTTACCCACATGGGGCGCTGCTACCGATGGCGATGCCACAAACGCATCGTTTCGTTGGGTCAAAATTAGCTAAAAATGGGAGAAAATCATTGAAGGGGCATATTTTTTTCAAGAAAAAGTTGTGCAAATAAAAAAATGTATGTACTTTTGCCACGCAATTCCCCGGAGGGGGTAAGCATCTTGCTTCAGTAGCTCAGTTGGTTAGAGCACCTGACTGTTAATCAGGGGGTCGT
>CAZFEU010000065.1:0-7854 GCA_964517875.1 uncultured Muribaculaceae bacterium | reverse complement strand
ACCGCGCCGATGGTACTGCGAAAGCGGGAGAGTAGGTCGCAGCCACCCTTTTTTCGACAGCCGACGAGCCCGGACGCCCCAAGCGCCCGGGCTTGTTGTTTTTTGGGGAGTTTTGAGAGTTGTGAAAGTTGTGAGGGTTTTGAGAGTTTTGAGAGTTGTGAAAGTTTTGAGAGTTGTGAAAGTTGTGAAAGTTGTGAAAGTTTTGAAAGTTTTGAAAGTTTTGAAAGTTTTGAAAGACCTTAGGGGCTTTAGGGTCGCCCTCATCCCTCACCATTGTACGACCTCTCCGAGGGCGTAAAATTGTTTTGACTCAGTCACCCCACGCTCAGGTCTCCGACCTACAGCGTGAGGTTAGGCATGGTCGATGCTCTCCGAGCATCCCCGCCAATTGCCTCTCCAGAAGGTGGGGCTGAACCAAGTTTCAGACCCCGATGAAGGCAACAAATTGTAGGGACACACGGCCCGTGTGTCCGAAAACCAAGTGCGCCTGAATATGGAGCCTGTGCGATTCGGACGTACGAGCCGTACGTCCCCCTACTGTTGGGGTGCAAGCCACACGATGGCGACACCACTGTGCGTCCGATACGGGTGCGCTCGCTACGCAGAGTTTTGAGGGCGTATTTTAGATACAAATAAGGGGGTGAATTTTTCATATTAAGGAAATTTTGAGTATTTTTGCATTGATGGCAATGCCGTTAATTGTTATATATTTATATAGAATATTTTTGAAGATAACGATATGGAACGTATTGAACCTGGAAAATATGTAGAGCTCGGATACGACCTCTATGAGCTGACCCCAAATGGCGAGGCTAAACTTGTGCATCAAACCGATATTGAAGATCCTGAACGCATTATTTTTGGCGTTACACAAGGGATGATTCGCCCCCTTGAGCAGGCTATCGAGGGCCTGGAAGCTGGCGGAGAATTTAATGTGGACGTGAAGGCTGCTGATGCTTTCGGGCCGCATGATCCGGAGCAAGTAGTGACTCTTGAGCGAGATCTGTTTCTGGTGGATGGCAAGTTTGACGACGAGATGATAAAGGTGGGTGAATATGTGCCCATGATGACCGCCGACGGATATCGTATCAACGGATTGGTAACGGAAGTTACAGACAAGGATGTGAAGATGGACTTCAATCATCCGTTGGCTGGAAAAGACGTGCGCTTCAGCGGTAAGATTCTCACCGTACGCGACGCTACTGCCGAGGAGCTGCATCCCACTTGTGGCTGCGGAGGCTGCGGAGGTGGTTCGTGCGACGACAAAGGGTCGTGTGGCTGCGGTGATGACGCTAACACCTGTGGCTGCGGCTGCAAATGATCAGCGTTAAGAATATTACGCGACGTTATGGTAATCTGGAGGTGCTGAGGGGTATATCGCTCAGCATCGCCGGGGGGGAGCTTGTGTCGATTGTGGGTCCCAGCGGAGCCGGAAAGACCACACTGCTCCAAATAATCGGTTCGCTGGAGCGCCCCGATTCGGGGACGGTGGAATATGAGGGAGAAGGAGACATATTCAAACTCAATGACGCCCGGCTGGCACGGTTTCGCAACCGCAATGTAGGGTTTGTGTTCCAATTTCACCAGCTGCTCCCAGAGTTCTCGCTGCTTGAGAATGTGATGATGCCGGCACTGATCGGACATACACCGCGAGGCGAAGCTGAAATGCGCGCCATGAAGCTGCTTGACTATCTGGGACTGTCGCAACGGCTCACCCACCGGCCCAACCAGGTGTCGGGTGGTGAGCGGCAACGTGCCGCCGTGGCCCGTGCGCTTATCAATGATCCCAAGGTGCTTCTGGCCGACGAGCCCTCGGGAAGTCTTGATTCGGCCAATCGCCGTGAGCTTCACTCACTTTTCATGCAGCTCAACCGCGATATGGGTCAGACTATAGTGATAGTGACCCACGATGATACATTCGCAGCCGATTCACACCGTATAATCGCCCTGGAGGACGGCAAGGTAAAAGAATAGTGATGATGGGAAGGCTCGCATATGTCTTTATCGCATTGGCGCTGCTGCTTGCCGGATGTGCCGACAATGGCGACCCCGAAACGCAGTCGGTAATATTCTATGACGTGGTGGAGTTGGCACGTAATGACAACGGTGGATCACAATTCCTGCTGTACCGTGGCAACGGTGACGCTGTGACGCTGACCTCTGACCGCTATATTGGCGATAAGACGGCGATAGGTGAAAGCCTGGTGATATGCTATACGCCCGTCGGTGCTGGGGCTTATAAATCAGGGCCGATAGAGCTTCGCGGAGCCTACGCCATCACCAACGCTAATGTGGTGGTGATGGAGTGGGATGAGATCGACGGCTGGGATGCCGACCCGGTGTATCTTGAATCGATGTGGAAGGCGGGTTCAAAGATAAATGTGCGCTGTCGGCTGCCGGTGAGTGGCTCCGCTCGCAGGCTTGCCCTGGTGGCCGATGCGGCGACGCTCGATGACGCAGTGCCGCAGCTTTATCTGGCCCACGACCTCAGTGACGACTCACCGACCTACGATCGCACTTATTACATATCGTTCGATATCAGTGAGCTGTCTGAGCAGTATGCCGGGGTTGATATCCATGTCAACAATTCCAACCTCCACACTTCGCTGTTCCATATAGATTTTTAAATCATAAATACCCTGACATACAGTGGCAAATAAATTCGTTGAAACCCCGCTGATGAAGCAATATGTGGAGATGAAGCGCAAGCATCCCGACGCTGTGCTGCTGTTCCGCGTGGGTGATTTTTACGAAACATTCTCCGACGATGCCATCGCCACCTCCGAAATACTTGGAATCACGCTGACGCGTAGGGCCAACGGAGCGGCACAATACGTAGAGCTGGCCGGATTCCCTCACCACGCTCTCGACACATATCTGCCAAAACTCGTACGCGCCGGTAAGCGTGTGGCGATATGCGAACAGCTTGAAGACCCAAAGCTCACCAAAAAGCTGGTGAAACGCGGCATTACAGAGCTCGTGACACCCGGAGTGTCGATTAATGATAATATACTCGACCGTAGTGAGAACAACTTCCTTGCCGCGGTGCACTTCGACCGCAACGAGGTAGGGGTGTCGTTTCTCGATATCTCGACGGGTGAGTATCTCGCCGCCCAGGGCGATGCCGACTATGTGGAGAAGCTGCTCAACAACTTTGCTCCTAAGGAAGTGCTCGTAGAGCGAGGCAACCGCGAGCGACTGGCCGACACCTTCGCCGGCAAATATATGACCACACAGCTCGACGACTGGATATTTACCACCGATGCGGCGATGGATCGGCTGCTAAAGCAGTTTGAGACCACTTCGCTCAAGGGCTTCGGCATCGAAGGTATGCCCCAGGCCATCATAGCATCCGGGGCTATACTCTACTATCTCGACCAGACGAGCCATACGCAGACGAGCCATATCAACCGCCTGGCGCGCGTGGAGGAGGATCGCTATGTGCGGCTCGACCGTTTCACTGTGCGTAATCTGGAATTGCTATCACCACTGGGTGAGGGTGGCAAAAGCCTGCTCGACATCATAGACCATACCGTGAGTCCAATGGGCGCACGCATGTTGCGCCGCTGGCTTATCTTCCCGCTCAAAGATCCGTCGGCCATCAACCGCCGACTTGATGCCGTAGAGCAGTTTTTGCGCGATACCGACTCGCGTATGGCCATCATCGAGCACCTCGCTTCCATCGGCGACCTCGAACGACTGATATCCAAGGTGGCAGTGGGGAGAATCACCCCGCGCGAGGTAGTGCAAATCAAGGTGGCACTCACGGCCATCGACCCCATAAAGCAGATATGCATGCACTCGGCGCAGGAGAGCTTGCGCGACATCGGACAGCAGCTCAATCCATGCACGCTGATACGCGACCGCATCGAGGCTCAGATTGAACCCGACGCTCCCGCCATGCTGGGTAAAGCCCCGGTGATACGCCGCGGGGTGAATGAGGAGCTCGACCAGCTGCGCGACATAGCCTATCAGGGTAAGGACTACCTGCTGCGTATACAGCAGCGCGAAATAGCCGACACGGGCATCCCAAGCCTCAAGATAGGCTATAACAACGTGTTTGGCTACTATATCGAGGTGACCAATACCCACAAGGATAAAGTGCCCCCGCAGTGGATACGCAAGCAGACGCTTGTCAACGCCGAGCGCTACATCACTCAGGAGCTTAAGGAATACGAAGAAAAGATACTTACAGCTCAGGAACGCATAGCGGCGCTTGAGGCCCAGCTCTACGGCGACCTGGTGTCGCAACTGTGCCAATACGTGTCGACCATCCAGCTCGACTCGCAGCTTATAGCTCGACTTGATTGCCTCACCTCGCATGCCGTGGCCGCAATTGACAACCGCTACAACCGCCCACAAGTCGATGACTCGTTGGTGATAGACATAGTGGACGGACGACACCCTGTGATTGAGAAGCAGCTCCCTCCGGGCGAACCGTATATCTCCAACTCGGTGAGTCTTGACAACGAAGGCACTCAGGTGATGATGATCACCGGCCCTAACATGTCGGGTAAGTCGGCTCTGCTGCGCCAGACTGCACTTATAGTGCTGATGGCTCAGATAGGTTCATTTGTGCCCGCCACTTCGGCCCACATAGGATATGTCGATAAGATATTCACGCGTGTCGGCGCTTCCGACAACATCTCGCTTGGAGAGTCGACCTTCATGGTGGAGATGAATGAGGCTGCTTCAATACTCAACAACATGAGTCAGCGCTCGCTGATACTCTTCGATGAGCTGGGACGAGGCACGTCGACCTACGATGGCATATCTATAGCCTGGTCAATAGTGGAATACATTCACGAGCATGGCAATGTGCATCCCAAGACGCTCTTTGCCACGCACTACCACGAGCTCAACGACATGGAGCGCACATACCCGCGTGTGGTCAACTATAATGTGTCGGTTAAGGAGATTGACGGTAAGGTAGTGTTTCTGCGTAAACTCGCACCGGGAGGATCGGAGCACAGCTTCGGCATACATGTGGCACGCCTTGCGGGTATGCCCAAGTCGATCGTGAACCGCGCCAACCAAGTGCTCCGCGACCTTGAGCGCAACACGGCGCAGCTTAAAGCCGATACCTCAGCCATCAGCACTCCGGCGACATCCACCGACGGTATGCAGCTGAGTTTCTTCCAGCTCGACGATCCTGTACTGGAGCAAGTGCGTGATGAGATACTGCATCTCGACATCAACCGGCTGACACCGATGGAGGCCCTGAATCGACTCAACGACATCCGCCAGATACTCACCGGCAAATAGAACGCGCTGCCCGTGCATCGGCACAAAGCTGCTGGCGCAGAGCGTCGACCGAAGGGAATCGCATCTCCGACCGTAGTCGCTCAAGAAGTTGAAGCGTGATTTGCTGATTGTAAATATCGCCCTCAAAATCAATGATATGTGCCTCAATGGTCAAAGGAGCGTCGGGAGTGTCGACCGTGGGACGATGCCCGATGTTCACCATCACCGGATGTCTCACGCCGTCGAAGTCGACATATCCGGCGTAGACACCAGGTGGAGGTAGCAGTTTGTGTGGTGAATCAATCGCCAAATTGGCTGTGGGAAAGCCTATTGTGCGTCCCAAGGCTTTGCCATGTTCTACCTTTCCGGTCAAGGCATAGGGATGGCCGAGCAGCCGGGTCGCTTCACTTATCATACCGTCGGCAATGAGCTTGCGGATAGCCGATGAGCATACCCTGCCATTATTTTCGGCAGTCAGCTCTTGACCCGACACCAGCCTTATCCCCAATGATCCGGCTATATCTTTCAGCTCTTGGCCATATCCTAAGTGGTCGCTTCCCACGCGGTTGTTGAAACCCAGAAGGAGCCCCCTTACATTGTAAGTATCGTGGAGCATGGTGAGGAATTCAGTGGCTGTCAGTGACCGTAATTGAGGCTCGAAATCAAGCACAATCACCTGGTCTACGATATTGCGTAGCAGTGAGGTGTGTTCGGCGTGAGATGTAAGTCGCTTGGGCGAGCGTGCAGGATCAATGAGAGCAAGCGGATGATTGCGGAAGGTCACCACAGCCGGGGTCATCCCTGCCTCAGCTGCCTCACACTTAAGTTGTTGCAGCAGCATATTGTGTCCCTTGTGTACTCCATCGAAAGTGCCTACCGTCACCATCAGTTGGGGTTGAATGGCCTGACTCATCTCATTGTTTAAAGTTAGCTATAATGTCGGCAAACTCGCTTCCTGGAGCCACCAGGGCAGTCATAAAGCCGAGAGCCGCCGCAGCGTCGAGATTGGCTTGCGAATCATCGAGAAATAGCGTTTTTTCGGGCTTAATGCCAAGATGTTCAACAGTGTAGTGGAATATATGAGGGTCGGGTTTCATGGATTTAGCCTCAAATGAAGTGACCATGCCATCGAAGTAGTCCTCGCGTGTGAGTCCCTCTTTGGTAAATTCCTGTTTTATTTTCCCATCCCACATTATGGGGTTGGTGTTGGAGAGTAGGTAGATGCCGTGGTTGGCACGCAATTGGCGCAGTTGACGCAGCCGATGCTCGGGTATGCCCACCAGAAATTGAAAAAAAGCCTCATCTATCTGGCTGTCGGTGACGCCAGCTGGGAGATATTCACGCATCATTGAGCGAAATTCACTCGGTGAAATCCGTCCACTTTCTATCATCATGAATGGTCCTTGCTGCACGTAGTCGCCGAGAAACTGCTCCGGATGAGACATTCCCAGCTTACGGTATGCATCGACGCAGCGTTGACGCTCGATGTCCATTATCACGCCGCCAAGGTCGAAAAGTAGGTTCATAGTACATGTATTATGGTTAGTCCGTCGCGTAGCGGCAGGATCACTACCTCTACACGCGGATCGCGGGCTACAAAGTCGTTGAATTCGGCCACACCGCGTGTCAGTGCATCGTGGTTGGTGTCGAGGTCGGTTACTTTTCCGGCCCATAAAGTATTGTCGGCGAGTATGAATCCGCCATGTCGCATCCGTGGCAGTATCATCTCGTAGTAGCGCAGATAGTCGCGCTTATTGGCATCGATCACTACCATGTCCCACTCCCCCGGAAGTTGGGGCACGATATCGAGTGCGTCGCCGATGTGGAGTGTCACATGCGCTCCTGCGGGGTCGAGTGCCAGCTGCTCGCGTATCACATCCTCCATCTCATCGTCGATGTCGATGGTGTGAACCTGAGCGTCGGGGTCGTCGAGTCCCTGGGCTATGCAAAGAGCCGAATAGCCCACGTAGGTGCCGAGTTCGAGCACCCGCCGGGGGGCAATCATCCGGGTGAGCATCTTGAGCACACGGCCTTGCAGGTGTCCCGAACACATGTGGCCGTATAGCAGCTCGGCGTGAGCCTTGCGGTTGAGATTGCGCAGATTGGAAGGCTCGGGCGATATGTGGTTGAGGATATAATCCTCGAGTTGCTGATCCATGGTGTTAACGTGCTGAATTGAGCAACGCCTCGATGCCCAGGCGGTAGCTGTCTAAGCCGAAACCGGCAATACTTCCCATGCACACGGCCGAAATCATGGAGTGATGACGCACCGTCTCGCGAGCGCTGATGTTGCTTATATGCACCTCCACTACCGGGCACGGCACGGCGGCGATAGCGTCGGCTATGGCGAGCGAAGTGTGGGTATATGCCCCGGCGTTGAGCACAATACCGGTGTATGAGGCATCCATGCCGGCTTGTTGTATCTTGTCGATCAATGCCCCCTCGTGGTTGCTTTGGTAATACTCGATTTCGGCGTTGGGGTAGAGCATGCGCAAGCGCTCGATGCACGACTCCATTGTCACGCACCCGTATACATCAGGCTCTCTCACGCCCAGCAGATTGAGGTTGGGACCGTTGATAATCAGAATCTTGCTCATAAATATGAATATT
>CAZFEU010000064.1:0-8344 GCA_964517875.1 uncultured Muribaculaceae bacterium | reverse complement strand
GACTCCCTATTCGCGCGTGGGAGTCTCAAAATCCAGTTTAACGTGCACATAGGACGACTTAGCTCTTATGGACACGGCTTAATTGCAACAGCAAAGTTAAGCATTGTCGGTGGAATAAACAAATTTTTAAGCAAAAAAGTTTAGAAAAAGTTTATGTCAAGATTTGCACAATCTTTTACAACGGCCTGTGACTTAGGGCTTTTTGCAAGGTTTGATAGCTCGCCTCGAATCTCGTTAATGACTTCGGCTTTCTGCCTTTTTGAAATTATACCGAGAAAATGCAGTATCACTTCTATTGCCCCTTTTATATTATGAGAATCGGCATTGTCAACATTTGCCGGGCGTTTGTTAATGCCATTTTTGATATTGAGGTTGTAAAGGCAGCCGCCATGAGCGCATCGATTTCTTACAAGTCGTATAGTTTCGAGGTAGTTTAAGAACACCTTGATGGAGCATCCATAATATTCTGCCACTTCTTTCTTCAGCGACTCATCTTTGATGGCTTCAAAAAGAAAAACAATGTTTCCAAGAGTCATAAATTCCATTGTTTTCCACGCTGGAGCATACTTATCCTTTGTATGCTTCTTATGGTGTTCCTCAATTGCCGGATTCTTTTTTACTGAGGAATAAACCTCACGGCCGAACTTTGAAATAAAGCTACGTTTGACATAGGATTGGTTGCAGAACCACCATGGATCAGAGATGAAGTGGAGTGACCCCATTAATGTGAGTCGTGTACGAATATTGATTTCTATGCGAGTTAGAGCTTTTGTCAATAAAAAGCGGAGTTGTGAGTCGAATACATAAAGGTCGTGGACCTGTTTGAATGTAGTTCCGGGAACAAGTTCATGAGTTCGATGGAGTTTATTAGGATAAGTTTTCTCAAATGGGAATGAGAAGAATCCAAAACGATAATATCCGATATCACCGAGGATTTCCTCGGCTTTAGGGATGTTGTCAAACTCCATGCCTCGTTTACACAGAAGGTCGATTTGTTCCTTTATTGTAAATGCTTTCTTTTCTACTTGTGGCATTGTATGTTCGTCTTTGAGAATACAAAGTAAGTGAAAATTTCTGAGAAATCCTGCGAGGTTAGGGGCGGGGGATGCGGCGGTAGAGGGGGAGTCCGAGCAGGAAGAAGAAGATGGCTTGGAGCAGCAGGTCGAGCCCGGCGGCGTAGAACATCCACAGGCAGAAGATGGTGCATGCCACGCTGACAAAGAAGGCGTAGGCGAAGTGGAGCCGGGGATTGTGCCCAACCAGGTGGTTGCGGTAATCCTGTCGGGCGATTTTACCTAAGAATAGTGCGCTGAACAGGTAGGCCGGGAGTATCATCATGCCGGTGATGTTGAGCGCATACAGGTACATGTCTTCGGCAAATATCACCAGGAACATGAAGGCCTGCATGATGATGCTCGATGCAAGCAAGCTCGGTTGGAGCGAGTCGCTGCCACTGCGGCTCATAAGCCATGATGGGAATATGCCGTGGCGAGCGGCTGCGTAAGGCTGCTGGGCTGTGACGAGCATCCATGCTATGAGCCCGCCACCTACCGAGATGAGGATGGCCGCAATGACAAACCAGTAGGCCCATTCGCCGCATGCGGCCCGGAGCACGTAGGCGGCTGAAGGGTCGGGGAGATCTGCCATGTCGGCTCTCGACATGATACCAAAGCTGAACACCGATACCAGCACATACAGCAGCCACGCCGACATAAAGCCGAGCACGCCGGCCTTACCCACGTCGCGTAGTCGGCGGGCACGCCCCGACATCACTACTGCTCCTTCGATGCCGATAAAGCACCACAGCGTCACGAGCATAGTGCTCTTCACCTGCTCCATGATATCGCCGATGCCGCAGTTCAGGCACCAAATGTCGGCTGTAAGGGTGCGGTATTTCACATTGAGTACCAGAAACACGATGATCAGCAATATTATGCCGAATTTTATCACCGAGACTATGGTGTTGATCAGTGACGATGTGCGCACCCCACAACGCATCACCAGGTACACCACCCATATCAGGGCAGTGGAAAAGATGAGTGTAGGTAGCCGATGTTCGAGTAGCGACGGGATGAATGCGCCAATGGTGTCGTTGAGCATTATCACAAAGGCCACGTTGGCAAAGCAGGCGCAGAGCCAGTAGCCCCACGCCACATTGAACCCTGCAAAGCGGCTGAATCCTTTCTCGGCGTAGAGGAATATCCCCTCATCGAGCTCGGGATGCAGGTTGGACAGGATGCGGAATGTGGCCACCAGTGTGAGCATGCCCAGGGCGGTGACAGCCCACCCTATGAGCACGGCACCGAGCCCGGCGCCGGCTGATAGGTTTTGGGGTATGTTGAAGATACCGCTGCCCACCATCATGCCGAATACCAAGGCGGCAAGGCCGGTGAGCCCCAGGCGGTGATCAGTCGATTTCAATTCTGCTGTGAAGTTGTCGTATTAGCCGATTTTGTCGACTTCGAGGTCGGCGTTGATTACTTCGTGCCAGGGGAGACCTTGCTCGGCCAGTACGGCCAGGAATGGATCGGGGTCAAACTCCTCTACGTTGTGAACGCCAGGCTTCACCCACTTGCCGGTGAGGAACATCATGGCTCCTGTCATGGCGGGTACGCCGGTGGTGTAGCTCACGGCCTGCATGCCGGTTTCGCGATAGGCTGCCTCGTGGTTGCAATTGTTGTAGATGTAATAGGTGAGTGGCTTTCCGTCCTTGTCCTTGCCGGCTATGCGACATCCGATTGATGTTTCGCCGTGGTAGTTCTCTCCCAGGTCTTGTGGATTCGGTAGTACGGCTTTAAGAAACTGCAGTGGCACGATCTTGGTGCCGTTGTAGTCTACCTCGTCGATGCGTGCCATGCCGATATTCTGTATCACGCGCAGGTGTGTGAGATATTCCTGGCCGAATGTCATCCAGAAGCGGGCACGCTTGATGGTGGGGAAATTCTGCACCAGCGATTCGAGCTCCTCATGGTATAGCAGGTAGGAGTCACGGGGGCCGATGTTGGGGTAGTTGAGTGGCGCATGAATCTCTAATGGCTTTGTGGTAACCCATTTGCCGTCGAGATAGTAGCGGCCATTCTGAGTGATTTCGCGTATGTTGATTTCGGGGTTGAAGTTGGTGGCGAATGCTTTGCCGTGATCACCGGCGTTACAGTCTACGATATCGAGATACTCCATCTCCGAGAAGTAGTGCTTGGCGGCATAGGCCGTGAATACTCCCGACACTCCGGGGTCGAATCCGCATCCGAGGATTGCGGTAAGTCCGGCTTTTTCAAAGCGTTCGCGGTAGGCCCACTGCCATGAGTATTCGAAGTGAGCTTCATCTTTGGGCTCATAGTTGGCAGTGTCGAGGTAGTTTACGCCACATTGCAGACATGCCTCCATGATTGTGAGATCCTGGTAGGGTAGAGCCACGTTAATCACCATGTCGGGGCGGTGTCGGTTGAAAAGTTCAACGAGCTGTTCCACTGAGTCGGCGTCGACCTGATCGGTGGTGACGTTAGGGCTATTGATTGCCTTGGCCACAGCGTCGCATTTCGAGCGAGTGCGTGATGCGATTACAATTTCGTTGAATACCTGGGGGTTCTGAGCGCACTTGTGGGCCACCACAGTGCCGACGCCACCGGCGCCGATGATGATTACTTTTGACATTTCTCTATTATGTGTAGCGTATAAGTTGAAACTATATGTTGGTTATGATTTAATTATTGTATATCAGTGCTATTGCCTGGGCGGCTATCCCCTCGCAGCGGCCGGTGAATCCAAGGTGCTCGGTAGTGGTGGCTTTTACCGACACGCAGTCGATGTCGATGCCGAGGTCAGCAGCCATTATGGCGCGCATATCCTGGATATAAGGCCTTAGTTTGGGGGCTTGCGCTATGATGGTGATGTCGACGTTGCCTATCATGTAGCTGCGTTGGTGAAGCATCTTCACCACCTCGCGCAGCAGCCGGCGCGAGTCTGCGCCCTTGTAGGCTGGATCGGTGTCGGGGAAGTGTGCGCCGATGTCGGCCAAGGCGGCTGCGCCGAGCAGCGCGTCGCACAGGGCGTGAATGGCCACATCGGCATCGCTGTGCCCCAAGAGTCCGCAATGGTGCGGCACGTTGACTCCACAAAGCCAAAGCTCGCGGCCAGCCACGAGCTTATGTACGTCATATCCTTGTCCTATGCGGGGTATTGTCATTTTGGGTGATTTGCGGGTTAACGGCGGCGTTTGCCAAGTATGTCGCGCAATCCGTCCATGTCGAATGTGAGGGTGAACCTCAGCGTCTGGTCCAGGGGGGATGTCTGGGCGGTAGCGAGCATATATGAGGCATCAAGGCGCACTACGTTGAGTGAGAATCCGGCACCAAGGCCGAAGTATTTTCGGTTGCCCTTGAATTCATTTTCATAGTAGTATCCGGCACGTACGAAGAATTGGTTGTTGTAGGCATATTCGGCTCCGAGTGAGAATGTGATTTCGCGGAGCTCCTCCTTGAATCCGCCGGGGGCGTCGGAGAATGACTTGAAAATGCCGGAGATTGACGACATGTTTTTCCAATCTTCGGTGGCGTCGAGCCATTGCTGGTCTCCCTCGGTGCCTTCGGGATAGTCCTGACGGCGGGGCTTGGTGGGTACAAGCAGCTTATTGAGGTCGAGCGACAGGGCCAGTGT
Organism: uncultured Muribaculaceae bacterium; assembly: GCA_964517875.1. GTDB lineage: Bacteria > Bacteroidota > Bacteroidia > Bacteroidales > Muribaculaceae > JAJPXC01. The sequence continues at coordinate 3,691 of CAZFEU010000064.1, read as the reverse complement.
ATGGTAGTCGGCCAGGGGGAACATGAATGTGGTGCCGAGACGCAGGTTGGTGGGTAGGAATGCCGGATCCTCGCCGTTGTTGAACGACACCTTCGAACCTACGTTGGAGATGTCCCATCCCCACGACCACTGGCACTCGTTGCGGCCTATGATGGGGAAGGTGGTGTAGTAGCCCGATATGTCGGCTGAGAATGCCGAAGCTCCTGTGGTCTGGTCGCCGGCGTACGAGTCGGAGAAGCCCAGGTCGGAGTATATATAGCGGAATACCACACCCATAGAGAATTTTTCAGATAGCTTGCGCGAGTAGCCCACGTCGAACGACATCTCATAGGGGTTGAGCGATTGTGCGGCCACGCCTCCCATGTCGCTTGTGGTGACTTCGCCGAGCGAGAAGTAGCGCAGCGATGCCGACAGTGCCTGGTTGTCCTGTGAGCCCAGCTTCCAGTAGCCCGACAGGTTGGCCAGGAAGATGTCGTTGACCAACTTGCGCAACCATGGTGTATAGCTCAGCGAAACGCCGCCCGATGAATAGGCGAAGGCGTATTTCGACGGGTTCCAGAATTGAGAGTTGGCATCGGGCTCTGTAGCGGCTCCGAGGTCGCCCATAGAGGCGCCGCGTGCGTCGGGGGCTATGCCCAGCGAAGTTACGCCGGTCTCCACAGGGTTAAATTCGTTTTTCTGGGCTGATGCATCGAAGCCTATAACGGCCATGAGGCATAGGATTACTATCTTGCTGAGTGTCTTCATCGTCATTTATTATAATAGCGTCCAATCCGTTGTGGATAAACGCTATTATCTATAACTCAATTTTGGGCGATTTATTGTGTGCCCTATTGAAGAAGGGGGAGTATGCGGTGGATTGCTTCGATGAATCGGTCGACTTCATCAAGCGTATTGTACACTGCGAACGATGCCCTTACGCACCCCTCGATGCCCAAGGCTTGCATCAAGGGCTGGGCGCAGTGATGGCCTGTGCGCACTGCTACGCCAAGCTTGTCGAGCAGCGTGCCGGTATCGAAGTGATGGGCGTTACCTATCAGGAATGAGATGATGGCCTCCTTGCCGGGAGCCGTGCCGAATATCCTCATGCCGGGAATCTCGAGCATCCGTCGGGTGGCGTAGTGTAGCAGCTCCTGCTCATGGGCGTTGATATTGTCAACCCCAAGACCCTCCATGTAGTCGATGGCTGAGTGCAGAGCGGCGATATCTACAAAGTCGGGGGTTCCGGCCTCAAATTTGTAGGGTAGGTCGGCGAATGTGGTTTTTTCGAAGCTCACGTGCGCTATCATCTCGCCACCACCTTGGTAAGGTGGCATTTTTTCGAGAAGTGATTGTCGACCGTAGAGTACGCCGATGCCCGATGGGCCGTACATTTTGTGGGATGAGAATGTGTAGAAGTCGGCATCGAGCTGCTGCACATCGACGCGCATGTGGGCTATGGCTTGCGCTCCGTCGACGAGCACGGGCACTCCATGGGCGTGGGCTGTGTCTATGATGTCCTTGACGGGGTTGACTGTGCCCAGCACATTGGATACATGTGTAACGGCTACAACCGCGGTGCGCTCGGAGAAGAGTGTGCGGTATGTGTCAAGGTCGAGTGTGCCGTCGGGATGAATGGGCACTACCTTGATGGTTATAGGTTTGCGCATCGCCATGAGCTGCCAGGGCACTATGTTGGCGTGGTGCTCCATGACGGTGAGTATGATTTCGGAGCCGTCGGGTATGAGCTGACCGTAGCTCGAGGCCACGAGGTTAATGCTTTCGGTGGTGCCTCGGGTGAAAATGATGTCGCTCGGTGATGGGGCGTTGATCATTTGCGCCACCCGGCGGCGCGTGGCTTCCATTGCTTCGGTAGCCATCTGCGCCATGTGGAATGTGCCGCGATGCACGTTGGCCTTGGCGTTGTAATATGAGTGTACGATGGCATCGACAACTGTGCGCGGGGTTTGCGTGGTAGCGGTGTTGTCGAGGTATATCAGGGGCTTGCCGTAAACCTGTTTCTGGAGTATGGGGAAGTCGTCTCTGATTTTCTGTATGTCAATCATTTTTGTCGATTTTGATGTGACAGCCGTTGTGGCAAGTCTGGCATGAGGCTTTGCGACCCGCCAGTCGGTTTTCGACAAGGTGGTGCAGCCGGTCGCGTAGTGAGTCAAGGCGCACGGTATCAATCACGTCGGACATGAATGCCTGCATCAGCATGGTGCGTGCCTCGGCGTATGGAATGCCTCGGGTGCGCATATAGAAAAGAGCTTGCTGGTCGAGCTGGCCGGTGGTTGCTCCGTGCGAGCACTTTACGTCGTCGTTGAAAATCAAGAGCTGGGGCTTGGTGTGCATCCGGGCCTTGTCGCCGGCGAGTATGTTGCGGTTGCTCTGGTATGCTTCGGTGAAGCGTCCGTCGGGGGTTACTGTGATTGAACCCTCGAATGCACCTGTTGACTCGTCGTCGAGCACGTACTTGAAGAGCTGGTCGCTATGACAGCTTTGCGCTGCATGTACTATTGAAGATGAGTTGTCGACGTGCATTTTTCCTGATGCGGTGACCATCCCGGCGAGTTGTGTGGAGCAGTGAGGGCCGTCGAGGTTTACGCTAAATTCGTTGCGTGTGGTCCCCGAAGTGAGGGTGGAGCAGTTGACCAGAAGCGATGAGCCCTCGGCCTGTGATGCGTATAGCTGGCTCATGCGCGATGTCAGGGGAGATGTCTCCTCAAGGTCATAATAGTCGAGCTTGGCACCTTTGGCGGTATATAGCTCAACCACTTGCGATGACAGGTAGCGCTGTGTGGTGTCCTGGGTATGGTCGCACATGAGCACCTGCAGCCGTGCGTCCTCCTCAAGGGCCACCACTATGCGGCGCATGGCCAGTAGGGGGGTGGGTGAGGCGAAGATGCTCACTATCTGCACGGCTTTGTCGCTGCTGAACCCCTTGTCGGCGTGGATGAATACGCCATCTTGCACAAGCATGGTGTTGAGTGCGGTGGCGGCATCGCTGATGGGTGCTATTTTGCCGTAATAACGCTCAAACAATGCGGGGTGCTGAAGGGCGGCTTGTGAGAGCGACATCACGGTGAGCCCTTGTGGGCAATTCTTTGAAAGGGTGTCGGTGGCTACGAACTTGTCGTTGACCACAACACCGAGCAGGGTGCTGATGTTGGGCACATCGCAGCGGAAAGTCGCCGCTATGTCGACCGGTATGCGCATGCGGTTGACGTTGACCCCGTAGTCGGGGGCAAACATTGCCGCCACATCGGTTTTCTCATACCCCTCGTCGGATGTATTTGGCAGTCGCCTGCCGGCAATGGCTTCACGGGCCAGTTGACGCATGGCGTTGATGATGGCCGGGCAGTGTGAGTCGATGTCGTGACGATAGGTGTCGTAAAGGTCGATATATTGTTGCAGTGAATTCATGGCGTCAGTCTTCTTGCTCTTTTATCCAGTCGTAGCCGCGCTCCTCAAGCTCCAGCGCCAGGTCGGGACCTCCTGTCTTAACGATGCGCCCTTTGTATAGGATGTGTACGAAGTCGGGTCGTATGTAGTCGAGAAGTCGCTGATAGTGAGTGATGACTATGGTGGCGTTTTGGTCGGTTTTGAGCTTGTTTACGCCTCCGGCCACTATGCGCAGGGCATCGATGTCAAGGCCTGAGTCGGTCTCGTCGAGGATTGACAGTTTGGGCTCGAGAACGGCCATCTGGAA
>CAZFEU010000063.1:0-8617 GCA_964517875.1 uncultured Muribaculaceae bacterium | reverse complement strand
GTGGACGTGTGGGGGTGTTCAACCATATATCCACACCCGAAACAAGGCGCTTGGCCACTACCATATTATAATCCTCAAGGAAAATGATCTTTCCGAGGAACTGTGGCATACGCGAAATCTCCATGATGCGCTTGATAAGTCCCTGACCGGCGCCATCAGCGGGGTGTGCCTTACCTGAGAATACAAATTGAACGGGGAACTGCTCGTTGTTTACAATCTTTGACAAGCGCTCAAGGTCAGTGAACAGAAGGTGCGCACGCTTATATGTGGCAAATCGACGAGCGAATCCGATTATCAGGGCATTGGGGTTAATCTTATCCACAATCTTCATCACTGCCGAGGGATCACCCTGGTTGGCAAGCCACTTGGCCTTGAAATCGCGCTTCACAAAGTTGATAAACTTATTCTTCATCTGCATACGCAGATCCCAGATTTCCTCATCTGAAGCCTCGAAAATACCCTTCCACGCCTCAGGATCGCTCTGGTGCTCAAACACTTGCTGCCCGAGCTGCTTACCGTAGAACGCTTTCCACTCCGAGGCAGCCCAAGTGGGCATGTGCACGCCATTGGTCACGTAACCCACGTGCGACTCTTCCCATGAATAACCTTTCCATATTCCGGCAAACATCTTCTTTGACACCTCGCCGTGGAGCCAGCTTACACCGTTGGCTTCCTGACAGGTATTGAGAGCGAATACGCTCATCGAGAAGCGCTCGTTGGTGTTGGGGTTCTCACGACCCATATTCATGAGGTCGTTCCAGCTGATGCCCAGCTTTGCGGGATATTCACCCATGTATTTGCCGAATAGTCCCTCATCGAAGTAGTCGTGACCTGCGGGCACGGGAGTGTGAACGGTATAGAGGCTTGATGCTCTTACAAGCTCAAGAGCCACATTGAAATCGAGATGCTCACCCTGCACATAGTCGACGAGACGCTGCAGATTGAGCAGAGCGGCGTGACCTTCGTTGCAGTGGAACAGCTGAGTTTTGATACCAAGTTTCTTGAGCATGAGCACACCACCTATACCAAGCAGGTACTCCTGCTTGATGCGGTTCTCCCAATCGCCACCGTAGAGCTGGTGTGTGATTACGCGGTCAAACTCCGAGTTCATGTCAAAGTCGGTATCCATCAGGTAGAGCTTCATACGGCCTACGTTCACGCGCCATATGTGGCTATAAATAATGCGGCCGGGATAAGGCACCTCAAGTATCATCGGAGTACCGTCGGGGTTGAGCACCTGCTCGATGGGAAGCTGGTTGAAATTTTGAGGCTCATAATTGGCGATCTGCTGACCGTCAACCGAGAGCGATTGTGTGAAATATCCGTAACGATAAAGGAATCCGACTGCAGTCATATCGACGCATGAGTCGGAAGCCTCCTTGATATAGTCGCCGGCCAACACGCCAAGACCGCCTGAATAAATCTTCAGAGCGTTGCAAAGGCCATACTCCATCGAGAAGTAAGCTACCGAAGGCACATCCTTACGCATCGGTTTCTTCATGTACTCCTTGAACGAAGCATAAACTTCATCGATACGCGACATCATCTCCTTATCACCCTTTATTTGCTCAAGTCGTGCTGACGAAAGCTGCTGGAGCACCATCACCGGATTTTCGCCGGTAGCGCGCCACAAGTCGGGATCAAGCTCACGGAACAGTGTTTTACCTTCGCTATTCCACACCCACCAAAGATTGCGGGCTATTTCTTCAAGTGATTTAAGCTTACCGGGAAGTTCGGCTTTTACTGTAATCTCGCGCCAAGAGGCTGCGTTGGTATTACTAACTTCAAGTTTCATAACGTATTTTTATGTATTTTTTTTGATTATCGATTAATGGTATTTCGCTGTCGCGCATGTTCGAGAGCCATCTCAAACGCACGCTCATAGTATACTACAAAGTTTGACCAGTCAGCCGCACGCGCTGTGCGCATTGCCGCTTTGCCGATTACACGCTTCTCATCCGGGTCAATATTGATAAGGTAGCGCAACGCTCGGGCTATCGACCCCACCACAATATCGTAGTTGGAGTCGCCACGAGCTATCACATTTACTCCCGATCTGTCAAATGAGTTGTCGTAATTCGACAATATCCATTGTCCGAAACCTGATAGCGATGTGGTGACGGTGGGGATGCCAAAGGCCACACTCTCGAGCGGCGTGTAACCCCAAGGCTCGTAATATGAAGGGAATACAGTAGCATCAAATCCAACCAGCAGGTCATAATATGTGCGGTTGAAGATGCCGTCGCGGCCATCAAGATAGCATGGCACATATATCAATGTGACATTGTCGGGTATATTCTGCTCACCAAGACGGCGCTCAATGGGATCTTCACCCGGATTGTTGATCCAGTGTGTCAGGTAGGGGTGCCACAACGAGTGGTTGCCGCGACCCGACATCGAGTCGAGCAAGTCGGCACGAGGCTCTTTCACCCATGCGGGCACCATAATGTAGGCGAGCACATCCTTTGTGGGGTGTTCGGCTGCCAAGCGCTGCATCGAGTCGATGAAAAGATCGATTCCCTTGTTGCGGTACTCGCAGCGTCCCGATGTACCCACGATAAAAGTGGTATCCACATCAAAGCGCCGACCCGTCAAGGCATTAGCTACTTCCACGAGTCTGTTTCGGGCATCCGCTCGGGCTTGATTGTATTTCGCTCCAGAGGGCACGAAGTTGCGTTCAAAGCCGTTTGGAGTCACCTCGTCGGGGCGACGCTCAAGCAGCTGTTCACATTCGGCGGCTGTGATTTCACTCACTGTGGTGAAGCAGTCGGCCTGATGAGCCGCGGCTTTCTCCAGCGAGTGCTTCGACTCCATATTCAGCTCGCGCGACATCTGGTCGCCATTGTAAGCTTTCAGATAGTCGTACAGAGGCTTGTGGTTTCCGCAAATACTGCGACCTATGCTGGTAGCGTGAGTTGTGAAAATAGTGGCTACTGAAGGCATCACAGATTTCAGATACAGTTCACCCATGCCGGTAGTCCATTCGTTGAAGTGAGCTATTACATTGACATCACGTCCTGGTGCTAAATGCTTGGCAAGCGACTCCATCACAATAGCAGAGGCCACTCCGAAAGCACATCCTTCATCATAGTCACCATAGGCATGCAACGAGTCTACGCCATAAAGATCCCACATCTTGCCATATATCTCATTGAGGTGCGGGTAAACGCCATCAAATTTCACGAGCACGGCCATTGGTTTTCCGGGCACATTCCAGCGCCCCACCTTCACGCTCACTCCCATGGGCAGGTCGAGTGCCTGTTTCCATGACTTAAGTGAGACGGGTGTAGACTCAACGAAGTAAGGCGAAGGATTTTCAGCCGACCACACATCGGGCCCTATGAAAATCAAACTACCTTTATATAATTGCTGAAGCGTCTTAGCCTTAGTGGACAATACTGTATATATGCCGCCTATTTTATTGCATACCTCCCAGCTGCATTCGAGCAAGAGGTCTAACTTCACAGGCATTTCTTCCATAAGTATGATATTATTATAGGGCAAAGATACTCAAATATTTTCAAATATCATAATATTCCACGATAATTAGCATCAAATATAGACCAAACGCATACTTTTATAGATGTACGCAGTAATAAATGGCGCATTTAACATTATTTACATATGTAAGTTGTGAGAGTTATGAAAGTTAGCCACATGCCAGCGCCCCAGCAGGTGCACGCAGCTTGTGGTGGGGAAGGCGACATCAACCCAAAGCGGAGTGTCGGGGACACGATGTTATGAAAAAAAATGAGTCTCTTAATTCGGGTGAACTAAGAGACTCGCAGTGCGCACGAAAGGACTCGAACCTTCACGCCGTAAGGCACTAGATCCTAAGTCTAGCGCGGCTACCAATTACGCCACGTGCGCCTTCAGCGATGCAAAGGTAGTAATTTTTATCCAATATCCAAGACGTGCATCAACGTTTCCTCAAAAAAAATCCACCGGCTAAAAGTAGCCGATGGATTTTTGCTATAAAGAATATCTAAAAACTTATCGGAGTATCACCTTTGTGATGCGTGAGCCCTGTACGCGAATCAACGGCTGTCCTGGTTGAGGATTGCGAACCTCAATACCCTGGAGGTTGAAGTAGCGCACTGGTGCGTTATCGTCGGCCTCAACGAGGCTTACTCCGGCATACTCTCCTATCTTACCGCTGCCGTTGTAGATGGCATTGTTTTCCAAGCGGAAATCACCGGTCTGCGAACCGTTGCCCCCGTTGTTGAAGATGACCATAGGATTGGAAAGCTCATCAGTGGTAGTGAAATAGAAGTGATGGAGCGTCTTACCATCGTATGGCACAGTCTCAGTAAGCTTCTTTCCTGGCCATGCGCCACTGAAGGCAGAGCCCTCCTTATGGTTGTCGTCCCAAGAGTAAGCGCTGACAGTGCCCCAGCCACTCTGACTGTTGTCGAAATAAACGTGCACCTCCTCAATAAGCTCCTCTACCTTAGTAAAAGTGAATGAAGTGCGGGTCTCCCCTACTTCATTTCTTGCGTAGGCATTGATAGTAGTTGTGGCTGTAATGGTGATAGGGCCCGTGTAGCGTGTGCTCGAAGCTGATGCCTGGCTACCATCAAGGGTGTAATAAATGTCTGTGGCCGGGGAAACTGAAAGAGTGACGGTGAGCTGGTCGTTAAATTTCTTGCCGCTACGCGGATCAGATGAGATAACGGGAGCCTTCGGGCCCACAACCACATCAATCTCGGTTGCGTTTGAGCCTCCATCATATTCGTAATAGACATCACCGGTAATACCGGTTATATCCCCGGTCTGAGAACCGCTACCGTTGTTAAAGATGATGCTTAGCGACTCTTCTACGTCGGGGAACGCCATATAGTAGAATTGCTTGCCGTCAATTTCCTCAGTACTTGTAAGCTTGGTGCCAGGCCATGCACCGGTGAACTGATTAGAGCCCTCCCATGCATAAATGTAGGGAGCGGCTGGAGCTGTTACATAAACTGTAATAACAGCGTTGGGATCAACCTTACGATAAGTCTCCTTACCGGTGAATGAGTCAGCGCCCCAGGTTACGGTAACTGACTCGCCATAGCTCATACCCTGACCGATGGTGAACTGGTAAGGAGTGCCGGGGGTGAGAGTCACCTGCGCATTATTGCCAACCTTTACCCAGCCAGTTGTAGCGCCTTCGCTAAGGGCAGCTGTTACGGTAAGTGTCTCGGTTTTGAACGATGAACCTGAGGGTGAGAACTTCACTGAAGGCTGCCCTACGGCATCATCGGCTGTATAATATTGGGTAGTACCGGGGTCGGTGAAAGTAACGTTACCACCATGCGCCACAGGAGAAGTTGCGTAGATAAACTTGCCGTCCTCACCAATCTTGCCACCGGCCCAGTCCTTCACAAGAACACGGAGCTGTCCTTTGCCGTTAGGCGCTGTAACTGACACTTTCCCATCAGTCACATTGTAGCTCTGACCTGTTACAACGTCAACGTATGTGCCATTGGGAACACCCGAGAATGATGCGCCCCCATTAAGCGCCACCAATGCGTATGACTCATCCTTATAAGCACGCTTGAAGGCCCATCCGCCATTTGCGGTGCAGCCGTCGAATGTGTACTGACCCTTACGGAGAGCGGGTACTGCTGCACGAATCTTGTTGAGTCGGATTATATGTTGAGCGAGGTCGGCATTAAGTGTCTTGGCTGCATTACCTGTAGCGGTATACTCACCAAAGTCCGACGAGTTGATGTCACCCTCGATATAGTGGCCAAAATATGCTCGGCCTGACTCCTTGACAGGAGTGTCGGTACCGCCGGCATCGACCTGCTTACCTTTCTGAAACTCCACTTCCGACCCATAATATATACAAGGTATGCCGCGGAATGTGAACATAAGCGAGAGGTTTTCGGCCCATTGTGCCGTACCGCCGTTGAAGCGTGTCAAATCGTTGGGACCAGGGCAGTAGTCGTGCGAATCAACATAAGTCACGAGGTAAGATGCATCGTTGTAGTACTTATCGCCACCTTTAGCGAGGTTAACCACATAACCTGCCTCGTTGAAGCCGTAGTGTGTGGGGAAGTCAATAGTAGAGAAGCCACTGTACTGTGAGTAGTCTGGCTCATGCCAAGCGCCGTTTACCATCAGCGCATTGTTCGACGTAGGTGTCTGGGCCACGTCTTGCAGACACAGCTCCATGTTGCCAAACATATTGTCGTTACCCTCGTAGATCACCTGCTGATCCCACCATGAGGCATCCCAATTCCATTGGTCTACAAGTGCTTGGGGCGATTTCCACTGATAGAAATAGCTTGACAGCGAGGCGTGTCCGCGGTAAGTGACATCTCCCTGATAGCGCTGGCAGCACTCACCAAACATAAAGAACGGCCCACCATTGCGTTTTGCCTTAAACTTCTCCGCCAACTCATTGAACTGAGGTATGAACGAAGTGTTGAAGGTAAGTCGCGAGATATGGCCAGTGGTGTCGATACGGAATCCGTCAACTCCCATTTCGATGAACTTGCCGTAGCATTCAACCAGGTACTTGGAAACGGCAGGGTTTTCGGTATTGAGGTCTACGCAGTCACCGGCTATCTGCCCCCACCAGCGGCTGGGATAATCCCAATTCCATGCATTAGCAAGGTGGTGCCAGTAGTTGTGAGTGTCGAGGTTTTTGCCTCCTGTATTCTTCAGATATGGGAAACGCGCGGCATACTGAGCGTTACCGTCAAGATCATTGTAGTTGGCCGGCAATTTATCGTAGTTGGGTATCATTGATGCCGACACACTGGCCTGATCCTTGATATTCTGGCTGCGATAAAACAGCTCTTGCAGACCTTTTTCACCGAAATTACCGGTGTGATTAAGCACGATGTCGAGCACAATCTTCATACCCTTTGCATGAACCGCATTGATGAGGTCCTGGAATTTCACATCCTCGGCCGATCCCCATTCACGGCGGCTCTCGTAGCGGAGGTCTACGTTTTGGAAGTCCATAGCGTGGTAACCGTGGAAGTCGGTACCCGAACTGTTCTGCACCACAGGAGTGATCCACACGGTGGTAAATCCAAGCGCCTTGATGTAATCGAGCTTTTCAATGAGACCTTTGAAGTCGCCTCGCCAATCAGGATCGTTATTGGCAATCTGTACTGACTGGTGGTCCCAGCCGCATACATTGTTCATGGGGTCGCCATCGTAGAAGCGGGTGGTCATTGCGAAATAGATGGTTTCGTCGCGGAAATCATCACGAGCCCCCACAAATGTAGCGCCGCTGGCATTGACAGCTGTAGCACCAAGCACACAAGCAGTCAACAATCTTGCTAATTTGTTCATAATAAGTAAAATGTGATAATGTAGTATGATATTAGACTGAAAAATCTTGCACAAAGTTACAAATTAAGCCTCAATCGTCCAAACATTAAGGAAATAAAACGCCATAAAACACAAACGAGACCGTATCAGATTAAACTGACGCAGTCTCGCTCCTTATTAGCTATTAGCGTTTATGTTAGCAATGTCGATTACATCATGCCACCCATGCCGCCCATGCCACCGGCGGGCATAGCGGGTGCGGGATTATCCTCCTTCTTGTCGGCGATGACGCACTCTGTAGTGAGCATCATGCCGGCGATTGAAGCTGCATTCTCAAGGGCTACACGAGTCACCTTGGCAGGGTCAATGACACCTGCGGCAAGGAGGTTCTCATATTCGCCGGTGCGGGCATTGTAGCCATAGTCGCCCTTACCGTCCTTTACACGCTGAACCACTACGGCTCCTTCAACGCCAGCGTTGGCCACAATCTGACGCAGAGGCTCCTCGATGGCACGCTTCACGATGTGAATACCGGTGAGCTCGTCATCGTTGTAGGCCTTGATATTGTCGAGTGCAGGGATGGCGCGGATATAAGCCACACCTCCACCGGGCACAATACCCTCGGCGATAGCGGCACGTGTAGCGCTAAGAGCATCGTCAACGCGGTCTTTCTTCTCCTTCATCTCCACCTCTGAGGGTGCACCGATGTGGAGCACTGCCACGCCACCTGCCAGCTTGGCAAGACGTTCGTGCAGTTTTTCACGATCGTAGTCGCTCTTGGTCTGCTCAATCTGAGCCTTGATCATATTCACTCGCTCGGCAATGGCTTCTTTATTGCCAGCACCGTTTACTATTGTGGTGTTCTCCTTATTTACAGTCACTTTCTCGGCACGGCCAAGCATCTCAAGCGTAGTGGCATCCAGACGCATACCCTTCTCCTCCGAAACTACAACACCGCCAGTAAGTGTGGCGATATCCTGAAGCATTTCCTTGCGGCGATCGCCAAATCCGGGGGCTTTGACTGCACAAACCTTCAAGGATCCGCGCAGACGGTTGACAACCAAGGTAGCGAGGGCTTCCTGATCAACGTCCTCTGCAATGATCAAGAGGGGACGCCCTGTCTGAGCCTCAGCCTCGAGAACGGGAAGCATGTCCTTAAGATTAGAAATTTTCTTGTCATAGAGAAGGATGTAGGGTGAATCCATTTCACACTCCATCTTCTCTGTGTTGGTGACAAAGTAAGGTGATATGTAGCCGCGGTCAAACTGCATACCCTCCACGATGTCTACGGTGGTTTCGGTACCCTTGGCCTCGTCAACAGTGATCACACCTTCTTTTTTCACTT
>CAZFEU010000062.1:0-9477 GCA_964517875.1 uncultured Muribaculaceae bacterium | reverse complement strand
AAGTCCGGTGACTACTACTCGTTTAAGTTCCATGTATGTAATATATATTATTGTAAAATAAAAAATCCTCTGCTCTCACAGGCGTAGGGCTATAATGCCGCGGTCGCTGCTTTGAGCAGAGAAAAATGGGGAGTCAAATTATTTGTTGAGCTCAGCCTCGATGTAGCTGATGGCCTCGCCTACGTTGGTGATGTGCTCAGCCTTGTCATCGGGAATTGTGATGCCAAATTCTTTCTCAAACTCCATGATGAGTTCTACGGTGTCGAGGCTATCTGCGCCGAGGTCTGATACGAAGCCTGCGGTTTCAGTTACTTGGTTCTCGTCAACACCGAGTTTGTCCACGATGATAGCTTTTACACGTGATGCTGTTTCTGACATGATAATAATTTTTTAGATTGTTTTAAATTCGTTTTCAGATTTACGTGTGCAAAGTAAATGATTTTTATTGAATTAGTAAAATATTTGAGTGTGAATATTAGTGAATGGGGCTTGCTATGTGCCTAAAAACCACTGATAATCACATTATCACGGAAATTTTTCCGTAATGCGTCTGTTACAATGCTGTTACACGGCGGCATTTCGTCCTATTTTACTTATTTATAGTTCGATTTGTCGGTTCGGATGATGGTAGTATGGGTAGGTGACTTGGTGGAGAAAAAGTGGGTGAGGAGGCATCGACGTGCCTGCGGCGCATCGGTCGCGGCGGTCGATAATCTCATTGAATTGCGTTAGATCGAGCTTCCCGCGGCCTACGTCAACAAGTGTGCCGACTACAGCGCGCACCATATTGCGCAAGAATCGGTCGGCGGTGATTTGAAACATCCATCGCGTATGCTGATCGTCGAGCGGTATCCACTGTGCCTGAGTTACTCTACAAATATTGGTGCGTGCGTCGGAATGGAGTTTGGCGAATGATGTGAAATCGTCCACGTTCAGCAGCGCCTCGGCTGCTTGGTTCATGCGGTCGAAGTCGAGTGTGGCGGGTGCTTGCCAGCTCAGGGTTTCGATAAATGGGTTTTTGCCGATATGCGCAAAGTAGTGGTAGGTACGTGATGTTGCGTCAAACCGAGCGTGAGCCTCGGGGTGTACCGGTGAAATATCCTCGATGGCTATCGTACGTCCCACAAGGGAGTTGAGGGCGCGTACCACCTGGTCGGTGTCGGCTATTGGCTGGTCTACATCGAAGTGTGCCACCATCATCGATGCGTTAACTCCGGCATCGGTGCGACCCGCTCCCACAATGGGTGTGGGCTTGCGGAGTATAGTGGCAAGTGCGTCCTCGATGGTCGACTGCACGCTTACGCCATTGGGCTGTCGTTGCCAGCCATGGAATGGTGCGCCAAGATAAGACAGGCGCATGAAATAGCGGCTCATCACTCGCGCTCAAGATAGGTGTAGCCGTATAGCCCCGAGCGGTAGTTGCTGAGAAACTCACGACCTTCCTCAGGTGTAATCTTACCGGCTTTCATTGAGGCTGTAACCCATGTTTCAACGTTGCGTACGAGGCGTTTGGGATTGTACTGAACGTAGTCGAGCACCTCGGCCACTGTTTCACCATCGATTATGCGGTCAATTTCATAACGGTCTTTGTAAACTGAGATATGCACGGCGTTGGTGTCGCCAAAAAGATTGTGCATGTCGCCGAGTATTTCCTGATAGGCTCCCACCAGGAATACGCCTAAGTAGTATGGCTCACCGGGTTTTAGGGGGTGTACGGGAAGCCAGTGTGATGTGCCGTGGTCGGATATGAAGTTGGTGATTTTTCCATCGGAGTCGCAGGTCATATCTTGAATTGACGCTGTGCGCGATGGTTTCTCATCAAGACGCGATAGCGGGACGATGGGAAATACCTGATCAATGGCCCATGAGTCGGTGAGCGACTGGAACATGGAGAAGTTGCAGAAGTATTTGTCGGGGATAGCCTTGGCAATTTTGCGTAGTTCTTCGGGTGCATGCTTCATTGTTGCAGCCATTTCTCCTACCTCACGCGCTATCGACCAGAATAGTTTTTCGATCATGGCGCGTGTGCGGAGGTCGAGCATTCCCAGCGAGAATAGGTCAAGTGCCTCCTCGCGTATCTGCTGCGCATCGTGCCAAGCCTCAAATAGGCCCTGTTGCGACAGTTGGTCCCAAATCTGGTAAAGTTCTCTCACCAGCTCATGTTCATCGGCTCCGACTTCCTCGGTGTCTTTCCATTTAGGGAGCGATGTGGTCTCAAACACCTCCATCACCAACACTGAGTGATGGGCGGTGAGCGATCGGCCGCTTTCGGTGATGACGTTGGGCTGCTTGAGATCGTTCTTGGTGCATGCGTCGACGATGGCCGAGACGGCATCGTTGGCATACTCCTGTATTGAGTAGTTCATTGAGCTCTCGGAGGCAGAGCTGCGCGTGCCGTCGTAGTCCACGCCGAGTCCGCCGCCGATATCTACGAAGTCGATGTCGTAGCCCAGCTTCGACAGCTGTACATAGAATTGGGTAGCTTCGCGTAGGGCATTCTTGATGCGGCGTATCTTGGTTATCTGGCTGCCGATGTGGAAGTGTATCAGCTTAAGGCAATCGTGCATCCCGCGACGTTCAAGTATGTCGAGTGCGTCGAGGAGCTCGCTGGAGTTAAGGCCGAATTTTGATGAATCTCCACCAGACTCTTCCCATTTTCCTGACCCCGAGCTTGATAGCTTTATGCGAATGCCGATATTGGGTCGCATATCGAGACGCTTGGCTACGTCGGCAATGATTTTGATTTCGTTGATTTTCTCTACCACCACAAATATGCGGCGTCCCATTTTCTGAGCGAGCAAAGCCAGCTCGATGTATTTCTCATCTTTGTATCCGTTGCAGATTATCAATGCGTCATCAGCTATGTTTGTGGCAAGCACGGCATGTAGCTCAGGCTTAGAACCGGCCTCCAGGCCGATGTCGAATTTCTTGCCGTGACTTACAAGCTCCTCAACCACTTCTTTTATCTGGTTGACCTTGATGGGGTAGATGATATAGTTGCGGGCCTGATAGCCATACTGCTCTGACGCGCGTTTGAAGCAGTTGGATATTTTTTCCACACGGTTGTCGAGGATGTCGGGGAAGCGGAGCAGCACGGGGGCTGTGACATCGCGCACCTGAAGCTCATCCATTACCTCTTTGAGGTCTACTGACGCATACCCTTGCTTGGGGGTGACGATTACGTGACCTTTATCGTTGATCGAAAAGTAGCTACGGCCCCAGCCATTGATGTTGTACAGCTCAGCGCTGTCCTCTACACGCCATTTACGCATTTTAATGTGTTGAGATTATTGGGTTTTAACGATATTGTGGATTTTTTATTACGCGATATTCTCCAGCGGGGCCGGGAACTACGTCGTATACCGCCAAGCGGTAGCCGTATTGTGCTGCTGGGCCCGACACCGGATAGCCATAGTTAAGGGTGCACACTTCATATTCGCTGCCGCATACGGGGCATCGGGCGATGTGGGTGTCGGGATCAACCTGGATGCGCACATTGGTTTTGCACTCTACGGGGCATGCCAGATCGTAGGCTATCGGATTGCCCATGTAATCGGTGCATAGCAACACACCACCAAATCCGGTGAATGTGAGTTGTGTGTAAGGGAATCCCGATGGCTTGCGCTCACTCTTTATAAAATAGCGATATTGGTAAGCTCCTGACACACCATATGTTTCCCACTCGCCGATATTGGTGAATGGCACGCGCACATCGACAACCGGGATGCGGTTATTGTCCAGGTGGTCACAGCCGTTAAATAGCAGTGCTGTGCAAGCCAAGGCCGCTGAGAGTGCCGCAGTGCGCAGTAGTGGTAGGAGTGGACGCATCAGCGGGTCAGGAAAGTTGTCCCATAAGTTGTCCGAATTTGTCGGCGGCTTCCTGGATCTTGCCTCCGATGATCGGGCGTAGCATCATTGGGATTTCAACATCAATTGAGGCTACAACTTCAGTTGAGGTCGGGTCAACCTCCTTGAGTTGTAGGTTCATAAGCAGCGGTATGGGTGATGATACTGCCTCAAATGTGATGTGATTGGGAGCCTCGCGCTTGGTTACCTGAAATTTCAGTTCCCCCACTTGCGGGGTGACTATTGACATTGAGTCGGTGGTGAAGTGTACTTCGCCGATTTTAGCTAACTGATCTTCGGGTAGTTGGTTGAGCTTGTTCTCAAGATTGGTGAGGTCGCTGAAACGTGCATAAAGCTGGTCGATGGGTGAAGCGACCACTGTGGGTTTGCTTGAATAAGTTGCCATAGCGGGTTAAAGATCGGCAGGGTTATCGGTTGATGGTTCCCAGTTGGCGGGGTCTTTACGCCATTCGCGCAGGGTGGCGATATAGGCGGGTGTAATGTAGTTGATGTTGACTGCTGCGTCGAGCATCGCATTGTAGTTGCTCAGTGTCACCAGTTTCACTCCTGCTTTTGCGAAGGCTTCTTCGGCCTGAGGGAAGAGGTAAGTGAAAATGGCTGCCATACCCACTACTTCGCATCCGGCCATGCGCACAGCCTCAACTGCCTTGAGTGATGATGCACCGGTTGATATGAGATCCTCGATTACCACTACACGCTGACCTGGCTTGAGGTTGCCTTCGATAAGGTTTTCCAGGCCGTGGTCCTTGGGGGTTGAACGCACGTAGGCGTAGGGAAGCCCCAGCTCGTCGGCTACCAGAGCGCCTTGTGCTATAGCTCCGGTGGCTACTCCGGCTATTGCGTCGACATCAGTAAAATTCTCTAAAATCAGGCGGCAGAGCTCAATCTTGATAAATGTGCGCACGTCGGGGTAAGAGAGTGTTTTGCGATTGTCGGTGTATATGGGAGAGCTCCATCCCGAGGCCCAGGTGAACGGATTGGCGGGCTGAAGCTTTATGGCGGTGATTTTCAATAGTTTTTCGGCAAGGAGAGTAGCTATATCTTTCATATGGTACTTGGATGTTGGTGTATATTTCCTGCAAAGATAGTGAAAAAATCAACGCAATTCTCCCATCGTCAGCTATAATCGGTGATTTATCGCATATATTTATGTGAATTTATGTGTACCGGTAGTGTTTACAGCCCCAAAGCCACTGCGAGTGGGGTATCGTTGGAGCGGATATAGTCCTCGAATGCTTTAATATAGTCGTCGGCCGAATTGTTGAGCCCTTCCTGGCGCATACTCGTTTCGTAAGCTCGCGTGTCGAGTAGCACTCGGCGCATGGCGGTAGTGTCGGGCTCGGCATCAATGAGCTTTTGAGCGTGCTGAACCCCATAGCTTATTGCCACGCTATCGGGGGTGCGTTCTGACGAAGAGCTGTCCCCGTTACCCGCAGAGTGGCATGATGTGGCAAACAGGGTGATGATGGCGATGAGTGAAAGATGGATGTGTTTCATTGCTGCGATGTGAGTTGGATGGCGCGTTGGCACACTTGCTCCATAAGCCACCGCGGGGTGGAGGTGGCTCCGCATACACCCACCGATGTGGCGCCTTCGAGCCACTGTGGGTCGATTTCCGAGGCGTTGGCTATAAGGTGTGTGCGGGGATTGACGGAGCAGCATTCGTTGTACAAAATGCGACCATTGCTGCTTTTGCTTCCTGCCACAAATAGCACCACGCTATGATTGGCGGCAAAATTGCGTAACCCCTCGGCGCGGTTGGCCACTTGACGGCATATAGTGTCATAGCAGTGGAGTGCGGCTGGTGATGAAAGTCGTTGCTCAATAAGGTCGCGGATCCTATCAAGACCATCGACCGATTTTGTGGTTTGCGAATACAGCGATATATCGCGCGAATAGTCGATAAGGTCTAAGTCATCGGCCGATTCTACCACGATGGCCTCCCCATTGGTTTGTCCCACCAGGCCGTTGACTTCGGCGTGACCGGTTTTGCCGTAAATCACTATCTGTGGGTGGGATTTAGTATTATTGTTGTCGTAGGTTGATTTGATACGTCGTTGTAGTTGAAGCACCACCGGGCATGTGGCGTCGATAATCTCGATGCGGTTGCGGCGGGCTATCTCGTAGGTCGACGGAGGTTCGCCATGAGCACGCAAAAGCACCTTCACGTCGTGCAGCTCACGTAGCTGATCATGTGTGATTGTGATAAGTCCGCGCAGTCTCAATCGCTCTACTTCGTCGGAGTTGTGCACTATATCGCCAAGACAGTATAGGTGACCGGTCTTGTCGAGCTCTTCCTCGGCTTTACGGATGGCAGTCACCACACCGAAGCAGAATCCTGAGCCGGTGTCGATTTCGACTTTCGGTGTCATCGGTCGAGAGCCATTTTGAACTGATGGAGCAGCCACTGATCCTGTTGTGCTAAGGTCATGTCGGAGTTGTCGAGCTCGATAGCGTCATCGGCCTTGCGCAGTGGGCTCACCTCGCGTGTGCGGTCGATATGGTCGCGTGTCTCCACATTCTCGAGTACTTCTTCGTAAGTTACGGTTGTGTTGCCGGCGTCGCGCATCTCCTTGAATCGGCGTTGGGCGCGGGTTGATGCCGGCGCATTTACAAATATCTTGAGCTCTGCATCGGGAAATACGGCGGTGCCGATGTCGCGCCCGTCCATCACTATACCCTTGTCGGCTCCGAATGCCTTCTGCATGGCGGTGAGCGCAAATCTCACCTGTGGGATGGCGGCTATAGGGGATACGTGATTAGAGACCTCGATGGTGCGAATCTCACGCTCCACATCCTCGCCGTTGAGCAGCGTGTGCTGCCCTTGTGGAGTGACAGCGAAGTCGATATGTATGTCATCGAGCCGGGCTATCAGGGGCTTGGTGTCGACAGTGCCGTCGGCGAGTATAAGATTGTGGCGCATGGCATAGAGTGTGACAGCCCGGTACATGGCTCCGGAGTCGATGTAGCGGTAGCCAATCTGGCGAGCAAGGGCTTTGGCCATTGTGCTTTTGCCCGATGAGGAATATCCGTCGATGGCGATTATGATTTTCTTCATATATGCTTTGATGCTTTGGTCAGTTGAGTATATCGGCAAGGTTGAGGTTGAGATTGACCATGAAGGTGGTGGCGCCTGTGTGGGGCTGTGCCAACGCTATTCCAAGGCCAAACTTGCTCATGTTAAGGCCTGCGCCGAGGGAGAACCCCGACAGGAAGGAACGTGAATATGTGTTCATGTCGGTACGGGTCTTATAGTTATAGCCCAATGCCACGTAGAAGCGGTCGCTGGGGGCGAGGTCAAGGCCAAATACCAGGTGGCGGAACAAGTTGGAAGTGAATGAGTCCTTGATTTGAGGCTCGGATGACGATGTGCCGTCGCCACTGTCGAGATATGGCAGTTTCCATTTAGTGAGGTTCCATGCGGTCACTGAGAATCGTAGGGGGAGGGTGCCGAACGACTGGGTCCAACCGAGTCGCACATCGATGGGCAGACGGTCGTAGCGGTTGTTGAATTTCTTCACCTGTCCTCCAAGATTGGCTACGACCACTGAAAGCGATAGATCGCGCTCCGGGTCAAAGTAGTTGATGCCTAAGTCGGTAGCTAAAGCGAATGCTGAGTATGATTCGTAAGCTGAATAAGCACCCTTGAGTGCAATACCGCCGCGGAGTCGGTCGGTGATATCGTGGGAGTAAGCGCCCGAGAAAACGACATCAGAAGCTGTGAAAGTGCCCAGTATAGCCCCGGTCTCGTCGGTATGCTTCATAGAGCCGTAGCCGAGATACTGGATTGATGCGGCCCATGCGCCGCGCTCGCCGGCTCTATGACCGTATTTTATACCTGCGAAATTTGACTCTCCCACATAACGCATATAGTTGACCGATGTCTGCAACGACATTTCAGGTCCTAACAGCGCTGGGTTTTGGTCGATGGTGTTAATGTCGTCCTCGACCGTAGAAATATTCATTCCACCCAGGGCATATATGCGCGAGGATGATGTGAGATTTAGGAACTGGTAGCCCGTGGTGCCATCCTGGGCAGCTGCTGACGCAATGCCAAGAAATAGGGCCACGGTGAATATGGTGGAGTGTAATAGCTTCATTTTCAGAGTTGCATGGTTTATTGTAAGGATGCGTTGCCGCACAATAAATCTCTATAATAACGTTAAATGGGAGTGGCTTATTATGGGCGTTCAAGAAATTTTGCCATAAAGTTACATAAATTCACACTTTTAACCAATATGGGGCTGATATGTAAACAAAGGATAAACAATAATAATCAATGCCAAAATTGAAATAGAGCTATTGGTGATTTCGAATGATGGGTATATTTTTGCAAAGGAAATAAGAAACAATAATGCAAAAATTCTCACATTTAGCTTCTTCATTTATCGTCGCTTCGGCACTTGCCGCGTTTTCGGTGAGCGCCCAGACACCCAAGGGGTGCTACGAACACCGCTCACAGGTTGTGACTGTCAAGGTATACGATTATGATAATGTGGAGGAGCAGCCATCATTCCCCGGAGGTCAGTGTGAGATGATACGATTTATCAATCGCATACGCCGATACCCCTCGGCGGCTTATTACGATGGAGTGCAAGGACGCGTTTTAGTGTCGTTTGTGGTCAACACCGATGGCACTCTTTCTCATGTCAGGGTGGTTCGCGGCGTTGAGGCAAGTCTTGATCAGGAGGCCCTTCGCGTGGTAGGCGAGATGCCGGCATGGCAACCCGGGCGCATCAACGACCATCCGGTGCCTACTCACTGTCTGCTCCCAATCCCATTCCGCCGTTAACACGTCTATTTCACCATATTCATCTCCTCTCTCTGTATGTTGTGGCAGGCTGCTCCCCCGGGTAGCCTGCCAATCGCTCTACAAGCATCCAAAAAGTAATTATGGCCTGCGATACATCCGCATAATGCTCTGGGGTGTTGGCTTTACGGCAGCAACTGGAAGCACCCTACGACATGGTGCTTGCAGGCCTCCGGGTCACGTAAATAAGCGCCCCAAAGGTTGGAGAAACTTTTGGGGCGCTGTGTGAGATATGGGGGGTGTTACTTGGCGAGGGTGGAGTAGTCGCTGGAGTAGCGTAGGTGCTGCTGCAGGTAGGCTTCGTTGTAGGTTATGGTCACGTCGGTGACGTTGCCGTTGTCGTCGGTGACGAGTGTGTACACGGGGTTTACAAATCCCTTGTAGGGTGCGATTGACAGCTTGCTGTAGCGGTCAAGCACTTCCTGATGCAGCTTGGGATCGACCTTAACGGCGTATTTCTCAACAAGGTCGGCCCCGGCTTGATAGTCCCCCTCGCTCTTGATGCGCTGGATTTCTCCTAAAAGCTCACCGAAGAGTTGACGTAAGGCTTGGTAGTCGTTGATTTTAACGAAAGTCTTGCCATCGATTTGCACCAGTTCTATCACGTTGTCGGGCTTTCCGTGCTCGTAAACCCACTCGGCGATGAGTTTGCGGTTGCGCATGTGTGCTTCTTCTACGTCCTTGCCGGGCTGGATGCGCATCAGCTGTGTCATAAGCCCGTTGAGGATATATTTGTAATACTCAGCTTTGTAAGCTTCGGGGTTGTTGAGCAGGCCGAGCTCAAGCAGCTTGGGGTCGGC
>CAZFEU010000061.1:0-10351 GCA_964517875.1 uncultured Muribaculaceae bacterium | reverse complement strand
CACCACCAACTGTCTCGCTCCTATCACCAAGGTGCTCAACGACAAGTTTGGCGTTAAGGAAGGCTTGATGACCACCGTTCACTCTACCACCGCTACTCAGAAGACCGTTGACGGTCCTTCAATGAAAGACTGGCGTGGTGGCCGTGCCGCTTCGGGCAACATCATCCCCTCATCTACCGGCGCTGCCAAGGCAGTGGGCAAAGTAATCCCCGAGCTCAACGGCAAGCTCACCGGTATGTCGATGCGCGTTCCCACCCTCGATGTATCAGTAGTTGACCTCACCGTCAACCTTGAGAAGCCCACCTCTTACGAGGAAATCTGCGCTGCCATGAAGGAGGCTTCAGAAGGCGAGCTCAAGGGTATCCTCGGCTACACCGAAGATGCAGTTGTATCATCTGACTTCCTCGGCTGCCCCCTCACCTCTATCTTCGATGCCAAGGCTGGTATCCAGCTCACCCCCACCTTCGTTAAGGTGATTTCTTGGTACGACAACGAGATCGGCTACTCTAACAAGGTGCTCGACCTGATCGCTCACATGAAGAAGGTAAACGGCTAATAACCATACCGACCAATAAGTCATCAAGGGCTGCGCTCCACGTGGGTGCGGCCCTTTTTATTTTATTATAGCGGTCATTGAAGTTTACTTTTTTGGAATTATACTGCATATGCAATATATTGATATTCAGTGATGTGTGTGAGTTTGAAATTTACTTTAATATATTACATTATTATTGTTATATATATTTACTTTAGTATCTTTGCGAACAATCGAAAAACTGAGGGTTGCATACACCCGCCCATGATACACTACTGATAACCTATCTACTCACGACATATTAAACCAACAAGCCTTAAATATGAAAAAACTTCTACTCACCGCCGCGGTAGTAGCGGCAACCACAGGTGCATACGCACAAACCTATGTTAATCTTGCTCCCCAGGGAGGATTTGACACCAACAGCGGTAAGGACTACATCGTGCTCTACGCACCCCAGGAGGTTATCGACCAAATGGGCTCAAAAGTGATTACCAACAACAATCTTGATCCCGACCAGGTGAAAAACACTCTCGAGTATTGGGTGACCGACTGGGATAAGAAAGATCTCACACTCTACAATGTACCCGCCTCTCCCGGCGAGGTTAACTCATTTGGCGGCACTGAGTTTATCAATGCCACACCTCTGTGGGCGTGGGGTACGGGCGTATTTATGCCTCGCGCACAGAAATATGACCTGTCGAAGGTGACAGACGAGCACCATATTCACATAGGTCTGCGCGACTTCGGCACAAGCCCTTCAAAATATCAGTTCTCAATCGGCTCGCAGGCCACAATAAAGAAAAACGGATTTCAGATTGAGGCCGGCATACCATTAGGCTCGCTTTCTGGCGATTTCGTGGGTGTAGGCACTATGCCCGGTGGCAACGATGGCAAGTGGTATTATATCGACATCCCCGTATCCGACCTCGTTGACGATAATGGTGAATTTGGCTTCGCCTATGATTTTGCCGCTCCCATCAGCGATGGCGTGTTTACCTTCACTTTCAGCGACCCTGTGTGCAGCACCGTCACTAAGTCGGGTCCCGCCCCCGGAGAGTCAGTTTACTCATATGTGGTGACCAAGCTGGGTTCGGCCCTCTCGCTCGACCATGTATTTTTCTATGTACCCACCAACAACTCCGTGGCCAACGTTTCGGCCAACCAGGAGGAAGTAATCGAGGGTGTTTACGACATTATGGGACGTCGCATCGACAATCCTACCAACGGGTTGTATATTGTGCGCTCCAACCTTGGCAGTCGTAAAGTATACATTAAATAAATAAGGGCACACAATATGAAGCGCTATATTTTTTCGGTACTGGCTCTAATATCCGGTATCGCGGGGGCGTGGGCCGAAGGCACCGCCGAGACTCCAGCCGGCTACACGCTGCGCTGGGCCGACGAATTTGACGGCACATCGCTCAACGAAGCCATATGGAATATCGAGGTAAACGGCAACGGTGGCGGCAACAATGAGTTGCAGTACTATCGCCGTGAGAACGTGAGCGTGGGCGTTGACCCCAAGAGCAATGAGAACTGTCTGATACTCACGGCCCGCCGCGAGAACTTCGCCGGCAAAGCCTTCACTTCAGGACGTGTAACAACGCAGAACAAGGCCGCCTTCAAGCATGGCATGATCCAGGCCCGTGTGAAGTTTCCCCGCACCAAGGATGGCTTATGGCCAGCCTACTGGATGATGGGCAACGACATGAACCGCTACGGCTGGCCACGTTGCGGTGAGATTGACATTGTGGAGCTGGGACACTTCAACGGTATCAATGCCGGCACACAGGACCGTTACTTCGGCGGTACACTCCACTATGGCCCCAATGCCACCGCCGAGGGACATCAGCAATACTCGCAGGAATATCTCGCCCCCGAGGACAATCCCATCACCAACGATGAATATCATATCATCACCATGGAGTGGGACGATAATAATATGTATATGTATTACGACCTCGAGGCCTACACCAACGCAGCCAAGCGCCGCGCCCGCTACTTCACCTGCAATGTGACCTACTCCGACGAAGACCTGGCTGTGGGCAAATACTTCCAGAAGCCATTCTTCTTCCTCTTCAACCTGGCCGTGGGAGGGTCTTATCCCAACATCTACAACGCAGCGGGCATTACAGCACTCCCTAATGCCGGCGATGAGGCCAAGATGTATGTCGACTGGGTGCGCGTGTATCAGCGCGACGACGATGCTGAAGCCCGATACACTTATGTGGATGGCCAGGGTCAAACCGTGACCAATATCGAAGATGAACCCGACAAGCCGATAGTGCCCGACACCAAGACCGAGCTGTCGAGCTTCGCCACCAAGGCTCTTGACGAAAACGGCAATACCACATTCGACTTCGACGGCATCACCGATGCGGTGCTTATCAGCACCAGTGACGGCGTACGCGGCCACCTCTATTCGGCCGGCGCCAATGTGGTGGACTATAATGTCAACAACACCAACCGCAACTTGTGGATTTGGGATA
Organism: uncultured Muribaculaceae bacterium; assembly: GCA_964517875.1. GTDB lineage: Bacteria > Bacteroidota > Bacteroidia > Bacteroidales > Muribaculaceae > JAJPXC01. Next base: position 7,324 of record CAZFEU010000061.1, on the reverse strand, counting down.
ATACATACGTGGCTGTTGACCGCACCGGCCAAGTCAATTCTTTTGGCTGGGAAGAGGGTTACAACAAGTTTACGGTGGCCTCGGTAGGCTGGTCGGGACTCGGCTTTAACATTGCCGGCGAAGATCTGTCGATGATCGACAACACCTACTGGCTCCACTTCGCCATGCGTGCCACCGATGCCGAGCTTCACACCTCGCACGAGATGTCGGTCGGTAGCGCTAAATTCATCGTGGGCAACTCCAACGGTAAGCTCGCTTCAGTGGGCGACTTCCGCCGCGACGGCGAGTGGTACTACTTCGACATCCCTGTGGCTGCCCTTGAGCAATTCTACGCACCGGCCATCGGCATGAAGGCCAATTTCAACGATAATATCGTGGCATTCATCTCGGGCGGCGTCACCGATGCCGAGCTGTGCTTCGACAACATATTTTTCTACAAATCGTCGAAGAAAGAGGTGCCCAGCTTCACCGACACCAAGTCGGAGCTTGGCAAGTTTGGTTACAAGAGTCTTGATGACAACGGCAATGCTGTGTTCAGCTTCAGTAAAGTGAAGGATGTAGTGCCCTTGTATCTCTCAGGCGATACATGGGAGAGCCTTACCGCCGGAGGCACCTACGGTGAGACCTCATTGGTAAAACAGGAGTGGGACAACTCGGAGCAGGGTGGCCGCAACAATTTCTTCATCTGGGGTTCACCCTTGACGATGAAAGTTTCGACCGTGCTCGACACTCCCAACTCATTCGGCCGCGTGCCCTATGGCGGCTTCCCCAGCTACAGCTCCGAGACCGACGGTATCACATGGAACGGCTCAGGCTGGGCATCAATCGCCGGCCAGGGTGTGAACCCCGCACCCAAGGACTTGTCGATGATCAACGACGAATGGTATGTACACTTCTCAGTGCGCTCTGATGCGGCTGTGAGTCACATCCCGGTGATGATACGCTTCGGCTCGACCGATGCCGACGCAACCCTGGTGCTTGGCCAGTACTCCACCAAGGCACTCTTTGCCGACTTCAACCGCGACGGTGAGTGGTACTCATTCGACGTGCCAGTGGCCGAGCTGCGCAAGTATGGCCAGCTGTGGAGCAACGCTCCCGCCAATGGAGGGATAAGCGCCTACACCGATTATGCGCTGTGTATCTACACCGACCAGGCATTCTACAACAACTCTTACTTCGCCATCGACAACGTATTCTTCTATCGCACTGATGAGATTCCCGACTACGATGAGCTCGGCGAATACACCACCAAGAGTCTTGATGCCGATGGAAAAACTTATTTCGACTTCACGGGCAAGGAGTTCATCTCGATCTCGGCCAACGGTTCGGTGACAGAGCACATGAAGGTTGACGGCGAGGAAAACATACTCCATGACCTGCGCGACGGTATAGGATTCTGCAAGTTCTACAACTGGGCCGATGGCAACACTTACACCGCCGGAAACATCCCCGCCGGAGTGCCCGACTCATTCGGAGGTGACGAGGGGTGGATATACTTCACCACCAATGGCGGATGGACCGGTGCCGGCTTCATCAATGATCATGGTCAGGACTTCTCAGTGCTCGATGATGGAAACTGGCATCTCCACTTTGCTATGCGCGGCAATGATGACTGCTCGCACCAGATAGCACTCGGCCAGGCCAAGTTTACCATCGGCGCCACTGCTTATGCAGCCGGAGTGCCCGTGCTCGGCAACTATCGCCGCGACGGTGAGTGGTACTCATTCGATATACCCCTGAGCGAGCTCAAAAATCTTACAGCCGAGATATTCCCGTCGTCAAACGGCGGTAAGTATGCCTACACCGACAATTACTTCTGGTTTATGTCGGGCGGTGAAATCGGTAAGGAGCTGCACCTCGACAACATATTCCTGTGGCGCGACAAAGATAACAACGCTGTGGAGATTGTGGCCGGCGACAGCAACGGCGCCGACGCTCCAGTAGAGATTTACAACCTCCAGGGCGTTCGCCTTGGCTCGATGGATGCTCCGGGCCTCTATATAGTGCGCCGCGGCACCGAAGTGAGCAAGGTAGTCGTACGCTAATCACCCCGCACCCCCATGCATCAATCACGTAATATAGTATTGCTGATTATACTCACCACCTTGACTCTTGGCCTTAGTGCCAAGAGCTCCAAGCGTGGCGCGGGATGGGACGAGCATTATCTGGCCTTGAACGAAAGTCATGCCGAGCAACTGCGCCCCGGTGTGAGCTGGGTATACAATTGGGGACCTGATGCGGGCACCCCCACAGCCTATGACGACGAGCTGGCATTCGCACCTATGGCGTGGAACGCCTACTACAATGAGCAGCGTCTGCGCTCATGGTATCAGTCTCATCCCGAGAGCAAGTATCTGTTAGGATTCAACGAGCCCAACTTTGCCGACCAGGCCCGCATGACACCCGCTGAAGCCGCAGCCGCATGGCCTCGGCTTGAGGCTCTCGCCAGGGAGTTTGGGCTGCGCCTGGTGGCTCCGGCGCTCAACTTTTCGGCTTCGGCCGTGGGTGGCCGCGTATGGAGTCCCTACGAGTGGTACGACGAATTCTTCCGCCTGTATCCACAGGCCCGGGTTGACTGCCTGGCCATGCACTGCTACATGAATTGGTACAGCGCTAACACATGGCTCGCTACCGAGTATTTCTACTCCGACCTATACAATTCTAAAAAAGATTGCTACGGTCGATACCCTCACCTTGTGGCCTTTCTCGACTCATACAAGGAGGCTAACGGTCACTTCCCCCGCATGATGCTCACAGAATTTTGCTCGTGGGAGAATGACGGCGCTATCAGCGGCCCCGACTTCCAGATTGACCAGATGACCCAGAAGGTGCAGATGCTTGAGAAGAGCGACCTCATCGAGGGGTACGCCTGGTTTATGGCCAATGCCGATGGGGGCTACTCATCCTACCCCTACATGAGTCTGTTCAACACCAACACCCCTGGTACCACATTGTCGGATCTGGGCAAGGTGTATGTGTATATGAGCGATTTCGACGCCGAGCGCTTTCACCCCGCAGGCTCACCCTTTGCGGCCTCCGACTATGTAGATGCCACCACCGACGACCGCCAGGTGAAGGTGCGCCCCAATACCGACGTTGCCTCGCCGATGCCTCTGCAGGTGGTGCTCCCCGCCGGAGCTTATCCTACATATCAGATAGATGTGCCTGCCGATGGTGAGTACAGCATAAGTCTGCGCGCCAAGGGTGAAAAGGGCGCATCAATCACACCCTACATCGATGTCAAAGCCCAGCCGGCGGTCACCGTGGCTAACGGAGGAGTGTGGAGCGACATCGACATGAGCCTGTCGCTGAATGAGGGACATCACACACTGATGCTTTACAACAGCGGTTCATCACCCATAACAATCAACGCCATCAGGCTTGATGCCACGGGTGGAGTGAATCAAATCCACAGTGATAAGCTTGAGCCCATGCAGGTTTACAGCGCTGCCGGTCGGAAGCTAAATGCCCCGTATGATACCCCTGGGGTGAAAATTGCAGTTTATCCCGACGAAACAATTACAAAAACCAATCAAATAATCACTAAATAATACACTAAACCCATGAAAATCAAACAATGGATTGCAGCAGCCGCACTGCTTGCTTATTCATCAGGATTTGCCGCCACATACGCTGTATGGCCGGTAGCCACAGATGGCGAAGTGCAGATACCTAATGACTTTAATTACTGGTGGAACCTGGGGAACCAGGTGGTAACTATCGACAATCGGGAAGCCACTAAATGCTGGTCGGCCAATGGGTCTGAGGCAGCATCGTCGGGTTGGATGACACCTGCGACCGCCGAATTTGACTTCGCTGTCTTAGCCGACAAGGATCTCACTTTCGATGCCATGGTGGAGGGACCCGGCCAGTGGAACGTGCGACTTACCGCTGCCGATGGCGTGGAGTCGGATATTACTATTTCAATCCCTGCCGACGGACAATTTCATGCCTTGAGATACAACGTCGCCGATATCTGGCCCGCTGTAGCCAGCAAATGGAACGCCGGTGGTGCCAATGGCAAGGATATATTTACCTTCTCACTCTCAGGTACTGGCCTTAATGGTGAATCAGTGCTTTATTTCACCAATGTACGCTACAGAGATGCCATACCCCAGCCCAATATTACCGCTGAGGCAATCGATGTAACCTACAATTCGGCTACTCTCACATGGAACGCTACTTTCCCCGCAGGCTATACCAACACTAAGGTGACCGTTAATGGCGATGAGGTGACTGGTAACTCGCTGGAGCTCACCGGCCTGTCTGAAAGAACCCAATACACCTACACTATCGTGGCCGAGGGTGATTTAGACGGTGTTACCTACTCAGCTTCTCAGAATGTTATTTTCACCACCAAGTCGTCAACGGCTCGCAACTATGTGTACGCCGACGTGCTTAACGCTACATTCGAGAACGCCTTCCTTGTAGGTGAGACCGAGGCCGACCGACGCAACATAGAGGCTGCTTTGCCCTGGAGCGTTACATACAACGATGGCGACAAAACAGCCGTCTACTCAATCGACCTCAGCGCCGTAGAGGGTATCGTAGGCTTGGTGCCCAAGGTGTGGTCGTACGGATTCTTCGACCTTACCAAGAATAATGGCAATGGTCGCTGGGAATACACTTTCACCGATAAGAATCTCAACGATGTGACAGCGATGTCGCACTACCTCCCCTACGCTGGTGGGGTGCTTGACAAGCCTACCGGCTATACCTTCTGGGGTATGGAAAATGAAGTGGTAGTCCCCGACAAGGGTCTTGTGATGACAGCTTCGGCCGAAGATATTACCACCACTACCGCTAAGATTGCCTACTCAGTGCAGGCTACCGAAATTGATGCCTACACCGTTTACTACAAGCTGGCCGGCGGCGAGGCTACCGTGGCCACCGCTTCACCCATCGAGCTCACCGGCCTGACCGCAAGAACCGAATACACTTACGAGGTATATGCCGTGGCCGATGATGTTGAGAGCAACCACGTGAGCGTTACTTTCACCACCGCTCGCCCTGATGGCACCCTTCCTGTATGGTACGGCGTCACTGAAAAGGAGGGCTTCACCGCTGTTTACAGCATCACTTACAATGCCGACAAGACCCTCACCGTTGGGGCTGAGATAGAAACCGAAAAGGAAACCCCTGTTGCCGACCGCAACTTCCACATCTATATTGGTGGAAACGAGTGGCTGAAACTTTATGATAATGACGGTACAGGCGTTCTGTCGGGTACCACCGTATCAACCTTTGAAGAGGGTACCACCATCACTTGGGAGTGGTATCTCCCCTACGCCGGAGGTGTGTATCAAGAGTCCAACCAATACGTTGTAGGTTCGGAAAATGAAGCTCCTTTGAGCCTGCGTATCAAAGCCAGTGTTGACAACATCACCACCGACGGCGCTGAAATCAGCTACACCGTCACTGCCCCCGCAGGAATGGACTATAAGGTTTACTACAAGGGCGCAGGTGAGGCCGTTGAAGCTACCACCAACCCCATTGTACTTACCGGCTTAGCGGAGATGACCCAGTACACCTACGAGGTTTATGCAGTGGCTGGCGATTTGCAAAGCAAGAGCGCTGAGTTAACCTTTACCACCAAGTCGTCAACAGCTCGCGAATATGTGTACGCAGACCTGTTTGCAGCCGAATTTAAGAATGCCTTCCTACCCGGCGAAACCGAAGCTGACCGTCGCAGCTTCTTCGTGACACTCCCCTGGAAGGTGGTTTATGGTACCGATGGTTCCGCTGTTTACTCTGTTGATCTTTCACAGGTAAAAGACTTCGTAGGTTTGGTTCCTCAGATTTATTGGAACGGATTCCAGACGCTGACTCCTAAAGAGAATGGCGTTTATGAATACAACTTCGGCCAGCAAGAGCTCGAGGCTACCACTGCCATCTCACACTATTTCGCATATGCAGGCGGCGTTGTAGACTCACGCACACCCTATACCAACTGGGGTATGGAGAAAGAGGCTCCCGAAATCGGCGAAGCAACAATCCTCGCTCTGAGCGCAGCAAAACAAGCAGCCAAGATAGGTGATAAAGTGCGCCTTTCAGTTGTCGCTAAGGATGCCAACGGTTACTATCTCCCTGTAAATTCTGTAAAATATGATGTTAATGGTGGAGATTTCGAGTTAGACAATGCTGTATTTACAGCCAAGGAAACTGGTCGATACACCATCACTGCTACCGCAGGCAACCTTAGTGCTGAGACCGAGATAACAATTCTCGCAAGCGTAAATTCTGAAAACCTTATCGCCGGCATGATCGGTGTTACCGATGAGGAGAATATTCAAGGTGGTAGCGTGGAAAACGTTACCGATGATAACCTTACCTCTCAGCTGGAGTGGAAATGTACCGACACTGAAGAGCATTATCTTATCTACGATCTCGGTGGTGACTACTACTTAGAGGGTATTGATCTCCTTTTTGAAGGTGCGTATGCCACTCAATTTGCGATACGACTCACAAATGACAAGCCAGCCGAGCTCGAAGCAGCAACACCTGCTGCCGCTCGTTATATGGATAGTGATAAGCAAGCTGATGACGTGGTATTCACAAATGAGAAGAACGATACCCAGCACTACTTCATTCAGAAACCAGCCGGAACACACCGCTATGTTGAGCTCCGCACTTCCAAAGCCCTCAATACAGGCTGGGGCATCAAGGTACGCGACCTTAAGGTTTACGGATCCGACAAAGATCCCGTAACAGGTGTAAAGGCTGAAGTCCAAGACGATGCCAATGCACCCGTAGAGTACTACAACCTTCAGGGCGTACGCATCAACAACCCCGCTGCTGGCCAGCTGGTAATCCGCCGCCAAGGCACCAACGTCGCCAAAATCGTGATCCGATAACCAACCATCCCTAATATAATCGAGGAGCGCGACCATCAGGCCGCGCTCCTCGATTGTATTGGAGTTTCAAAAAAACTTCACCAGCCCATAGATTGGTTTAGTTTATCGGGCATATATAAAGCCCAAGCCAAACTGATCACAATTATCCACGAGGGTGCCAAATGCATGTAGAAAATATGCGATTTGGCACTCTCGTGCACCTCAACTACTGTCCATGCGAAAAGGATAATAATAATTCATTCTATTCAAAATCCACCATCACGCTTCCAAATGTTGTGTAATACATTATATTTGGAAGTGTGATGTATGAGTTTGAGGCACGATTTATAGATAACATGATGTGTCACGTTTCCAAATCTTATAAAAAAACAGAGTTTTGGAAGCGTGATGACGGAAATATTTCGTATCTTTGCAATCTAAATAACATCTTATATGCTGATAGGAAGAGAGAAAGAGATACAGGAGCTTCG
>CAZFEU010000060.1:0-10772 GCA_964517875.1 uncultured Muribaculaceae bacterium | reverse complement strand
CCTTCCTGGATGCGTGCGCCACCCGAGTCATTGAGGCCGATGACGGGAGCACCCATCTTCATGGCCATATCCATCACCTTGCATATTTTCAAAGCCATTGTTTCGGAAAGCGAGCCTCCGAACACTGTGAAATCCTGTGCGAATACATACACCAGGCGACCGTCGATTGTACCGTAGCCGGTGACAACACCGTCGCCAAGAAATGACTTCTTGTCCTGTCCGAAGTTTGTGCAACGGTGGCGCACAAACATATCAAGTTCTTCAAACGAACCTTCGTCGAGCAGCTGGGCAATGCGCTCGCGGGCAGTATATTTACCCTTTTCGTGCTGCTTCTGTATGGCTTTTTCACCGCCGCCGATTCGGGCTTCGTTACGCAGGGCAATGAGCTCCTGCACTTTTTCAAGCTGTGTACTCATCAGTGAGTTATTGATAGTTTTTGGTTAATTACATTTTTTTGGATCCTCGCAAAGCTCAATAAGTGCGCCGCAGGTCGATTTGGGGTGGAGGAAGGCGATATTCAGGCCCTCAGCACCTTTGCGGGGAGCTTTGTCGATGAGTTTGCAGTCTTTGCTCTCAGCCTCAGCGAGCGCATTGGCTACACCGTCGGCCATTGCGAATGCAATGTGCTGGATGCCACCGCGACCGCCGTTTTTCTCAATAAATTTGCTGATTGCGCTATCGGGCGATGTACCCTCGAGAAGCTCTATTTTGGTTTGTCCCACCTGGAAGAAAGCGGTTTTAACTTTCTGATCGGCTACTTCTTCGATTGCGAAGCATTTAAGTCCAAGTATGTTCTCGTAGAAGGGGATTGCCTCTTCGAGGCTGGGCACTGCGATGCCCACGTGCTCAATGTGAGAAATTTTCATGATGGTTTATCAATTTATTTGTAATTCATTAATTCACACTACATTGCAGCCGCATTAGTCACGCAGCTACACAACATAGGCTTTCATCAGCCTACAATTGGCTACAAATATACACACTTTTTTGCAATCAACAACGCTTTTTTCACACCATCAGTCAACATTTAATATGTGGTGCCCACCTACAAGCTGAGAGTGAGCGAAGCCATGTAAGAACGACCCGGCATCGGATAGTTGCGTATCACTTGATAATGTCGGTCGGTGAGGTTGTTGACCTGTAGTGCGGCACTCCACTCAGTGTGCCCGATATTGAAGTCGCGACTTAGTGAAGCGTCAATCACCAGCCACGGAGCAAGTCGGTTGTCGGCGGTATTCTCACGGCTGCTCCAACGCACGCCGGTATATACTCCAGCCAGATTCAGCTCCCAATGTCGCCACGACGGCATCAATGCCACAGTAAACGAATGTCGGGGTATATATGGAATCTGATGGCGGTAATACACGGTATTACTGTTAGTTACATCAACAGCATACTCATATGTATAAGTTGCACGCATGGTGCATTCAACGCTGCCCACTGCACCCGACATCTGCATTGATGCCTCTGCGCCCCACACGTTGACCTTTCCGAGATTCATCATAGTCCATCGAAACTGCTGGCCGGCCGGATAGGCCACTATTTTATCGTCGATACGATTATAGTAGCCGTTGACACTGAGGCTCAGTGCGTCGACTATAGGGCACTTCAAGCGAGTGGAAAAGTCACTCCCAAAATTTACCTGTGTTGCCATTTCAGGACGCAAGGCGCGGTTGCCGACATCGGTGAAATAAAGTTCATTGAATGTCGGCATTCTGAACGACCGCTTGGCGAATGTCGAAACAAGCCAGTCGACATGGCCTACAGGTCGCCACGAAAGAAACGCCGAGGGGGTCAACCGGGTGATGTCGTGATTAGCGCGGCTAACTGTGGTATACCCCATATAATTGTCGTGAATATAATTGAGCAGCAAGCTTGCCTGCATGTCAACAGGGCCGGCAGTGAGCGCGGTTGACAAGGCGTTGAGCGATGTGATGCGGCGAGGCAGGGCGAACCGCTTCATATCGCTGTTCATCGCATTCCAACCCAAATCAGTGGCAAGCGACACATCCCACCGACGCGTGATGCGGTAAAGGTGGGTCAGTGAGCCGTAGCACTGACGCTGGTAATAGCTATTGTCAATCGGGGTCATACGCGGATCATCGCGCATGAAGTGGGTGTAATCCCATGCCCATTTAGCCGAATAGCGCAACATATAGCGGTTGCTTAGGGTCCACTGACCCGATGATTGCGCCATGGCCGACCTGTCCCACTGGCGCTCGCGAGTGCCGAACACATTGTTGACTATCGCACCGGGGATGCCTCTCGAGCTGTCGTAATAATACACCTTTGCCGAATAGGTGCCACGGTCGGTGGAGCCGTAAAGGTTAACGTCGGCCCTTGCGGCCGAGATATGGCCACCGGTGCGGGTTGCGGTGGTGTCATACAGCAGTGTGCCATCAGGCGCACGGCGACTTATATGAAACTTATATTTACCGTTGGCATAAGTATAACCGGCCGAGGCTGAGAGGGCGAGACGCGGTGCCAATCGGCACTCAGCAAGTACATCGGGGTTAACCAGCCCAAAACTACCTCCCCGCAGCCTGAATCGCAGATTATAGTCCTTATCCCCCGTAAATCGCGGCCTGCGTGTGGTGATGTATATCGTTCCGCTTGATGAGAAATCCCTGGCCGACTGGAATATTGAACTACGATTGCCATTATACAGCTCGATGCGGTCAACATTGTCGAGCGATAATCGGCCCAGGTCGACCTGACCATTCTGCGCATTATCTATTGTGAGCCCATCATACACTACCCCTACATGCTGCGACCCCATGCCGCGGAGGTTGATGCTCTTTATACCCCCTACCCCTCCATAGTCCTTGATCTGCACCCCACTCAAGTGACGTACGGCATCGGCCACCGAATTGGAGCTGATGCGCTGAAGCATCTCTGATGAAAGACGCTGCGGTTCTACCACCTGATGGCGGGCACGGTCGGTTACCACAACCTCATTAAGCCGCTTGTCGAGAGTGTCGATGGCCCCTGTCGCACCCTCCGCTGCATACCCCCTCGGAGCGGCAGTAAGCATCACAGCAGTAATCAATGCTATTTTCAACGTCGTTATCATACTTCGAGCCGCAAAAATAATCAATTTATTGCTATATTCGCGGCATGAACCTCCTTAAATCAATGGCAGCACTGGTCGCTGCCTCAGCAATAGCCCTGAGCGTTAACTACGTATCGGCTCAATCATCACTGGCCGACTCCACCCTCGATCCCCTCAACAAGCGGTACATGGACACAGCCTCCCGTGCCGACTCAGCTATTAATGCCCGCAACTGGCAGTTGGCCGAGTCACTCCTACAGGAAGCCATGGATCTTAAACCGGGCGACCCATCCAATGTGCTGCTCATGTCGAATCTCGGCGTCGTGCGCCAGCAGACCGGCAACTATCAAGGGGCCATCGACGCCTTTACAGCCGCCAACGCTCTGGCTCCGGCTTCGGTCACCGTGCTCACCAACCGCGCCCGCCTTTACGTATCACTCGGAGAGAAAGAAAAGGCCATTAGAGACTATGAGCGCGTGATTCAGCTCGACTCAACACTCATCGAGCCCTACTTCTACCGTGGCATGATAGCTTTCTCGCTCGGCGACATTGTACAGTGCGACAAGGATTTCGCCAAGCTCAAACACCTCGACCCCGACAACGATTATACACTCATTGCCCAGGCCACTGTATGCACGGCAACAGGACGTAACGCCGACGCCGCTGAATATTACAAACGGCTAATCAAGCGCGAACCTGCAAGCGAATATTACGGAGGTCTGATTGAAAATTATATCGCCATGGGCGAATACAATCTCGCCGGCGAAACTATCGGCGAAGCGATGCACCTTTACCCCATGGAGCCCGACTTCTACGTGTCGCGCGCCGTGCTCAACAAGAAACGATACATGATCGACGAGGCCAAAGCCGACGCCCGACGCGCCGTGCAGCTCGGAGCCGACCCCGACACCGTCAACGACATCCTCAACAACAATTAACCTTGTCGCTGATGCGCATGCCGTGACCGAGAATCAACCTTGCGCTTTTTTTATGCGTTAAGCGGTAGTTTACAGCGCAATATCATGAAACGCACCAAAATTTACCCCTAGTTTATTGAAAATTGCGACATAATACCCCTCCATTACATCTCCGACTCCATTTTTGGTATTAAAATTTTATCTATTATCTTCGCAGTGAAATACTCAATGCTGCGATGAAGAAGCTGCTCTGCATATTAACCTGCGTACTGTACTTGGGAGGAGGAGGAATCGTCCTGCTTGCATGGCTCACCAAAGTTGGACTCGATGGCGGAGATGGGTGGTTCCTTTCGCTGCTGATGGCGGCTCTGCTGACTATCGGCGCTTTGTGTAGTCCGCTATTGCTCTACATTGTATGGTGGCGCATCTTCACCCCCGAGGGGCGTGAGGCAGAGCGCAAGGCACAGCATGCCTGGAACATAAAAAAAGCCATAAAACGCGACCACTCGATTTTCAATGTTCCAATTCCCGTGGAGATCACCAACCTCACCGACACAGCGCCGGACATCAATCTCGACGATGACGACTACCTCGACGACATTGATTTCGAGGACAATCCTGACGATTGGGACGAGGAGAGAGATGAAGATTTGATTTAATTCTGTGTCCATCGCCCATTGAGTTACACCGCATTTTCGCGGTGAATATTTGTTTCTTTCTCCGCAAAGTATTAATTTTGCGGTATGGGAAGTAGACAACCAAATAATAGTTATATCTGGCAACGCCATGATTGGCCAGCATTCCACTGGGATGCTGAAGCTTTGTTGTCACCTATGATGCGGCTAAGTCACCTACATGGACTATTTAGTGGACGGATGTCAATGTTGGGATTCAATGAAAAACATCGTTCATCACTCTCAGCAATGGCGGAAGAATTGATCAGTTCATCTGAAATTGAAGGAATTGTATTGAATCCCAAATCTGTGAGAAGCAGTATCGCTCGTCGTCTCGGAATAGAAGAAGATGGTATGCTTATTGAAGACCATTATGTAGAGGGTTTAGTAGATGTAATGCTTGATGCGGTACACAATTGTAGGAGTCCATTGACCAAGGAGCGATTGTTCGCATGGCATACAGCGCTTTTCCCCATGGGAAGAAGCGGGATGTATAAAATCACCGTAGCTAATTGGAGGACGGGAGAAGAGAAGATGCAAGTCGTGTCGGGAGCCTTTGGACATGAGAAGGTGCATTATGAAGCACCCCCTTCAGAAGATATACCGAATGAGATGTGTCGGCTGATTGAATGGTCTAACTCTTCTGATTTGTCGCCATTCATTATGGCAGCAGTGGCTCATCTATGGTTTGTGACAATTCATCCGTTTGATGATGGGAATGGCAGGATAAGTCGCACATTAGCTGATATGTTCTTGTCTCGTCTTGATGTAGATTCAGTTCGATATTACAGCATGTCGGCTGAAATCAATCAAAATAAGAAATCTTATTACGAAATATTGGAACGCACACAGAAAGGAGATCTTGACATCACCGAGTGGATCCTATGGTTTTTTGATTGTCTTGAAAAGGCGATATCAAGAGCATCATCCACCATTGAGCGGACATTACAAAAAGCTGAATATTGGGAAAAATATAGAGATGTGGAGATAAACGAGCGCCAACGCAAGGTCATTAACCGACTATGGGATGGTTTTGATGGCAAACTGACATCTTCCAAATGGGCAAAGCAGTGTCACTGCTCACAAGACACTGCCTTGCGAGATATCAATGACCTAATCACCAAAGGGATGCTCCGCAATAGCGGCGAAGGAGGCAGAAGCTCCAACTATATTCTTCCCGAGTAATTTGTTGAGAGTTTTTAATTTTTGGGCTGTTACTTTGACGTGGTTAAAGCCTAACATTATTTTCATGGCAAAAACAACTTCTTTAATAATGGCCCATGGCCGTTACCTCGGAATCATTGACAGCCTCAAGCGCCAGTATCGCAACGGCTCGGCTCAGGTATCCGACAAGCAGTTCGAAAAGATGGAGGCCGGAATCCACCGCCTCGGCTTAGAACTGGCCGCTCTTTGTCTTGTTTGATTTAGCGATCCATTTCATTACAAGAGTGGCCACGCCCTCGCCATCGCGGCGGGGGCTTTTTGCTGGGTTGGGGCCTATCGATGCCCGACCTTTAAATAACCATGTCTATAAATGATTTTATATACGATGTAGGTATCTAAGAATATAGGCCCCATGTAGGGCCTATAGAGCATCTTTGTTATAGCGAGTATCCCCGTGGGGAGTCGAACCCCAATCGGTGGAACCGGAATCCAATATTCTATCCATTGAACTACGGGGACTTCCTTAACCTAAGGGAATTTTGCACCCTTAGACGCCACAAAATTACGGGAAATTTTGTAAGTTTGCAACCATAATGAATGTAAAAATCGAACAAAGCTGGCAAAAGGCACTCGCTGCCGAATGGCAAAAAGAATACTTTGTGCGACTCGCAGAATTTGTGCGTCATGCATATAGCAGCGGCACAGTGTTTCCGCCCGGACGTCAAATTTTCGCCGCCTTCGACGCATGCCCTTTTGACAAAGTAAAGGTAGTAATATTAGGCCAAGACCCATATCACGACGTGGGACAGGCCAATGGCCTATGTTTCTCCGTCAATTCAGGCACACCTCTCCCTCCCTCACTGATCAACATATTCAAGGAGGTAGCCGACGATACTGGCTCACCAATCGCCACCGACGGTGACCTAAGCCGCTGGGCTCGGCAGGGGGTGCTGTTGCTCAACGCCACCCTCACTGTCGAAGCTCACCATCCGGGGTCGCATCAACGACGCGGATGGGAGGACTTTACCGACGAGGTTGTGACGCGCCTTGCCAACGACCGCACGGGGCTTGTGTTCATGCTCTGGGGCAGTTATGCGCAGCGCAAGGGCGCGCTCATCGACCGCACACGCCATCTGGTGCTCACATCGCCTCATCCATCCCCATTATCGGCCCACCGTGGCTTCTTCGGCAATCATCATTTCACTCGGGCCAACGAATACCTTACACAACAAGGGCTTTCGCCAATTCAATGGTAATACTATGACAATCCCCCGTCTACTCGCCGCTTCTACGCTGCTGCTAAGCACACTATTCACTCAGGCTGCTGTCGACACCCGCCAGGGATGCCTCGATCCGCGCTTCCGCACACTCACCGTCGATGTGGAAGGGATTGAAATGGCACCTCCGATCATCAACCTTGGCGCAGGCGACCGTATAGTCATAACCTTCGACGAACTCACTGACGACCACTCATACCTACGTTACTCACTACTGCACTGCAACGCCAACTGGCAACCGTCGCAACTCGTTGAGTCGGAGTACGTATCAGGATTCAACCAGGCCGACATCACCGACTATGAGTACTCCCGAGGCACCTCCGCGCACTACGTACACTACTCACTGGCCATACCCAACGAGGACATGGAGCCGCTGGTATCGGGCAACTACCTTCTGCGCGTGTGGGAGGATACTAACCCTGATGTGATTCTCGTTCAAGCCCGCTTTATGGTGGCTGAAGGTGGAGTGGCAATTAATGGCAACATCTCCTCGCGCACCGACATCGACTACAACCGTTCGCACCAACAGCTCGAATTGAATGTATCGGCCGACCGCGCCCAAGTGAGCGATCCATTCAACGACCTGATTGTCAAAGTACAGCAAAATTCACGACTCGACAACGAAGTAACGCTCGCCCATCCCTCGCGCGTGTCGGGCAGCGTGGCCTATTACGAACACCTCAACCCCCTTATTTTTCCCGCAGGCAACGAATACCGCCGATTTGAGAACTCATCCGTGTCATTCCCAGGCATGGGAGTCTACGCAATCGATTACTACGACCCTTACTACAATTTCACGCTAAATTCCGACCAACCACGATCATCCGAGCCGTATAGCTACGACCAAACGCAAAACGGTCGTTTCCGAATTCGAGAATACAATTCGGCCAACAGCGCAACCGAGGCTGACTACACCGTGGTGCACTTCACCCTCGATTCACCCCGCCTCGATGGACAACGCATATATATCGACGGCGATCTGACCAACCGCAATCTCGATCAAGAGTCGGAGATGCACTACAATCCCGTGACCATGCAGTATGAGAAATCAATGTTGCTAAAGCAAGGAGCATACAATTATCAATACCTCGTTTATCCCCCACGTCCGGGCCAGACTGCCACATCCCCCATCGAGGGCGACCTCTATCCCACCGTCAACGAGTACCTTATCACCGTGTACAACCGTCCGCCCGGCGCACGCTACGACCGCCTGATCGGTGCCACACGCCTACTCTTCAACCATTAAACCATCCACACTACGATGCTTCAAATCAAAGATACACTGGTGAGCCTTGACCTCGCCGAACGCTACTTCTGCTGCGATCTCGATGCATGCCGTGGAGCTTGCTGCATCGAGGGTGACGCCGGCGCCCCTATTACGCAGCAAGAATACAAGCTCCTTGAGCAAGTGACACCAATAGTCAGCGACGATCTAACTCCGGCCGGAAGGCGAGAAATAGCCGAGCACGGCGTAGGCTACCACGACCCTGAAGGGGAATTGGTTACTACGATTGTGGATGGACGCGACTGCGCTTTCTGCACATATGCTCCCGGCGGCTTATGCTTGTGCGCTATTGAGAAAGCGTACAACAAGGGCTTGACAACCTTTCGCAAACCACAATCATGCTATCTTTACCCAGTGAGGCTGACTCACTACCCCACATTCACCGCCGTTAACTACCACCGGTGGAAAATATGCAAGCCTGCCGAAGTTTTAGGCCGAAAATTGGGGATAAGGCTTTATCAATTTCTCAAACAGCCGCTTATCGACACATTCGGACAAGAATGGTACGATGAATTGGCGTTGACATGCGAGGAGTATCTGCGTCAGTATCCAAGCGAGTAAGGCCAACTACTTGATGCCCTTGGAGTCAAGCATAGCCTGATAGCGTCGGGCGTTGCGCTGGTGCTCGGCGTAGCTTGTTGTGAAGTCGTGATAGCCCGAGCCGTCGGGACGGGCACACATAAACAGATAGTCGTGAGGCTCGGCGTTGAGCACCTGGTCGATGGTGGTTGACTCAACGATACGGAGCGGTCCCGGGGGAAGCCCCTTATATTTATATGTGTTATAAGGTGAATCTATGCTCACATCCGTGATGCGCCGCAGTGTGGGGTCGCCAAGCGCAAACTTCACCGTAGGATCGGCCTGAATACGTTCTCCACGACCGAGACGGTTGAGATAAAGGCGCGCCACTACCGGACGCTCATCCATTTTATTTGTCTCCTCCTCCACAATTGAAGCAAGGGTCGCAACCTGTACCGGCGTTAAGCCCAGCTCCTCCGCCTTTTTGCAACGCTCATCGGTCCAAAACCGCTGAGTATCATCAAGTAGCTTATTCACCACCTGCTCGGCCGTAACATCCCAATACACCTCATGCTTGTTGGGAGTGAACGCCGCCAGCTGCTCCTCCTTTATGGCATATCCACATGTAGGAAGTATCGAGTCGATTGCGGTGCGAAGCTTTTCGGGCGTAAGCTCTATGGACGATGCAATGCGCCCTGTCATATCATCTACTGTACGCACCGACGAAAAGGTTATCGTCACCGGTGTCTGCATCCTTTTGGCCATGTTACGTGCTATACGCCAAGCCGGAGTGCCAGATACGATACGGTATGCCCCATGCGAACCTCCAGGGGTGCCACCTTGCGCACTCCACAAGCGGTAGACCCGCGGGCCCAAGTCAGGTCCAAGCTGCGACACCATAACATCACGCACCCCATCCTCGGTAATCCCCGATGGCAAATAAATCCACTGGGCCGGACCATCATAGGGTGCAGCCACATATCTATAGAGGCAGAAGATAGCAATCATCACCGCCACAACGCCGAGCAATATATACGACAGATAACGTCTCATTTTCACCGCAAAGATAATAAATAAGTGATAGCCCCTGCAATCCCGATATGCCAAAACGTCTCCCACACATATAAATAATATAATAGAGAAAATCAAGTAAATCGGATTAAAAGAGATTAATTTCGATTATCTTTGCACAAAAATAACCAAATCACCCAAAACGATGGCAACAAAACCGTTTCAATACCAGCCCATGTTCCCGCTGGGGCCCGACACCACTGAGTATTACCTGCTCACGTCGGATTATGTAAAAGTAGAAAACTGGAATGGCCACGAGATGCTCGTGGTCGACCCCGAGGCACTCACCGTTCTTGCCCGCCAAGCCACCCACGACAATGCATTCATGCTGCGCCGCGAGCACAACGAGATGGTAGCCAAGATACTACACGACCCTGAGGCTTCGAAGAATGATAAATATGTAGCTCTCACAATGCTACGCAACGCCGAGGTCGCAGCCAAAGGACAACTCCCATTCTGCCAGGACACCGGCACAGCCATCATCCACGGCAACAAGGGCCAGAATGTGTACACCGGCGGAGGCGACGAAGAGCGCCTGTCGCGCGGAGTATATGAGACCTACACCACCGACAACCTCCGCTACTCGCAGAATGCTCCCCTCAACATGTATGACGAAGTGAACACCGGCTGCAACTTGCCCGCCCAAATCGACCTGCACGCAGTGGACGGCGATGAATACAAATTCGTGTTCGTAGCCAAAGGTGGCGGTTCGGCCAACAAGACCTACCTCTACCAGGAGACCAAAGCGCTCATCAACGTGTCACCGTGGCCTACATGTCTCTGATACGCATCACCAACAGAACGCATCGCCAG
>CAZFEU010000059.1:0-11726 GCA_964517875.1 uncultured Muribaculaceae bacterium | reverse complement strand
AAAATGGAGGTCACAATTTGTGACCTCCATTTTTCAATCTCCAGGCGTAAAACCTACTCTTTTTCGCGGAGGATTGCTTCTATGCTTAACTTGAAGTTCTGCAATGGCCTCATTTATAAGTTCTAATTGCATTCGTGTATCCTCATTAACTTCATTTACATCTGCTAGAATTTCTTCAACATACTCAGATAAAGCCTCAACTTTTTTCTCCAATTGTACTATTGGATTCCCCACTACCGCCGCTAACCTCGCCAAGCGCATTAGCCACATGCACCACTGCCATCAGCGTACTCTACGGCACGGCACTGGTCATAGCCGCAGCGCGGCGGTGTAGTATCGAGCCCCACATGCAAGTGTGGGGTACAGTCGTAACAAAAAACAATCGAGTGTCGGCGACACGATGTTGTGAAACATCAACCCGCCCGGAGGGCGTACCTCTATGTAACCCCATGACAGCGTGTTAACGCTGGCTTGGGGACAGACCGAAACCACCAGGCATAGCGCCCGGAGGGCGCTACTCTGGTAACTTCGAGCGATTAGAGTAGTGCCACACAGGCACACCAGCACCAATCGTCTCACATCCACAAGCCAGCTCGCCGCGCTCGCAGTCATGTGGTTATATAGAGTGAAGCCCTGCGGGCTATTAGCGTAGACTAAACATTTTGACGCAGTTGCTCCACAAAAAAACAAATTGTTAGATTTTTGGGAAATCAAAAACATTCATTATATTTGTGCCGAATTAATGGCCATTAATTCGAGACATTGTTAACAAGAGGCGTTATGCCCATCATCTTGTAGTAGAGAAGCGTCGGAAACTTACTCAAGTATGCAAGAGTTGGCTTAGCGGTCTCCACGTCATAGGCGTGGAGCTGCTTATTCCACATCCGCATACAAAGGTAATCCGACCACCTTCTACTTAAGGCGTGGCATAGCAGCCCACGCCTCTTTCTTTTTTACAACCGGTCGATGGGGCTGTAAGACCAACCAAAACGAAATATGCTATGAAGAAAATATTTTTATTCTTTTCCGCTTGCCTCATTACCATCAGTGTTTATGCAAATACATGTATATACAGTGGTAAACATGTATCACTTTTGACCGAAACAACACGGAAGATAAATGGTCAATGCTTTATTCAAGTATCAACCAACGATAAAAACGTGAGCCGAGTTCGTTGTCAAGTTGAAGTAGAGGGCCAAAGAAAATGGATAGATATCTCCATGTTAGATGGAAATGGAGCCTATGACCTTGCTCAGGACTTTATTTTGCCAGACAATAAGCCAATTACTGTAAAATTGGTGGAGAGAGAGGGTGAGTGTTATTGAACACTTATTGAAATACTCTACACAACTTATACCAACAAGTACGCCCCTTAGATAAACATACGACCGAGTTTTAATCTCGTTCGTATGTTTATCTTCAAGATTATCTACTTTTACATTTGGGCAAGAATATCATTAAAGTCAATATTCCTGGCAGAAATGTATCAAGGGGATTATCTGCCCGGTGAATGACTAAGTCGCAGCAACAATAGCGGCGATTATAGGGCGTCGATGAATGCGGTGAGGTCGTTGACGAGCGATTCTGAGGCCGTGGGCCCTACATGATGCAGGGGCTTGAGGTCGGGGTCGGAGAGCAACTTGCGCATCGTATCCTCATCCTCGGCCACATACACATAACCCATCTCGCTCATGCGTGCTGAAGTGGCAAGCTGATGATTGTTGAGTATCTCACCGTTCTCAGGGTTGCGGGGACAAACGATGACAGGCTTATTAAGCTCCATTGCCGTAAGAATGACGCCCATGCCCGCATGGGTGACAATGACGCGGGCTTCGTCGAAGTGCTTGCGAAACTCCGCCGGAGGGAGCACGTCGACAGTAGTGATATTTACCGGCTTATATTCACCCTTCAATGTTTGCGCCACCACCGGCTCATTCAAGTCGGCGGCTACAGCGTCGATGATTTTTATAAGTCTGTCGAACGGAACCTGCGAACCTACTGCTGCAAATATCATAGTATCAGAAAATATTGCCGGCGAAACGCACACCGGAGTTTTTAGCTACATTGGGCCACTGCGAGTAAACTCTCGTGGCGACATGACGGGCTATGCGTCCGCTCAACGACATATGTTCGGCATTGGCCACCGAATCGATCCATATCGATTTCACTCCAAGCAACTTACCCGCAAGAATCACTGCTATCGCAGGCCCTGAGCCGGTGGTAAGTATCACATCGGGGCGGAAACGCCGCATGGCTTTAAAGGCAGTGCTGAACACCGACAGTATCCGCCAGGCGCTGTGGCGAGTATAGTCCTTGATTACCACAAAACGGTCATTGCCCACTACGTTGGCATAATCGGGCTTGGTGGAGCAGAACATCATCTCGTACCGGTTGCCGAAAGCTGGCACGATGCGCATAAGCTGCACCCAGTGTCCACCTTGTGACGCTACGGCAAAAACGCGCTTGCGCGGAGCTGTAGATTCCATCAACGGTTGCTGTATTTATAAATCAAGTCGCGGGTTTGCTCGATGTGCGCGCGCGACGACGCTCCAAAGAGTATTGACTCGATTTTGGGGAACTGACACACATACTCCATGGCCTCCTGAGGCTTAAGCGCGCCGGCCGCAAGACACTGCATGGCTATGGGACGGAACTGACGGTCGCTGCGAAGATATTCCTCATATTCGGCTATTGAGCCCGACATGCGGAAGCCAATCTTGTTGATCGAGGCGCAGATGATGGGATTCTTAATACCCTCGCGCTCGCACAAGTCGACCATGCGCGGCAGATTCATGGTGATAAATCCAGGCTCGGCATTGTACTTGTCGCGTATATACTCGGCGAAGTGTACCAATATTTCGTTCATGCCCAATCCCATCAGCAGGTCTACAATTACGTTCTGAAGGAATATCACCGGGGTGTTCATGCCCTTGAACATCTTCATCTCAGCGTCAACGAGCAATTCCATCAATGCGGGGAAATCCTTGCGCATATATGCCATGCCGGCTTTTGAGGCCACGGCGAGTATATTGCCGGGGATATATGCCTTAAGCGTGCCAAGTATGCCGAGCTCGGTCACGGCGTTGGCATACTTGTGGGCGTATGGCATACAGGGGTAGAACTTGAAGTTGCGGTACTTCTCGTGGTTCTGGCGCATATACTCGGCGATGTTGGCGATACGGTCGTGTGTGGTGCACATGAATGTGTCGATACCCAGATCCATGGCCGTGTCGAGCACGTCGATAATTGCCTTGTCGTCCTTGAACCTTACGGCCTGCGCCCGCGAGCGCTCGTCAGAGAGGTGGTTTACGGCGAAGAATTGGTTGTCGCCTAATATTACTCGATCCATCAAGTGGAGATTATGATTTTTATTGTGTTATGCGTGGTTAGTGCTTATTCGTCGGCATCGGCCATGAGCTTGGCAATGATGTCGTCGGTGGCTAGGGCCGATGCGAAGTCGCTACGGTTGCCCTCGGGTTTGCGTGCCTTGACAGCCTGTATGAAATTGTCGACCTCAGCGCTGTATTCCTCTCCGCGGAGGTTGAAAAACACTTGAGGCGTAAGGTCGGTGATATAGCGCACGTTCCATCCCTTTTCAAGCCCGAAAGCGGGGTTGGCCTGCTTCACATATATCTTAAGAGTGGTGGCATCGGCCTCGAGCTTGCCTCCGTCACCCTCGATTTTGAGCGATGTAGTCATCTTGCGGTGTGTGTCGTCGCTCCAGTTTACGGAGAGCTGGCCCTTGAGGCCGTTGGCGAGATATAGGGTTGAGTACACAGCGTCGTCGACCTGCGATGAGAATATCATTGGCATCGATGTGCCGCGGGCCTTGACGATGTCGCTCCCGGTGACGTAGCTGATGAGATTGAGCACATGAGCGGCATAGTCCATGACGCATCCGCCGCCGTTGCGCTTGTCTGATCGCCAAGTGCCCCCCTTGGGCTTGAGCACCACCGGACCATAGGCTTCACCCATGAAATGGAAAGGCTTGCCGATGACACCGGCCTCAAGCAGGCGCTTCATCTCGTTGAAGGTGCCCACAAATCGATTGTGATAGCCCACTTGATTTACCAGGTCCTTCTCACGAGCCTTCTCCACCATCTCGCGCCCCTGCTCGGGGGTGAGGGAAAATGGCTTTTCGCAGAACACGTGGCAACCGTGATCAAGGGCATACATCACCATGTCGTGATGCAGCTTGGTGGGCGTAACCACAAATACCGCATCGGGCTTCACCTCATCGATCATCTTCTTGTAATCGCTGTATATGGCTGTTTTAGTGAGCTTTTTGAATGCGCTCTGAAGCAACGAGTCAGTGTCGCAGATTGCTGCCATATCTACGTCGGGATGAGCGCCAAGGATAGCGCAGTGCGACATACCCATCTTGCCAAGACCTATGATTGCAGTCTTTATCATATAATTTGCTGTAACGTACTTTTTATTTATTTAACGTAGATTAAGGGCGTTTAGTATACACCTCCGCAAAGATACCATTTTTTTCTCATTTTATCGGCACAAGACGCATTGCGGCACCTCCGCCGGGAGCCACAGGCACCTTAAGACGCGTCTTTGAGTCGACATTGCGTGCGGTGATCTTATAGCTTTGGGGATTGGTGCGCCAGTGGGCTTTATCACCGTCCTGATATATGGTTGCGGTGTATTTCTGCCCTTTTGGCAGGAAAGACATGTCGATTACGGCTGTGCGTCCGTTCTCGTCGGTGATGGTGCCTACATACCAATCGTCTGAATTTTTGTCGCGGCGTGCCACGGTGATGTAGTCGCCAGGTTCAGCCTCAAGATATACTGACTCGCTCCAGTCAACTGGCACATCTTTGATGAACTGGAAGGCATCGGGGAAGCGGCGATAGTTTTCGGGGAGGTCGCACACCATCTGTAATGGCGATGGCATTGTGAGGTATAGAGCGAGCTGACGGGCGAGTGTTGTGCCGGCGTGGTCGGTTTTTCCTTCGTTGTAATAGCTGAGGTCGGTCTGGAAAAGGCCGGGTGTATAGTCCATCGGTCCACCCTTAAGGCGTGTGAAAGGTAGAATGGTAGTATGCTCGGGCGCATTGCCTCCCATCGATTCCCATTCGCCGCCGCGGGCCGACTCCTGGGCTATCCAGTTGGGCCACGTGCGGGCAAGACCTGTGGGACGCACTGCCTCGTGCGAATTCACCATTATGCCATAATCGGCGGCACGCTTGGCCACATGCAGATAGTGGTCGACCATCCATTGCGACGAGTGATACTCGCTGCGTGGTATTATATGCCCTACGTAGCCGGTCTTTACTGCATCGTAGCCGTGATCTTTCATGTATTGGAAGGCGCGGTCGAGCTGGCGTTCATAGTCGGCTGCGTTGGCGGCTGTCTCGTGGTGCATGATCAGCTTAACCCCCTTGTCGGCGGCATACCTGGTGAGATAGTCTATGTCAAAGTCGGGATAGGGCTTATCAAAGAGAAACTGGCGGTTTTTCACATAACCGGCCCAGTCCTCCCAGCCTTCATTCCATCCTTCGACGAGCACTCCCGGAATACCCGATTCGGCTGCGAAGTCGATATAACGCTTCACATTTTCGGTGTTGGCCGGGTGACGCCCGTTGGACGGCAGCTGTGAGTAGTCGGTAACTCCTGGCTTGGCATTGTACTTGTCGGAGTAGGCCCACGTTTTCTCGCGTCCGGTGAACATCTCCCACCACACGCCCAGGAATTTGCGGGGTATGATCCACGACGTATCCTCAATCTTCGACGGCTCGTTGAGATTATATATCAGCTGCGATGCGAGGATGTCGCGGGCATCATCGCTGATTATCAGCGTACGCCAGGGGGTGTTGAACGGTGCCTGGAGATAAGCCTTCACACCAAGCTTGTCGGGGGTGAGGTGGGCGCTGAGCTGTTTTCTGTCGGGGTCAGCGTCAAGTGCCATCGCCGGGTAGCCCACAAGAGCCGCCTCGTGTATGTTGACATACACCGGTTGCTTCGGGTCGGTGCCTTTGAGCATCACGGGAGTCTGCACCGCCAGTCCTTCGATAGTCGAAGACTCGGTATGGAGTCCGGTTTTCAAGTTCTCGGCAAGCTGCGAGAAGGGGGTGGTAACATACACACGCTCGTCGGTGTCATAATCACCGGGGATGCAATAGAATGTATAGTCATCGGTAAGATTAAATTCGGTGGCCTCATCCATCAGGGTCAGATAATTAAGTGCCGGCTGCTCGGGGATTTCATAGCGGAAACCAAGCCCATCATCGTACACGCGCACCCTCACGTCGAGTTTAGGCGACTTATCATCCTTCCCCTTGAATTGAGCGAGCATCTCATTGTAATGGTTACGCACCTCCGAGTATTCGCCCCACACAGGCTGCCAAGTCTCGTCGACCTCAACCACCGGGGTAGTGGTGATAGTAAATCCTTCGGTCATAGCCGCCTCGCGGGCCGTAAGCCCGAGGCGGCTGTTGTCAACTATCGTGCGTCCATCAAATTGCACCGCATATATCGGCGCTCCTTGACTGTCGACATCAATATCCACTGTGATACGTCCGTTGGGCGATGCCACACGGCTCGCGGCTGATGCTCCAAGAGCCATCAGTGCCGTCATAGCCAAAATAATCTTTTTCATGCTATTATATGGTACGGTATAAGAATTATCCGACCACAAAACTAATAAAACTTCCGGTAATCCGCAACTGCCACATCACCCTTTGCCGACCGGATTGTCGGGAACAGCCGAAGATTCTTCCTCGCCAGCTTTGCCATCATCAAGTATCAAGCGCTTGTAGTAGGTGATCAACAGTGCGGTGGCGGGGAGGGCTATAATCATGCCGATAATGCCGAGCAGAGTGCCCCAGACCGACAGCGACAGCAGGATGATGGCCGGATTAAGCCCAAGCGTCTTGCCCATGATCTTGGGGGTAAGGAAGTAGTCGCAGATACATTGGCTGACGACATACACAAGAGCACATTGGCCCAATTCGGTCCAGAAGGTAGCAGCACCGGTGAGCGAGTCGAGATAGCACAATATCGCCACAGGCAACAGTGTGACATACTGCACATAAGGTATCATGTATAGCACGCCCACCAGCACGCCCATCACTATGGCCAAAGGCAGGTCAACGATTGTGAAACCTATGCAGTAAAACACAGCCGCACATGCCGCAATCACAGCCTGCGACCTGAAATAGCGAGCCATATTCACCTTGATTTCATCAAATATCGGGTACAACTTCGGGCGATAACGCGGGGGCACCATGCGGTTGAAACCCCGCATCAAGTTGCGGTAGTCGAGCATGATGAATATCACGTAGATGAAGGTGAGCAGCCACTCTATGGTGTGCATCACAAGGTCAATGGTGGCATTGAGCACAGAGCCGCCACTGCTCACCATCTCCAGGAGTTGCTGCGGGTCAAGGCTCTCCTTAAGGGCTTCCACATCAAATGTGTTGTAAATAAAATCCCTTACTTCGGGGGGAAACAGAGAGTATGACTTGCCCGACGAGGCTTGTATAAGCACCTCAAGCTGATCGAGCTCGCTTATGGCCATGGGCACTATGATGCATCCAATGCCCACCACTACCACCGTGGCTTCGAGCAGCGTAAGCACCACAGGGATCAGGCGTCGCTTAAGCCCGAGCTTCTTCTGCTGGAATTCAACTACCGGCTCAAGCAGATAAGCCACCAGGCATGCCACACAGAATGGGAGCAGCACATGCTTTAAATAGTCGATGAGCCACACCAGCAATCCCACCAGGACAATCGCTATGATTCCCCTGATGACCTGGTCGAATGTGATGACTTTGTGATTTGACATTATACTATATCCCTCGTGAATTTGCAACTATAACAATGCGCCGGGGTGTTTGGTTTGGTCAGTGCGATCAGAACCACTTAATTTTTCGCAGCCATATATAACTTGCCACCGTCAGCAGCAGAGCAATGACCGACACCACATAAAAGCCTCCCGAGAAATTGGCCCAAGGGAGCCCCTCCACATTCATTCCATACAGGCTGGCCACGAGCGTGGGCACCATCAGGATGATGGTGATACCGGTCATGCGCTTCATCACCAGGTTGACGTTGTTGGATATTATTGAGCCATAGGCACCCATCGTAGCCTCGAGAATCTCGGTGTATACAGTCACGGTGTTGTCGGCCTGCTTCATTTCAATCTCGAGATCGGCATACAGCTCGGTATCGAAGTCGTTGCCATATACGCTGTATAGCCTGCCCATCAGAGCCTCATTGCCTTTGATCGACGTGTTGAACATCACCAGCGAGTTCTGCAATTGCAACAAGCGTATCAGATCGCTGTTCTGTATCTGCTGGCTTGGTCCGCGCTCCTCACCCGGCACCATGTGGTTCATCTCCTTGAGGAAGCTCAGATACCAATATGCCGCGCTAAATAGCATATGGATCAGGAAGTCGGTGTGACACTCTATGTTAAGCGATTTCCTCACTGAATATTCTACGAAATCGCTCATTATCGGATTGGGGAAGAAACACACCGACAGGCTGATATCGCCCGACGACATTACACCTAAGGGCACCGTGGAGTAGGGCATCGTACCATCGTCATGGGCCACCGGGATGCGAATTATCGCCAAAGTCCAGTCGCCCTCGCGGTCGATACGAGGACGCTCGTCAGCGTCGGTCAGGTCGTCAAGAAACGACTGTGGCACCCCAAGCTCATTACGCATAAACTCAAGATCGTCGGTATCGGGGAGCTCCACGTTGATCCAGCGGCCTTTCACGTTGCCGTAGCCGAGTCCCGAGCTCCACGGATAGTGGTCGGACTCCGGTAGCCGCCTGTATCCATTGTCGCTTACATAGTACTGTCTCATAATTATTTTAACGATTACCCCCTTTGTTATGTTTACTTTTAACGTATATTCGCGCATCGTTAACATCCACCCGACATGGCCGAACACAATGAACTGGGAGCGTGGGGCGAGCAGACGGCTTGCGATCACCTCACGTCCAAAGGTTATGCCATCGTGGCGCGCAACGCCAAGATAGCCAACCACGAGATTGACATAATTGCCACTAAAGCACACCGCATAGCGTTCGTCGAAGTAAAGACACGACGCACAGCCGTGGTCGACCCCGTACTATCAATCAACCGCCAGCGCATGAACCGCATGACGGCAGCGGCCAACGCCTACATCAAGACGATGGGCATACCGATGGAGCCGCAATTCGATGTCATCACGATAGTCGGCGTTCCCGACCACTACGAGCTCCACCACTACCCCGACGCCTTCCGCCCTCCCCTCCGCACCCGCTGAACACTACTTATTATTATAGATAATAGGTACATTTTTCATGCCTTCCAGATTTTATTTGTACTTTTGTGGGCTAAATGCAATGAAATAAACCATAAACCGACATGAACACAACAGTGAAAACCCTCGACAAGGTTGTAGTGCGTTTCTCGGGCGACTCGGGCGACGGCATGCAACTTGCAGGTAATATCTTCACCAACGTATCGGCAGGTTTGGGCAACCAGGTATCCACCTTCCCCGACTACCCTGCCGAAATCCGCGCTCCTCAAGGTTCGCTCTCAGGTGTGTCAGGCTTCCAGGTGAGCGTGGGCCAGGGGGTATACACTCCCGGCGACCAGTGCGATGTGCTTATCGCCATGAACCCTGCGGCTTTGAAGCAAAACGTGAAATTTCTTAAGCCCGGCGGTGTGATTATCGTCGACATCGACTCTTTCAAGGAGTCGGATCTGAAGAAAGCGCAATTCACTACCGACGATCCGTTTAAGGAACTCGACATAAAAGCACAGGTGCTTGAAGTGCCGGTCACTTCAATGACCAAGGCCGCTTTGGCCGAATCGGGGCTCGACAACAAGTCGATACTCAAGTGCCGCAACATTTTCGCATTAGGCCTTGTGTGCTGGCTATTCGACCGCCCGCTTGAGAGCGCCATGCGCATGCTGCGAAACAAATTCGCCAAAAAACCGGCAATTTACGAAGCCAACGCCCTGGTCATAACCGCCGGATACAACTACGGGGCCAACATCCACGCCTCAGTGTCGACCTATCGTGTCGAAACCGAGGATGCACGCCCTGGAGTATACACCGACCTCAACGGCAACACCGCCACGGCATGGGGCCTGATCATGGCATCGGAGAAATCAGGCCGTCCACTCTTCCTGGGTTCCTACCCCATAACCCCCGCCACCGACATCCTTCATGAGCTCGCCAAGCGCAAAGACCTGGGAGTAAAGGCATGCCAGATGGAGGACGAAATCGCCGGAGTATGCTCGGCAATCGGCGCCTCGTTTGCCGGCAACCTCGCAGTGACATCGACATCGGGACCCGGACTGGCCCTGAAATCCGAGGGTATCGGACTGGCCGTAATCGCCGAGCTGCCATTGGTGGTGATCGACGTGCAACGTGGCGGACCCTCTACCGGACTCCCCACCAAGACCGAGCAGACCGACCTGATGCAAGCCCTCTACGGACGCAACGGCGAGTCGCCACTGGTAGTGGTAGCCCCAACATCGCCCACCGACTGCTTCGACATGGCCTTTGAAGCCTGTCGCATAGCCATCGAGCACATGACCCCCGTGATTTTGCTGAGCGATGCCTTCATAGGCAACGGTTCATCGGCCTGGCGTGTGCCCGAAGCCGACGAATATCCCGCTATACGCCCTCCCTACGTAACTGAGCAGATGATTGCCGACGGGTGGCGTCCGTACGATCGCAACGGCGACACACTCGCGCGCTATTGGGCAATACCCGGCACACAGGGTGCCGAGCACCGCATAGGTGGACTTGAAAAAGATGCGGTAACAGGCGCTATCTCCACCGACCCCGTCAACCATGAGAAGATGGTGGCCCTACGCCGCGAAAAGGTGGAGCGCATCGCCAATGACATACCTCTGCTCCAGGTCACCGGCGATAATGACGCCGACACCCTCCTGGTGGGATGGGGTGGCACTTACGGCCACCTCCTCACAGCTGCGGGCGAGCTCAACGCCGAGGGGCACAAAGTGGCATTCGCACAGTTCAGATACATCAGGCCCCTGCCGGCCAACACCGGCGAGGTGCTACGCCAGTTCAAGCGCGTGATTGTGGCCGAGCTCAACTGCGGCCAGTTTGCCGACTATCTCCAGGCACGCTTCCCCGACGTGGAAATCCATCGCATCAACAAAGTACAGGGGCAGCCATTCCTCGTGAGCGAAGTAAAAGAAGCAGTCACCAAAATCATGGAAAAATAAGAAATGGAAAACCAAGCATATACCCCCGCCGACTTCAAAAACCAGTCGCCGGTGCGCTGGTGCCCCGGATGCGGCGACCACGCCATACTCAACACCCTACACAAGGCTATGGCCACTGTGGGCGTTCCACCTCATATGACAGCCGTGATTTCGGGCATCGGTTGCTCATCGCGCCTACCCTACTACATGGGCACCTACGGCTTCCACACCATCCATGGCCGCGCAGCCGCCATAGCCACCGGCTTCAAGGTAGCCAACCCGGCGATGACCGTTTGGCAGATTTCGGGCGATGGCGACGGTCTTGCGATTGGTGGCAATCACTTCATCCACGCCGTGCGCCGCAACATCGACATCAACATAATGCTGTTCAACAACAAAATCTACGGTCTCACCAAGGGACAGTACTCCCCCGCCTCCGACCGCGGATTTGTGTCAAAATCATCGCCTTACGGCACTACCGAAGACCCCTTCATCCCCGCCGAGCTGGTGTTTGGCGCCCGCGGCAACTTCT
>CAZFEU010000058.1:0-12007 GCA_964517875.1 uncultured Muribaculaceae bacterium | reverse complement strand
GGCTATGCCTCGTTCAGCCGCCAGGCGTATCATCTTGTCCATCATATCGCCTGACCCAGCCATTACGAATCGCACGTTATGGTTGTTTTTCAACACCTTGGTGGCAGCCTCAACGAAGTATTCCGGCCCCTTCTGCATGGTGATGCGCCCCAAGAAAGTAACCACCTTGTCCTTCGACTTGGGAGCTTCAATATTAATCAGCTCAGGGCTGAGAGGTATTACGGCGTTGTGCACAGTGGTCACTTTAGCCGGGTCGATGCCATACTTCTCTATCACCGTGTTGCGGGTAAGATTACTTACGGTGATGATATGGTCGGCATGGTGCATTCCATCAAGCTCGATGCCAAACACCGTGGGGTTGACATTACCGCGCGAGCGGTCGAAGTCGGTTGCGTGAACGTGTATCACGAGCGGCTTGCCCGTCACTTGCTTGGCATGGATTCCCGCCGGATATGTGAGCCAGTCGTGCGAGTGGATTACGTCAAAATCGAGAGTGCGCGCCACCACACCGGCCATTATCGAGTAGTTGTTTATCTCCTCAAGCAGATTGTCGGGGTAACGACCTGAGAACTCTATACACCCGAGGTCGTTGGTAGCCATATAGTTGAAATCGGCATATATATGGTCGCGGAGACGGAAGTACAGGTCGGGATCCATCAGCTTGCCGATACGCGACTCCACATACTCGCGGCTCACATCGCGCCATGCTACCGGCACCTGCGATGCGCCGATAATCTGTGCGAACGATCTATCCTCATCGCCCCATGGTTTGGGGATGACGAAGGATATTTCCATATCGGGATGCGAGGCCATGCCCTGAGTCAGGCCGTAGCTCGCAGTACCCAGTCCACCAAGGATATGAGGTGGGAACTCCCACCCAAACATTAATGCTTTCATTGTCGATCGGGAGTTACAGGTTGGTCAAAACGTTTAAGTGTGCGGAGCGTGCGTAGCACTTCGGCCACATTAGTGGCGTGGCTTATCGCACCTCGGCCAGCGTATGGCGGATTGCCGTCGTAAAGCTGCGAAAGCGAGCCGATGCATCCCTGCGACATGTCGTCCTCAAATCCTATGAGCATGCGGTCGATATAACCCACGCCGCTCATGCCGAACACACGCAGGTAAGCCTCGGCATAGAATCCCATAAGCCATGGGCGAGCCGGACCCTGATGCAGCGCCTCTTCACGCTCGCGGGGAGATCCCAAATATGCAGGGCGATATCCGTAGCTTTTAGGCGAAAGTGTGCGTAGCCCCTTGGGGGTAAGCAATTCGCGGGTCACCACATCAAGCACCATCTTGCGCTGACGGCGATCGAGCGGTGAATAGTCCAACCCTATGGCAATCGCCATATTGGGGCGCACCTGCAGGTCACGGTAGTTGCCATTCACATAGTCGTAGAGATAGCCCGATTCGTTGAGGAAGGTATCGACAAATGGATCTTTCATCAAGTCGGCCTGCGCCGTCCAGCGAGCCGCTCTATCGGCCATATTCTCGTCAGATTCGGCCAATGCAGCCACAAAGCGAAGAGCATTGTACCACAACGCATTAAATTCCACTAATTTACCCGTACGCGGTAATACTGGCCGTCCATCAATCACCGAATTCATCCACGATACAGGCGATGATGCTCCTTCGGTTTCGAGAAGCCCATCATCGGTGAGCCTCAGATTGGGGTGACCTCCGTCTATAATCCAGTCGAGTATCTCGGCCACCGTGTCGAGGTATAGCTTGCGGGCAGCATCCGCTCCCTCGGTTTTGGCAAACTGCTGCACTGCCCACACCGCCCACAGGGGAATATCGGGCAGGTCGATGCCATGTATCATATCGCTCAGCTCACCCGCCTCCATGTAGCGCTTAAGCGCAGCGACGGCTGTGCCGAATATGTTCTCAAAATCCCGACGATGGTGGATTGCCAGGGTGTTGCCCGGCAGCGACATGAATGTATTGCGTGCCAGCACTTTGCCCCACGGATAGCCCGAGAGCATATACTCATTGCCGTCGGGAGCGGAGTAATAGAACTGCTTGGCTGAGTTTTTCAGGCAGTTGTAGAAGCTGGTGCGGCAGGTACGCCCCTCAATCTCGCGTTGATACATCGACGTGAGCGAGCGTGGCGATATCTCGCTTACACCGGCCGAGAATATAATTGACTCACCCTTCTTGATAGGCACCTGGAAGTAGCCGGGTACCCACAAATCCTCGACATAAGGCACACCGCGGTCCATATCCTTCACATATTCCAGCCCGTTATACCAATGGGGATCATAAACCCACTCCGGCTTACGGTTGAACTGCATATATAGCGTGGGATACCCCTCGTAGAGACAACAACTCACGCCGTTAGGCACCGCGGCGCACTCGGTATTTAGAGCGTCGTTTGCAATACAAAGCTCGTTGGAATCGCGGAAAGCGAGCATCGGGCGAAATTGCAGCGTTGTGGGAGAGTGTGCCTCGACAAGAGTGTAGCGGATGAGTATGCGGCTCTCCTTGGATATGAATATTTTCTCCTTGGTGAGAATCACACCTCCCACACGGTAAGTGGTACGAGGCACGCTTTCACAGTCAAATTCTCTGATATATTTGTGGCCATTGGGGCTATAGACACCTCCTTGATAGCGATGCAGCCCCAGATTAAACGGGGCTCCGTGCTGTATCACTGTCTCGTCGAGCGACGACAGAAGCACAGCCGGCCTGTAATCACGCCCCGGCATGGGTATCACAAGCAAGCCATGCTGCTTGCGAGTATTGCATCCCACGACAGTAGTGCAATGATAAGCGCCTGCCTGATTGGTGCGGAGCATCTCCTTAGGGAGCGACTGCTCGAGATTGATCATCAGGTTCTTATCAAATTTTAAGTAACTCATAGTAAATAGTAAGGTACATTAATGTTGAAGTACGCCTACGAATTTACGCAAAAATCCCCTTTCTTACAAAAATTAACTTAGTTTAACAATCATGCGGGCGAGAATCAATCTTGTGAATTACAATTCGTTCGGTATTGGACGCTGAAGGCGTGAATGTGTCCAGGCAATTGCGCCAAAAGCGCGGGGCTGCCTTGCGTTTCACCTTGCGATAGGTGCCATGCGGATATCCAAGGTCGGCTATGACAACCTTTGCCAGCAGACGCCCACACGGCGCATCCATGAACTGTCGGAACGTATCGGGACGCAATTCATCGCGGTTTTTCTCCATCAGTATTGCGTATTTGCGCTGTTTGTCGGGCCATGCGCTCAGTATCGTAGCCGCACCCCGCAGTGCGAGGTACACACAGGCACACTGCGCCAATGCCAGCCACCACTTCACGCCCCATATACACAGAGGGATTACAGCCACGCCTACCGCCAGGATTATCAGCAAGTAAGCGTAGCTGTTAAGATAGAACCTACGCCAGGGAGTATTGATTCCTTCCAACGGCTCAGCGACGTTTAGCGCTGTGAGTGAGAGATAGCGTTGTAGAAAGCGTCAACCACCTTGAGAGCCGTATCCTCACCGAAAGGAAGAAGGATGCGGGTGGTCTGAGTAAAGCCTTCATAGTAGAGATATACCGCGTCACAGAAGCATCCGCAAGTCTTCTCCTTCTCATAGCCAATCTCCTTTACCGATGATGGGAGCACATACTTCAAATTGCGGTTAGTCTCAAACACCCAGCATGCCGTCTCAGTAGCTACTTCGATCACGCGGCGGTCGGTGATGATAAGCCAGCCGTGACGCTTGGTTCCTAATAAGAGGGCAATCAGGCGTAAAATCTTGCCTATAAGCTTAGAGATGGGATTATTCGAGCTGGCCCAAAGTTCTGCCTCAAGCTCAAACACTAATTGCTCGCCGGGTTGCAGCTGCACGCCGCTTTTTAGTTCTGCCATGGTAATTGGTTGATTAGAAGGTTAACAAATAAGTGCATGTCAACGCATGGTTAAGCGCTATGTATATACGCACTCCACAAAGATATGTCCCAAAAATCGAATTTCCAAACCCTCCACACATTTTTACTATCTGCGCCTCAAACGGCACAATATATGAATTTCAGGCGCTTGGAACACTAACGGTCAATGGGCATAAGCGACCGCAACGAAGTCGGTGATGGGTAAATCCTCGTAATATATGCTGAGCCCGTAAAGCTCGGGATCAATAATAAGACAATCCAACCAGCTCCATTTCACACGGCCATAATCGTAGCTTCGGCCCGACAACATTAACCGCATGTTCACGTAGTCAAATTCATACATGCCCCCGCCGATGCAACTTTCGTCGGAGCGCAGCAGATCGCGATGAAGTGCCACGTCGCCAAGGCGCAACCGTCCGTCAGCAGTCACTATAAATTTATTTGCCATATTGTTCAATTATGGGCATTATTCACCCTGCCAAGGGCAAAATTACCACAAAAAATTACCTTAGCAATTAATTTTCTGTGTTTAAAGTTACACACTTGCGCAAAAAGTATAATTTTGCACTTATATCAAAATCATCTCAGCAATGGACTACACAATCGAAAACGACCGCATCTACGCCAACGACCCCTACGGCAAACTTATAGCCGAGGTGACATTTCCCACCGTCAATGGTGTATCAACGATCGATCATACCTTTGTCGACAACTCACTAAGGGGTCGGGGAATTGCCGGCGAGCTTGTAAAGCTTGCAGCAGAACACATCATAGCCCAAGGTCAAAAGATAGCTGCCACATGCCCCTATGCCGTGACATGGTTTAAGCGGCACCCGGAGTATCCAACCGATTGTTCGGGGCCGGCGGTATGCCGCATCGACAAGCATTAAGCACAACAACTACACTCAATTACATCATATCGCCATGAAAGCTTCTCACTTTTACCGGATTCTCGCCTCGCTGCTGCTTCTCGCCGCATCACATGCCACCTATGCTTCAACCTCAAGCAATGACTCTGTGCGCATCCTGTGGATTGGCAACAGCTATACATATTTCAACGATCTCCCCGCCATGGTCAAGGAGATCGCCAAAACCCAGGGCATACCCGTTGCCAACACCGAAGTGCTAAAGGGAGGTGAGCGACTTAAAGGCCACCTTGCCAACCCTCGCCTCACCGAGCTTCTCAAAAAAGGTGGCTGGGACTTCGTAATAGTGCAGGAAAACAGCTCACTGCCAGCCTACGACACTGAGTTTGTGAGCCGCGAGACGTATCCTTACGCCCATGCAATTGACAGCCTGGCGCATCTTGGCTCGCCGGATGTAAATGTGGTTTTCTACATGACCTGGGGACATAAATATGGCAACATACGCCCGCGTGAGGGGTATCCGCTCTGCGACACATATCAAGGGATGCAGGAACGTCTCAAGACGTCATATCTCGAAATGACGTATCAGAACAACGCAATCTGCGCGCCCGTGGGCATGGCGTGGTCGACAACACGCGAGCAACGTCCTGACATTATTCTCTACTGCCAGGATCAGTTCCACCCGGCCCCGGCAGGCACTTACCTAAACGCTGTGACAATTTTCACCACGATGTTCCCGCGCCATTTCCAAACTGACTACACGGCCGGACTTACTCCCGCCGACGCAGAGTATCTACAGCAAGTGGGACAAAATACGGTGCTAAATAACTTACGGCTCCTTAACATAGCGCGGTGATACACCTCGCCATCGCTCCGGGGTGGTGATCACTTCACGAGCTTGGCAAATGCGGGTGGTACCTGTGTTGAGAAATTCATGTCGGTGCGGTCAATAGGATGCACGAAGCGCAGTGTCTGGGCATGGAGGGCCATACGATGTATCGGCGACGACTTGGCTCCATATTTTTTATCACCCGCTATGGGGTGTCCCTGGTCGTGCATATGAACACGTATCTGATTCTTGCGTCCGGTATCAAGCTCCACCTCGAGCATGCTGTAGCCGTTGCGCGAGCGTAGGGTGCGGTAGCGTGTCACAGCGAGTTTACCCATTTTTGAGTCAGTTGTGGAATAAACCTCAAGCTGTGAGTTTTCAGCGAGAAAACTGCGTATCTCCCCCTCGGTTGGATCCATCACCCCCTCTACCACGGCAAGATATTTGCGCGACAGCACCATGTTGTTCCAGTTGTGTTGCAGCGCTTCCTTGGCCTCAATGGATTTTGCAAGCACCATGAGGCCCGATGTGTGCTGGTCAAGCCGATGCACGATGAATACTTTATTGCTCGGGTTCTTGCGCTTGAGATAATCCTTGACGATAGAGTACGCCGAATCAGCCTTTACGCGCTCGGTGCCCACCGATAGCAGTCCATACCCCTTGTTAATCACAATGATGTGATCATCTTCATACACCAGCTTGACACGCGGATGATGAAACACCTGAAACTCACGTGTGAAGTTGACGCTCACGGTGTCGCCGGGATTTATCGGCGTGGAGTTGAGGGTCACAGGTGTGCCGTTGACGGCCACACGGTTGTGTTTTAGCATCTCCTTGACTGTGGTACGCTTGCGGTCGGATAATTTTTCAAGCAGAAAAGGCAGGAGGGTGGTGGGGGTGTCGGCGGTATAGTCGACGATGTGGTCGGGACGAAATTTAGCTCGCTCGGCGCCCGGCTTATTTGAGAGCATACGCATGACAAGTAAATGATATTATTTTTTGCGTGAACTGGTGCGACGCGGCTTCTTGGGTGCTGCATCCTGGGCAGATATGATCTCACGGCACTCATCAAGGGTCAAGGCGGAAGCGTCGGTTATGGTGCGGGGTATCTTATAGTTTGATCCCTTATAAGCGATGTAGACCCCATAGCGTCCATTGAGTATCTGCAGATCAGCATCCTCATCAAATGTTTTCACTACCTTCTTGGCCTCGGCGATACGCTTGTCATTGATCAGCTGCACTGCTTCGTTGAGGGTGATGGCTGCGGGCGACATTGTCTTGGGTATTGACACAAATTTGCCGTCATGCTTGATATATGGGCCAAAGCGGCCAATGGCCACACTTACATCTTTACCCTCAAATTCGCCTAATTGGCGAGGGAACTCAAATAGTTTTAGTGCCTCCTCGAGGGTGATTTCCTGGATTGACTGCCCCTTCTGAAGCGAAGCGAACATCGGTTTTTCGTCAGTATCCCCCTCCCCTATCTGCACCAAGGGGCCGAAACGGCCTATCTTCACCGACACTGGCTTGCCGGTCTTGGGATCGGTGCCAAGTACACGCTCACCCACTTTGTGTTCAAGGCGCATATTCATAGCCTTGTCCACACCTGGGTGGAATACTGAATAAAAGCTTTTTATCTCGTCGCCCCACAGCAGGTTGCCCTCGGCTATATCGTCGAAACGCTCCTCAACCTTGGCGGTAAAGTTATAGTCAAGTATCTCAGGGAAATATTTGATCAGGAAGTCGTTGACTATCATACCGATATCGGTGGGTATAAGCTTGCCCTTTTCAGCACCCGTATTTTCGGTATGCGATTTTTCGGTGATCGCTCCTCCCTTGAGCGTGAGTGTGACAAAGGTGCGGGGAGTGCCAGGACGCTCACCTTTCTCTACATATTCACGTTGCTGGATAGTGGAAATAGTGGGGGCGTAGGTCGATGGGCGACCTATTCCCAGATCTTCCATCTTCTTCACCAGCGATGCCTCGGTGTAGCGCGGAGGGGCTTGCGTAAATCGCTCGGTAGCTATGATTTCGTCGGCGGCAAGCGACTGGCCGAGTACAAGCGGAGGCAGTATGGTGCCGTCGAGCGACATCGGCTCATCGTCATCATGGCTCTCAATATACACTGATAGGAAACCGTCAAACTTTATCACCTCGCCTGTGGCTACGAAGCGAGTGTCGGGGCTCGTCGATGGGGCGATTTCCACCGTGGTCTTCTCAATCTCGGCATCGGCCATCTGCGAAGCCACCGCACGCTTCCATATCAGCTGATAGAGACGGTTTTCCTGGGCGTTTCCACTTATTGATGTCTGCTCAATATGGGTGGGGCGGATTGCTTCGTGAGCCTCCTGGGCACCCTTTGAGTGTGTATGGAAATGACGAGGCTGCAAATAGCGCTCGCCGGCGGTCGACTTAATCTGCTCCGCAATGGCGCCCATTGCCATCTTGGAGAGATTGACCGAGTCGGTACGCATATATGTGATGTGACCGGCCTCGTAAAGGCGCTGTGCCACCATCATGGTCTGGCTCACGGTGAAACCCAGCTTGCGTGCCGCCTCTTGCTGCAATGTAGAGGTGGTGAATGGGGGTGCGGGCGATTTCTTCAACGGCTTGACCGTAACATCGGACACCGAGAACACTGCTTCCTTGCAGGTGTCGAGCAACTTTTGTGCCTGCACCTTGTCGTCAAGACGATGGGGATATTCACCTTTCACCAGCGTGCCGTCGGCAGTATTAAATCGTGCGTTGACACGGAAATAAGGCTCGGGCACAAAGCTTCTGATCTCGTTCTCCCTCTCTACAATAAGGCGCACAGCCACCGACTGCACACGGCCGGCCGACAGCTGCGGCTTGATCTTGCGCCACAATACAGGCGAGAGCTCAAAACCCACTATGCGGTCGAGCACGCGACGGGCCTGCTGAGCATCCACCCGGTTGATGTCAATCACGCGCGGGTGGGCTATTGCGTGCAATATGGCGTCTTTCGTAATCTCATGAAACACAATGCGCTTGGTGGTTTCAGGGTCAAGCCCAAGCACTTCCGACAAGTGCCAGGCGATAGCCTCACCCTCGCGGTCCTCATCGGATGCGAGCCACACCGTCTCAGCCTCCTTGGCAGCCTTTTTGAGCGACTTTACAAGCTCTTTCTTATCATCGGGAATCTCATAGATGGGCGACAGGTCGGCCTCCATGTCGATGCTGAAATCCTTCTTTCGTAGGTCACGGATATGGCCATAGCTCGACATCACTTTATAGTCCTTTCCTAAGAATTTTTCTATTGTCTTGGCCTTTGCGGGCGACTCTACTATCACAAGGTTCTTAAGCATCTCAATTAAATTAAAATTGGGTGTTTTGAAAAATACGGCGGCAAAATTACGTATTTTATTTATATAATGTGTAATCTCATCTCTTTTATTTATACAATGTGTAATCCTGACTCATAAATCCAACAACATCCCATCCATTTTGTTTAATACCCTCTGACGACTGTTATTTTAAATAGAATATGAAATCGGTGACATATTACACTCCTACCGAACAAGCCGCATTCGTTGGCGACACCCTTTACCAACATGGCCCAGGGCTCACCAACTTCCTGGGGGGCGACCGCCGCACACTGGAAGACTCTCTTCTAAACCGCATCCTCACACTCCCTGACGACACACTACTCCTTTCCAGGCATTCCGCTCCTATAACCGTCAGCCAAGAAAAGCGCCTACTTCTATAGCACATTTACACCCCCCTCTTCCCTTCCAGGTGGCAGGTTTGGTAGGTTTTTTGTTAAAAATTTGGAAACCTCCGAAAATCCACTTACCTTTGCATCCGCAAAGCCCAGGTGGCGGAATGGTAGACGCGCTCGTTTCAGGTGCGAGTGCTGCGAGGCGTGCAGGTTCGAGTCCTGTTCTGGGCACAAAATCAGCTAGGTAACTTTTTGATTAAAAAGCTACCTCGCTGGTTTAATTTTACATGCATATTACGTGCAAAAGGTGTCTCACAAGGTCCCTCCTACATTCAATTACCCTCAATTATTTTTCACTCGGCGCCACTGCTTTCTCAAGATCTTTTATTGCTGAATTTAATTGCATCAGGGCGTAATAATGTGAGTTCGTAAAATGTATAGTGTTTTGCAGCCCCTTATTCCGAGCTTGCGATATTACCCGCTTGCGGCCAATATCAAAAAGACCGGGAGCAACGGCTGTCTCACTGCCCGTTACTCCCAGTTAATCATAGACAAGTCAGTCTATTGTTTTTGAAGTGCCTGTTTATAGTTTTTCTACGTTGATGATTTTGTATGCTTTATACGATTTGAATTCTTTGCATCGTTCATAATCTGTGTAAATGTAATCAAAATCTTCAGGTATAAACAATGAAGAATACTCTCTATGAAGGTCGTAGACTTTTTCGCTACCTTCTCCTACAACGCGCCAGGTAACTGTCCATTTACCTTCATAATTAAAGGTGATTTCCTTATTATTGTTTGTCCAGTCTACGCTCCTTGCCCAGTCTTTTTTACCATCTTTATCGAGCAACTCATACAACTCCATTCTTCCTGTATATTTACCGTTTGCAAGAACATCGCAAACGAGGATATCTTTACTAACTTTATAATACTCTGGCAAGTTAAGCGCCACAACAGAGTCCGGGTTAAGGCATGATATAGGCAAGTTTTTATCATTATCATGATATACACGGACTGCCGTTACTCGAAACGGAGGGGTCGGCTTGACATCTTCGGGTTCAGCTTCAACCTCAACCGTTTCTTCTTCGGCAACAACCGATCCTCCTTCGGATACAACTTTTCCTTCTTCGGATGCAACTTTTTCTTCTGCATTATTGCCTGATTCGTTATTCGAGGTATTGCTCCCACAACCGCAGGCTGTCATGCCGGCTGCCATTACCAGCGCGACCGCATAAAAATAAAATTTTTTCATGTGATAAATAATTGATTAAAATTAAGTTGTTTATTATAAACGTGAGTATACAAAAAAAACGTGGTGCCGAACTCTCCGCTCGTTCCACGTCTTGAGACCTTCGCATTGCCCTGCATCATAGGACAAGCAAAGTAGAAGACCCACGCTATATGTATAGACTCAATAATGTTTCCCTCGCGGGACACATTATTATATCGATACACATAACTGTGCCACTACTGTTGCTTCATTCCGATGATGCGTTGAGAAGTTGCGAAGTTCCAAGACATCAGAATCGAAGCGTCATAGTAACGCTTTATGTTATTTAAACCATCATGGATTCCTCTCTTGGAAACCTTTGGCTGCAACAAAGTTACAACAAAAATTTGGATAGAGCAAACACAACTCTATTTTCTTATCGCTTTTTGTTGCGAATCAGAATGGTTTCGCATGGGCCTTCTAATTTGCCGGCACAAAGTTTGTGAGAATAGCTCTCAAAACCTCCGTCCACTTCAGCCATTTGATAAAGTATGGCAGCGAAATTGTTCTACGGCCCTTAAACCAATACCTTTGCAATGAAATTAATATAGTCTATGTCACAATTCATCAAGTCCTATAATGAATATTGTGCGGGGCGAGAGGCAGGGACACATAAGCTTTCACATCATCTTGATAACCGTGCTCACAACTCTTGTCATCAAAATCACAACACAGAACATGGCAGGTGTTACCTTCCAGGATTGCATACACCCCAACAGCATCTCTGCCGTTTTGGTGCTGGCCTTCGAGGTGTCGGTAAATATCGGCATAATCAAGTGGTTGAAATTCGCGATTAGGACACTCCGAACATTCTTATTTTTCTTCTTATCACAATAATCTCGATTCCACTCGCGGCTACGCCGGCTGATCGCCGCTATTCCCGGTCGCAAGACTACTCCTTCGTCGACTTATCACACTCTCTCGACCGCGAAACAACCTACGAAACAATGCCACCTTTCCCTCCAATGAAAGTCGTTGCTGTCGTAGCTGTTGTGGAGTATTCTCTTCATATATGGCATCATAATAAATTCCATACATTTAGAGTAAGCCCTTAAGTCGGGCGTTCTCCTCACGCAGCCGCGCCAACTCAAGATATATGTCATTAATTACTACCATCGGGGGATATTGGTACCATTATTAGTGACTTTATCAGATTTTATGGTGTTATTTTCTATGACACAATGTTTTTTTCTATGACAATTTCCATGACATCGGATCTATATATAAATTTAAACACTAATAATCATAGTAATTTCTTTAGTTCCTCAACATCAGGTAAAGCCTCACGCAATTTATCTGGCATGTCTTTGCTGAGGCGGTAGGTTGCCACACCCATAGGTTTAGCATAGTCCTGAATCACATACTCCACGAAGTCTTTTTTGGCGTTTTTGCACAGTACAATCCCAATAGAGGGATTTTCATGCGGTTTCTTGACCTTATCATCAAGAATACGAAGATAGGTCATGAGTTGTGCGAGATAGCCGGG
>CAZFEU010000057.1:0-12311 GCA_964517875.1 uncultured Muribaculaceae bacterium | reverse complement strand
AGTTTTACCGTTGAGGCGGTGGTGCCGCGGCGTGTGATGTAGATGTGGCCCGTGGCGGGATTATCGACACGTATTCCCTGTAGATTGTAGTACTCGATTGGCGCATTGGCATCGAGATCATCAGGGAGTATTTCGGGCACATCGGTGATATCGCTGGTGCCATAGATCGCATAGGATCCGGCGGGGAGGGACACCGAGGCGGCGTTAAGAACCGGAGTGACCCCATAACTTGCCGACAGCAGCTGGTAGCTCGACTGAGGTTGTGAATAATTGATGGGAATGTTGCGTGAGCCGGATGTGTTGGGGTTGACTACGAGAAATAGCTCTGACGTGCCGCGGGTGAGGATAATGGTGCGACCGGTGGTCCAGTTGGCCTGGGCGCACTTCACGGCGGTGTTGGTCGACTGTTCAAACATCTGGGGATTGTTGCGGCGCAGGTAAATCAGCTCCTTGTACGATTGCATCAGTCCGGCGTTGTATTCATTGTCGAGATAGCTCCATATTACTTTTTTGGGTGAGGTATTATTGCCACCATCGCTGTTTTTGGTAGTCTGGTCGGCTCCAAACTCCTGGAATTGCCATATCATGTGGGCACCGGGAGTCATGAGCATCTGTGCTGCCACCGAGCCAAGGCGTCGGGTCGACATATCCTCATCACCCTTGATGCCCGAGCCGCCATATTGCGCTTGTTTGTAGGCCATACGCTCCTCGTCATGGCTTTCGGCGTAGCTCACGGTTGAGCCCCAGGTGCGGGAATCGAGCGGGGCATAAAAGCGTGCGGTGTTCGATCCGCTTTGGAAGCCCATGGCAAACTGGCATGAAGCTTCGTTAATGTTGGCCCAGTTGAGTTCGCCATCCTTGGCCATGTCGTTTTCTTCCTGAGCGCCAGCGAGATTCTCATTGATGAAATAGGCCGTGGGAGCCACTTGGCGCATAGCATTGTGTATTGCCTTCATGCGAGCAACGCGGGTGGCATTGTAGGCGTTGGTATTGGCCTCAGATGGAGCGGCCCATGTGTTGGTGGCCGGATAGTAAGTGTTGCCGTATGAGTCATTGTTGCCAAGCCCCTTCACCAGGTCGAATCGGAAGCCATCGGCTTTGTACTCGGTGAGCCAGTACTGTACGCAGTCGGCCCATTGCTGAGCTACCAGCGGGTTGTCCTGATTCCAGTCGTTGAGTACACTGTAGGAGTGAGGTGCTGAACCGTTGTAGAATGGATTCTGTGCTATGTCATACATCTGATACCATGGGTGTAGGCCGTCCGACTGGTTGAACACGATATCGAGTATCACGGCTATGCCGCGGCGATGACATTCGTCGATGAGCATTTTGTAGTCGCGGGGAGTGCCGTATGCCTTGTCGGGGGCGAAGTAGAAGTTGGTGTTATATCCCCATGAGTTGTTGCCGTTAAACTCCATGATTGGGAGGAGCTCGATGGCGTTGACTCCGAGCGATTGCAGGTAGTCGAGCTTGCCCATCACTCCGGCAATCGTACCATTGCCGTTGGCTTGTCCTTCAGTGCCGGTGAAATCACGAATCAGCAGCTCATATATCACCAACTCCGAGGGGTCAATACGGTTGAAAGTCTCTACATCCCAGTTGTAGCTCTGCCGCGAGGGGTTGTAAAGAGCCAGGGGCACTCCCTGCACTTTGCTTGACGGGTATTGCGGAAGGTCGGGGAACACGCTGGAGCTGATGTACTTATCATTCCATGGGTCGAGTACCAGCTGAGCATACGGGTCGCCCACCGAGGTGGTGCCATCGATGAGGTAGTAGTATATGAAGTCCTGATTCTTGGGGATGTCGGTTCGGGTGAGCCAGAAATAACGTTGTCCTTGATAGTCCTGGTAGTGCATTGTATTCTGCGTGAGCACACTATAATCGCTGAGGTTGTCGATCATCACCACGGTTTCCTTGTTGGGGGCGGCGATGCAGAAGGTCACCTCGCCATTGCTGCCGAGAGTATAGCCCATCTTAGGTACCCCTCCTGGGAATGTCTGAGCCACCGATGGGGAGAGCGCTGCCACCTGCAGCTGTAGCTCGCGGAACTCATTGCCGGCCTGCGCCTGCGCTATTACCTTGTAGGTGCCCGCACTCTGGAATACATACTGGCTATTGAGCTCGGTGCCTGATGATATTTGGGCTATGGGCTCGGTGGAGGTGGAGTTGATGTATAGCTTGATTGATGCTGCCGAGGTGGTTGCTGCGGTAAATACTATTGGCTCACCTACAAACACCTTGCCATCGGGGTTGGCGGTAAGTTGAGCCTGGAAGCCCTCAGGGAGCACGTTGACGAATATGTCGCCTCCTGATTCGGTCTTACCCTCCTTCGAATTGTCGGATGTGCGAAACACAAAAGCCAGCTTTTGCACCGTTTCGGACGATGATAATCCGTAGTAGGAGTCGATTGAAGGTATTGTGAGAGTCCATGTGTTGTCGG
The DNA here is from genome assembly GCA_964517875.1 of uncultured Muribaculaceae bacterium. Lineage (GTDB taxonomy): Bacteria > Bacteroidota > Bacteroidia > Bacteroidales > Muribaculaceae > JAJPXC01. The sequence continues at coordinate 9,871 of CAZFEU010000057.1, read as the reverse complement.
CCACCCAGGTCATCTCATACTTGGTGGTATTTGTTCCCCATGTAGGGGCATGCTTCCAGTCGGTGTCGGAGGTAGACAGGTTGGTGATTACACCGGGGTGGGCATACACCTTAGTTGGGGGTTTCACACCCATCAGGCCCTTGTTGCCCATATCAGCATGATATGTTATTACGATGTTAGGGGTTGATTGCTGAATTACAGCTGGTTGAGTAGTGACGATTTGTGCTTGAGCTCCCAACATCGTGGCAGCCATCACCAGTAGTGAGTAGAGATGTTTCATGCTATTAAGGGTGTTGTAATTTTGAAATCAGTCCAAAATTACAACACCCTTAACGCATTAAGGTTCTTCAACCGGGCTGAATCGGTCAGAGTTTAACTTTGTAGGCGCGTGAGCCTTGGCGCACGATGTAGATGGCGCCGGGCTGAGGATTGTCAACACGGATGCCCTGGAGATTGTAGAACTCGCGGGGGGCCGTGGGGTCGATTGCGCCTTCGCCAGGCTGCAGTGGTAGCTGCTCTACTGAAGAGTAGCCGTTGTAAATGGTGGCAAAGTCGTTGAGGGTGAGCGTGCCGGTGCCCGCGCCGCTCATCGACATGGCTAAATTATTGAGCTGCAAAGGGTAAGTGGCAGGGCTGGTAGTATCGAAGTAGTCGGCGATATTGAATGTCAGCTCATTGGGCGCCCCGGCTTTGAGATTATCGGCTTTCACGTTGACCGCACGTTGCGAGCCGGGGGTGATGTTGAGTGTGAGGCTCGTTACATCTACACCCTTGGAGTCCAATGTGATTGTGATGGCGTCGGGGATGCTCCAAAGGCGCACGGGAGTAGTGGCGGTGAGTGTAAGGCGGGGGTTGCGTGTGGTGGTGATGTTATAATCGATGGCAAGACCCTCGGGGGTTGCCTTAACCTCGGTGCCTGTACCGCCCCCTGCTATCTTCCAAGCCGAAGCGTCGGTTGCCTGGGGCAGTGGCATCTCCTTGGCTGTGGGGCATTCAACGGTGAGCTTCACATTGCCGGTGAAGTCGCCCACCGAAGCCGTCACAGTAGCCTCACCGTCGGTGATACCCTTTACTTGTCCGAGCTCGTCGACGGTAGCCACGTCGGCGTTGTCGACAGCCCATGTCATGGCCTGGGGAGCCAGTGGCATCATGTCATTGCCTACATGAGCATATGTGTTGATGGGCCATTGGCGAATATTGTCGATAAGCATTTCAGATGCTTCGAAGCTTACCTCTTGAGCCACGATTACATTTACAGGTACGGTGGCAGTGAGTGAGCCGTAGTTGGCGGTAAGGGCGTGGCAACCTGAGCCATCGGTGAGCACCGAGAGGCCATCGTCGGTGACATGGCCCAGACCCTGAGGCGCAGAGAGTGAGTAATTTTTCACATCCATGTCGATGAGCTGCCCATACTGGTTGTAACCGTAGATTACTGGGGTGTAGATGCCATATTGTGGCGACTTCACTGACCAGTCGGCAAATCGTATTTCGGCGATTTCTTTGTCGGCTGGAGATTGGAGTACGGCGAACAGGCCTGAGCCTACGGCACGCTCAGCACCATCGCTGGGGGTGTTGACGATGCCGGGCTTCTGGAGCCACATCATTGTGGAGCCACCGCCGTCGAAGTTCACTGCGTCAACGCATCCCATGGCAGCCATCATTTCCGCACCCTGAGGGTATGTGCAGCCGGTGTTTGATGAGGTTTTGCCATCGACCACGCACCATATCATACGTGTGCGATCCTTGTCATAGCCCACCATGGTGCGGGGGTACTCGCCGTCGCGTGAGTTGATAAAGCGGTTGGCTGTAAGCACAGCCTCGCCGTTGCGCAGCAGGGTTACATCACCTCCCACTACCTCCTTGACATCGGGAGCGAGATTGTCGAACGATGGGAGCTGGAGGCCGATGTGCAGGGTTACGACATCGCCCACATTGAGTTTCGACAGGTCGATTTTTGCTCCTGAGTTAGCGGCCAGCACGGCGCCGCCTCGGGGTATGGGAGCGTGTCCTGTGGTGTGCACACCCTTGGTCACCACGAGCTTCACATCGGAGTTGATACCCCATTGCTGGCCGTCGGCCAAAGCGAGTGTCACTTCTTTCCAGCCCGCAGCCGAGCCTGTGTAGTAGCCGCGATGCTCATTGTAGAGCACCACATCGGCAGCGTCACTTTCGGCATCTCGACGTGCGTCGTCGCGGCGTGCGAAGTTTACGCCATAGAGCGTTGCCGACTTACCGTCGGGGAGTGTTACGGTGTTGTTGAGCACCGTCTGGTCGCACCACATGCCCCAGTTGCGATCCATGATCCAGGCATCAACATGATTGTCGTGGTCCACGTTGTCGCTCAGGGCCATCTGCGAGCCGGTGCAGGCGGTCATGTTGGGATAGCCGAGCATTCCGGGTGTTGAGGCCCAGGTGATGAAGAAGTCGCCATTGATGGCGGCGAGGTACTGATTCTGGGCATCGGTGTGGCGCTGAGCCACGGTGGTCATCTTCTCGGAGGTGTGTACCGAGTCCTTGCCTAAATGCATGCGCAGGTCAAGGCCACAGTTGCGGGCGGCTGCGATGTCGATGTCAATCACGTCGACATTGAAGTGCTTGTTGGAGCGTGTCTGCGACTGATAGTATAGCTTGGAGTAGGTCATGCCGGGACCCGACTTGTAATGTCGGATTGTGTCGACAGTGAAGGCTTCACCCCTGAGGGTGTGAACCGTCGAGGCCGATGCCAGCGGGGCTATGGCTATTGCCAATGATGCCGCCAGGAATAGAGGTAGTTGTTTCATGTCAGTTTTTTATTGTAGTGTTTGTAATTTTAACTTTTAACAGTGTAGGTATCGCTTCACCAGGGCCAACATCTTTTGGGGGTCGGTCAGGGCGGCGTCGGCCTCAGCCTGGTCGTAGCTTTGCAGCCGGGCTATTATGCCGTCAATCATACCGGGAGAGAACACTCCCCCCTCCTCGAATATAGTGCGCGCCTGTGCAAGGCGTTTGGCCGATTCGGCGCAGTTGGTGGGGAGCTGTGCCAGGGCGTTGAGTCGCCCGGCATTTTCTGCGGCGTGGATATTCACGTCAACATAGCAGCGGCTTGCCACGTCGAGGGCATCGGCCATCTCAAAGCCGTGGCGCAGGGCCACTGCCAGGCCGGCCAGCAGCTGGTAAACGTCGGCTGACCCGTCGGCCGAGCGTATTTCCACCGTCTGCTTGGCCGATGCGTCGATATCGGCCCCTGACGATCCGGGGTTGAGCACGGCGCACATGTCGCGCTTGGCGTTCCATCCCAGGGGCACGCGCACCAGCACCGAGCGGTTGCGGTCGCCCCAGCACACATTGGTCGGCGCTTCCTGGTGTGGCACCAGGCGGAAGTAGCTTGTGGGGTTGGTGTTGCCGAAGGCTGTGATAGCCGGAGCCAGGTCCATCAGTCCGGCAATGCCGCGGCGGGCAATGTCGCTGAGCGAGCCATCGGGGTTGACCATCATATTGCGGCCATCGGCATCGACAATGCGCATGTGTATATGCAGCCCTGAGCCAGCTTTGCCGGCGGTGATTTTGGGCGCAAAAGTCACATCATACCCTTCGCGGTGAGCCAGGTTGCGTATCACCCATTTGGCCAGTGCGAGTTGATCGGCAGCCTCTTCGGCGTCGACCGGTAGAAACTCTATCTCGTTTTGCTCGAAATTGATGCCGTCGAGTGTGAAGTTGCCTACCTCGGAGTGGCCGTACTTTATTTGACCGCCAGTGGCGGCTATGTAGCTCATACACAGGGTGCGGAAGTCGCCGAATTTGGCAAACGGTGCCGACTCATGATAGCCATGCTGGTCGTCGGCCGGAAATTGCCCGGAGTCGGGGGCTATTACATAATATTCCAGCTCGCCCATCGCCTGGAATCGATAGCCGGTGACCCGCGTGAACTCGCTGCATGCCTTGCGCAGTGTGTACTCAGGCGCCGACTCAAGTGGATTGCCATCCTTATCGAAGAATGAGCAGAGCATAGTCAGCGTAGGTATCGTGGCGAATGGGTCGACAAATGCGGTGCTGAACCGGGGGAGCACATACAAGTCGCTGCTGCCGGCTGATATGAATGGGAAGAGTGAAGATCCGTCGACTCTTTCACCCAGCGAAAGAATTGTTTCGAGATATTCGAGGTTGTTGATTACGAAGTTGAGGGTTTTTAGTCGGCCGTCGCCGGCTGGATACATGAAATTGACCATCTCGATACCGTTGTTGGTGATGAAATCAACGATATCGGCTTTAGTGAAGTGACGAGGCAATTTTTGCAAATAGCTCACCACGGCATTTTTGCTCATAGCGATTTGCGCATTCATGGGCTTAGGTGTATTAGATGAGGTCAAGATTGTGTTGTTGCGTGTATATTATGATGTAGATGTCCCTGAGGCACAGGGGATGCAAATTTACCCAAAACTTCTCCCCAACCCAAATTTTCCACCACTTTTTTTACGCAGCTTTACTGTCTTGGATTGCTATCGGGTTTATGTAGGTCTATATAGTCTATAATTGCAGAAGCAACGAATTTACCTAAATTTACAGGTACGGCATTACCAATCATTTGTTCTATTTCGCTTTTTGATCCATAGAAATTGAAAGACTCAGGAAAAGTTTGAATCATAGCTCTTTCCAATGTGGTAAGTGGTCGAATTCCTTCAAGACTTTCTACTGGATCATTTGGATGAATAGGATAACCATTAGGAATTGGTCTATTGACACCCCTAATAGTAGGACTAGGTTCATTGACGCTGAACACTCCCCTTCGGGCATAACTTCTAGGGTGTCTATAGTAATATTCAAAGTCGATTTTATCCCCCAAATATTCCTTTACTGTCATTTCCTTATAGGACAGGCGGTTCTTTATGAAATCATACATAAAACCATCTTCCGCATCTAATTTTCCAATCATAAAGAAACGTTTTCTCTTTTGAGGAACGCCACACAAAGCCGCATTAAGGATAATTTGCGTCAATCCATACCCAGCATTTTTAAAGATTTCTGTAGCGGTTGCTAACTTATTTGTTTTTGTAATAGTTGATACATTCTCCATTACAAACCATTTAGGACGAAGAAAGGATATAATCTTAGCATAAGAAACTGTTAAATTTCCTCTGCCATTATCTTCATTTCTTAACCCCGCACTGCTAAAGTCCTGACACGGTGGTCCACCGATTATCATTTCAGGATGATACTGACATATGTTTTCAGCGGCTGTTTGTTCTGAAGAAAGGTCTAATGTGTGTATAGGGTGGTCAAAGTTTGTAGCATAGACCCAAGTAGCGGCAGGCCAATTGTCATAAGCCGCTACAACATTCATTCCCGCAGACTGAAAACCAAGGCTTAAACCGCCACACCCACTAAATAAATCAACAACATTCATTATTCAAAAAGGTCTGGGCTATTTACTATTACAGCGTCAAATCTTCTTTCAGGACTAAGAAGATTCTGACCACCGCCTAAGATTATATTTTTAATATCGTATTTTGATATTCTTGGGTGATTTAATTCTTTGCTCTTTAGGAACTCATAAGTTTGTGTTCCGCTGAGTGCATAAGCTTTATCGTTGGCAATATTGTAGGAATGAAGTCTGACTATTCTTCTGTAATCAAACTGACCATATACCCCTGAATATTCCAATAACATCAGATAAATCCAAATAATAGTACGCATAGGTCTAGTAATCTTTGATTTACTGACACTATCCTTCCTATTACACATCTGAATAATCGCAAGATTAGACCACACAAAAATATCTAAACAATCATCTGATAAGACGGATTTACCACCTTTAGTTTTCCAAATGGGCTGTACTATAAGCGGGGTCTGCTTTTTGTTAAGGTAACTGCATATTTTAAGAACGGCTTCCAATATCTTATCATAGTGTGGTAAAACTTCTTCAGGTTCCTCCCAGTGATTTATTCTTGGCACGGTGTTAAGCATAGCCCTAAGCCGATCTTTCTCCTCACTCGTCTTAAAGCTGTTGCAGATACTACAAGCTATGAAGTTAATTGTTGGTGGTCTTACTACAATTTCACAGCTGTACTTATCTTCTGAAAGATTCTTTGTGGTGCTGTCAGGCAAAGCAGTAAGTTTGATTTCTAGGCCAATTAAGGGGGTGTCTGATTCGGTAGCTGTATCTAACATTACTAAATCAATCTTTTCCCTTTCGCCTGTGTAGAATTTATCATAAGCAGGGAAACTAGCTTCAAAATTATAAAAAGCGTTCTCTGATAAAGGGTTGATTCTAAAAAGTTCATCGCCGCTGATATAACGGTGAATTACTCTGTTTTCTGTGTCTGTGCATAGATATACGGGCTTAATTCCCTTATAGCTCATATAAGCAACAAGAGAAGCAGGGAAAGAGCTGTTAAACTGGTTTTTGCCCCAGTAATATTCCTGAGTATAATCTCTGCTTGAATTATTATGATTTTGACCGAAAAGGCTTGGCTCAATTTGTTTCATACTTGTTTGAAAGGGAGTATAGTATACTGCAAAGGTACAAAAAATTGCAGAATCCAGTGGAATTTACTTGATTCTTTACTTTTTTACTTTTGGCAAAATGTTTTTATTTGTTAGCGATTTCTGCGGCAGGTGGATGGGGTTGGAAAAGCAATGAGGCCCGCAGCAGGGCTGCGGGCCTCGGTAGAGTAGCGAATCCGGGATTCGAACCCGGGTTTCCGCCGTGAGAGGGCGGCGTGCTAGGCCTCTACACTAAATCGCCATGACTTAGTCGCTACTCTTAGCGAGGACAAAGGTAATGCTCATTTTTCAATTCTCAAAATTTTTGCCTTCTTTTTTCCTCATTTTTTCAAAAAACACCGAAAAAATGCGCTTTGCTGGCAACCGCAATAACCCTTGATGACCAAAAAAACGTTATATTTGTTGCTGCCATTATATTATAACTAATACATACAGTCATGAACATATTTATAGAAATCGTAGGATACTTGGCAAGTATATGCATGATACTGGGATACTTACCCCAGGCCATAGTCACTATCCGCACACGCGACACCGAGGGAATAGCCCTGCCCACATTCTGCATGCTGGGATTGGGGTCTATATTTTTTGTGGTACAGGGTATATGCCTTGGCAACATACCTCTGGTGCTCACCAATGTGGTGACCACCATCTGCTCGGCGGTGATTTTTATTATCAAAATAAATAATGACCGTAAAAAGCGGAAAAATTGACTATATTTGTAGGCAATTATTTTTCAAAAACATGAAATTCCCTCGTATCCTCATTTCAAGTGTGGCGCTTGCGGGTGTATCGCTAATGGCAAGCGCTGCCGCACCACGTTATGTGTTTTATTTCATAGGCGACGGCATGGGCATGGGTCACGTGATGACGGCCCAGACCTACAACCGCATGATACGTCAGCAGCCCGACCCATTGCTGATGATGCAATTTCCAGTGGCATCGATGTGCATGACCTACTCGGCATCATCGCCCATAACCGACTCGGCAGCCGCCGGCACGGCACTTGCCACCGGACATAAGACCAACAACGGTATGCTCGGCATGGATGCCGATACCACCACGGTTTACTCCATCTCTCACGACCTGCTTGGACAAGGTTATGGCGTAGGCATCATCACCTCGGTGTATCAGGACGACGCAACTCCCGGCGCCCACTACGCTCACGTGCCCAGCCGAAAGATGTACTATCAGATCGACTGCCAGGCGGCTGAATCGGGATTCCAATTTATTGGCGGTGCGGGTATGCACGGAGGCACCCTCGACGGAGAACCCACCGATGCCCAAAAGCGCCTCACCGATGCCGGCTATACTATAGTGAGCAGCACCGACGGAATAGAGAAAATCAAATCCGAGAAAATCTACCTTGTATCGCCCGATGACAGCCGTACCTGGAACATAGGTTATACCATCGACTCATTAGCCGGAGTGCTCACGCTCCCCGACATGACCCGCGCTTGCCTCAAGCACCTCGAGCGCGTCACACCCGACAAGTTCTTCATGATGGTTGAGGGTGGCAACATCGACCATGCGGCTCACGCCAATGATGGCGGCGCAGTTGTGAAGGAGGTGATCAACTTCAACGAGGCGCTGCAAGTGGCCTATGATTTCTACCTTGCCCACCCCGACGAAACCCTGATTGTGGTTACTGCCGACCACGATACAGGCGGCATGGCGCTCAACAACGCAGCGCATGGCGACAAATACGGGTTGCGATACATCGATGCGCAGAAGAAGTCGAAGGAGGAGTTTTCGGCCGATTGTAAGGCGTTGCTCCGCAGCCGCCGCGTGTACCAGTGGGAGGATATGCGACAGAAGCTTGAGGAAGATTTCGGATTCTGGAGCGTGGTGCCTGTTTCCGACAAGCAGACCGCAACACTCAAGGATAAGTTTGAGGCAACTTTTGAGTTGCGCAACACAGCCGACCAGGAGACACTCTATGCATCGTTCAACTCCTTCGCAGTTGAGGTGTTCAAGGTGCTCGATTCATATACCGGCATAGCCTGGACCACTACATCGCACACCGGCAACCCCGTGCCCGTCTTTGCGATAGGTGTAGGCGCCGATCAATTCAAGGGGCTTAACAATAATACCGAGATTCCAGGCAAGATAATGAACGCCGTGGAATGAACGCCGCACCCCGGCCACGTTTCATGTTATAAATCACCGCTCTGCAATGGCTAAGAAACTCGCATTGATAAAAAACGATCCCTGGCTCCAGCCCTTTAGCGCCGCTATCGAGGGGCGACACCAGGACGCGGTAAACAAAGCAGCCGAGCTTACCTCGGGAACCAACGGTAGCCTTACCGACTTTGCCAACGCTCACAATTATTTCGGCCTTCATCGCCTTGACGATGGTTCGTGGGTATTCCGTGAATGGGCTCCCAACGCCACCCAGATTACCCTTGTGGGCGACTTTTCGGGTTGGAAGGAACTTGTGAAGTATCGTCTGAAACGCCGTGACAACGGAGTGTGGGAATTAAAGCTCAAGCCAGGCGACCTGCATCATGGCGACCTCTACAAGATGATGGTGCGCTGGGACGGCGGCGAGGGTGAGCGTATACCAGCCTATGCCACACGCGTGGTGCAGGACGAGAACACACATATATTCTCAGCCCAGGTGTGGGCTCCCGACAAGGCTTATAAGTGGAGCGTGAAGCGCTTCAAGCCCAATACATCACCCCTGCTTATTTATGAATGTCACATAGGCATGTCGCAGCAGCGCGAAGGGGTAGGCACCTACCGCGAATTTCGTGAAAACGTGCTGCCTCGCATTCATGCCGATGGTTACAACGCCATACAGATCATGGCCATCCAGGAGCACCCATATTACGGCTCGTTTGGCTATCACGTGTCGAGCTTCTACGCCCCGTCGAGCCGCTTCGGCACACCCGATGAGCTCAAGGCCCTAATTGACGAGGCGCATCGTCTGGGCATAGCCGTGATAATGGATATCGTACATTCACACGCTGTGAAAAATGAGGTGGAGGGCCTGGGTAGGCTTGACGGTTCATACGATCTCTACTTCTACGGCGACTCCCGCCGCGAGCATCCGGCATGGGACTCTCTGCTCTTCGACTACGGCAAGAACGAGGTGCTGCATTTCCTGCTATCCAACTGTAAATACTGGATGGAGGAGTTTCACTTCGACGGTTTCCGCTTCGACGGCGTCACCTCGATGCTCTACTATAATCATGGCTTAGGGCAGGCGTTCGGCTCTTACGATGACTACTACAATGGTGGTCAGGACACTAATGCCATCACTTACCTTACTCTGGCCAATGTGCTGATACATAAGATTAATCCCCGTGCAATCACCATTGCCGAGTAGATGTCTGGCATGCACAGGCACCCAATACCGAGCAAGCACGGAGGCATAGGATTTGACTTC
>CAZFEU010000056.1:0-12796 GCA_964517875.1 uncultured Muribaculaceae bacterium | reverse complement strand
CGGAGAGCACATACTATGCTTAACCCCACGCTGGAGGTCGGAGACCTAAGCGTGGGGAGTACGGATCATCTCCCTCTCTCCCGACCTCGGAGAGGTCGCACCATGGTAAAAACATGCCCCTCAGTTGAAATCATCCCTGTGCATATACATCCCACACGCCGCACACATCATCTCCATCTCCGATGCGAAATCGGTGACTCCGTGATGTTCCAGCTGTGACTTGATGTAATCGATCACAGCATCCCTTGCCTCGTATGATACCGACCCCGCGAAATACTCCTTTCCCCATCCCTCAAAATTAGGAAAATTAGGGTTGTTTTTCAGCCACAGGCTCGATCCACTCTTTATGTTCTTGACCAAGTCGGCAACAGACACCGTGGGATGTACGTCTATGAGCATGTGTATGTGGTTTAAGGTGCCTGATATGCGGTACAGATAGCAGTTTTTCTGTTTAATTATTCCCCATATAAAAGCGTAGAGGTCGTTACTGTGTGATAGGTCAATGGTGTCCTTGCGATATTTCGTGCAGAATACAATATGTATCAGGATGGATGTCTTGCTCATAATATGATGATTTTGGCAAAGATATTAAGTTTTTACCATAGTTGGGCCTCGCCGAGGACCCTTTTTGGATGTTCTCCTCGCTCCCCACGCTTGGGTCTCCGACCCACAGCGTGGGGTTAAGCATGGTTCGGCCTCGCCGAGGCCGCTCCCCTCGACCTTCCGCCTCGCGTTTTAGCTCGGCAAACAGTTGTGGATCGTTGCTGCCTTTGGGTATCAGCTCGGCATAGCCGCGGTGCGGCGGTGTAGTATCGAACCCCACATGAGCGAAGCGAGTGTGGGGAGGAAAGGTAATAAAACAATACGGAGTGTCGGGGACACGATGTCGTGAAAAAAATCTGCGTTAGAGAGTTTAGAGTAGGGCTATTTGCGTAGGCTAAACATTTCGATGTGGATGGAGTGGTTTTAAGGATTGGGGAGGTGGGGGAAACCAAACTTTTTTTGTAACTTTGCGGTGTGATTTTAATCAAGTGTATTCATACTTAAATTTAATACTTTAAATGGATTTGAAACAACGCATGTTGATGCTCATGGTGAGCATTCTGGCGGTATTGCCCGCAATGGTGCACGCTGACACAAAGGATGTTGAGGGGTACCCTGTGCTCTATGTATTGGGATCGGATACCGGCTGGTCGCCCCGCGATGATCACAAATTCACACGCTCGGGCGACGAATATACTATCACGCTACAGTCGCTCGACGGCCAGTTTAAAATCGGAGGTGACCGTTGGGATTACAATCTCGGCGGAGCGGCCACCATCACTAAGCCCGTCAACCTGAAGCTGGTGAGCAATGGGCCCAACCTTTCGGCCTCTCATCTGTCGAATGTCACTATCAAATTCACTTTGTCGTCGAAGGATGCTCCGATGGAAGAGACTTTGGTAAGTTTCGGCATCAACGGTGAGTGGGCCGACGACAATGGTGATGATGACGATGAAGATCTTACCGGGCAGTTTGACTCGGAAGGGTATCCTATAGTATATGTGCGCGGCAATGTGAATGGTTGGACATGCGCCCCCGACTATCGATTTACACGTAAAGGTAATGAGTACTCGCTGACCCTGTCGTCGCTCGACGGCGAATTTAAAATTGGGGATAAGGAGTGGGGCGCCGACCTGGGTGCTTCATCAAACGGCATTACAGTTGCGACATCCGATTATGTTGACATGGTGCCTATGGGGTTTAACATCTCGGCATCGGGTCTTACAAACGTGACCCTGTCGTTCACCGTGGTATCTAACACCCTCCCATGGGGCAACGTACGGCTAAAGGTGGCAAATAACGGCGTGGAGCCATCGGATCGTCCGGTTAACGGCCTGTCGGGCACGCTCCCTGTCATATATATTAATGTGTATAAGGTAGATGCCGACGGCAACTATGTGCTCGACGGTGCGGGCCAAAAGGTGCTCGACAACGAGGTAATCGATATCAATCTTCCCCATAAGAACTATTTCGACGGTGAATATTGGCTCGATGTCAACGGCTGCGAGTGGCTTGAAGCACTCGGCGCCAAGTCGGTGGGTTCGGCCGATGAGCCCCTGCCCACGCAGATTAAGGCCCGCGGCAACTATACGCGCATCGCGTATGCCAAAAAGCCGTTTAAGCTAAAGCTTGGCAAAAAGCAGAATCTGCTTGGCCTTACACCCGATAAAAGCAAGCACTATGCGCTGCTGGCACACGCCGACGACAACTATGGATTCCTGCGCAATTTCACCACATTCAGCCTCGGCAAGCGCATAGGACTGCCGGCGGTGTGCGGCATGCAGCCCATCGAGGTGGTGATCAACGGTAATTACCGCGGTCTATACTTCCTCACCGAGTCGATACGCGTGGGTGATGGCCGAATCAATATCACCGAGCTTGACGACAATGTTACCGACAGTCATCTCATATCGGGCGGCTATCTGGTGGAGCTCGACAACTATGATGAGGACAACCAGATACGTCTCGCTGAAAAGAGCTGCGCACACGGACAATTTCTCGATATGCTTCGTGTCACCTGGGATACGCCTGAGGAGTACTCAGAGCTGCAGCAGCGTTTCATCACCGACCAGTTTACGGCCATGAACGACTATATCGGCTCGAACAGCAATGATACCTGGCGATATATCGACCTCGATGATGCCGTGCGCTACTATATAGCCCGTGAGATAGTGTCGGATGTGGAGGCTTATCACGGATCGACCTACTTGTACCGCGACTATGGAGACAACCAGAAATGGCACTTCTCTCCGCTATGGGATGCCGGCAATGCTTTCAACGGCAACACCCAGGACTTCTTCTACAACTGCGACCCCTACGGCAATACCTGGATTCCGTCGATGCGTGAAAACGGCATGTTTAACGCAAAGCTCTCTGATACCTGGAAGTGGTTTATGAGCAACCGCTACGACGGCATTGTCGATGACATGAAAGCATTTGTAGAGCACATCAAGCCGGCGGTTCAGGCCGACTATCAGCGATGGAAGGATTCACCGACCCCCAACGGTGGATTGCGCCCGGCCGACAATCGCAATATGGATTCGCGCCTCAACGCAGCCGTTGATCATCTCAACGCAAAAACTTCGTGGTTGGCCCGCCGGTGGGGCGACTATAGTGTGGTGACACCCGAGCCCGCCCGCGATGATACACCCGCCGCACCGCTCCCCGACTATGCCGCTACCGGCGTGGAGAGCGTGGCAATTGATAATGTGGCCGGCACTCCCGCAGTATACTACGATATTTACGGACGCAGGGTGCTCAATCCAGCCAAGGGACAGCTGATTATACGCCGTCAGGGTGAGCAGTCGACCAAGATGATTTATAAATAAATTATCCACCCGACAATTTACAATGCGGGGGGTGCGCCACCATGGCGCACCCCCCGTGTGTCATAATAAGCTGCTTAGAGTAATGAACGGTACACTTGTTCGAGCAGCCGGGGGCGGGGATTGAGACTGTTGAATGCGGCGTTGTCGCGCGAGGGGTTGACGCGGTTGGTAAGGAAAATAAGTATCAAGCCGTTGGCAGGATCGACCCAAAAGCAAGTGCCCGTAAAGCCCAAATGCCCGTAAACCGAGGGGTGGGCCAAGGATGTGGTGGGGGAATTGTTGGGATTGACGGTGTCGGGCTTGTCGAATCCAAGTCCGCGGCGGCATGTGGGACTCTTAGCAGTGGTGAATAAGTCGACGGTGTTTTTTGACAGGACTGTTTCACCCCCATAGTCACCGCCGTTGAGCCACATCTGACACAATCTGGCAAGGTCACCGGCGGTGGAAAACAGTCCGGCATTACCTTGCACACCACCCGACATGGCCGCCAACTCATCGTGGACGTATCCGTGTACCGTCTGCCGGCGCAGGAATTTGTCGTTCTCGGTTGGGGCGATCTTGGATTTCGAAGTGAATGTGAGCGGACGGTACCCGGTGTTCGACATGTTGAGGGGCTTGAAAATCCGTTCGGTCACAAACTCATGGTGTGGTACACCGGTGATGCGTTGCTCGATATCCATGAGCAGCGAGAAGTTAAGGCAACTATAATTATATGCGTTGGATGAGCGGAGTGGTATGGTGTAAATGCGATGCATCACGGTATCTACTGTCGACGGGCTGATATAGAAATTCTTAGCTGCCTCAATTGGAAATTCGGGCGTGGCTCTGGTTGACATCAGGTCAGAGCGTAGCCGGGCCGATGCGTTGCCGTAGGTGCGTTCGGCAAATTTGATGGTGTTGGTGTCGGTAGGTTTGGGGGTGAAAAGGGGGCCGGTGTAGCTGGCTGTATCCATCATCATGTCGAACACATTGAGCGACGCGGGCATGCCTGACTCGTGGTAAAGCAACTGCCTGACGGTGATGCCCTCTTTCTCAGAGCCTCGCAGCGGGGTGATGTAGGTTGATGCCGGTGCGTCGAGGTTTAGCAGCCGGTCGTCGAATACGGCCATTATGCCGGGGAGGGTGCCGGTGGCTTTTGACACTGATGCGAGGTCGTAAACTACATCAGGTGTGACGCTTGTGGTTTTATGAAAGTCGGTAAAACCGTAGCTGCGATCGATCACCACCTTACCGTCCTTGGCCACCAGCACCTGGCAACCCGGGAAAGCCCCGGTGCGCAATCCGGTATTGATGATTGCGTCGATGCTGTCGGAGAGCCATGGTTGCATCCCTGCGTCGGCGGGGGTGGTATAGGCAAGGCGTGATTTGGCGATATTCACGCCCGAATTGCGCGGTGCCACACCCTCAATGCCCACCGGAAGGCGCCCCGACACATTGATACCGCCGAATACAGCTTGAGCGGCGTAGCTGCATAGCTCGGGGGTGTCGTCGTAGGCAATCACCAGGGTGGGGGAGTCCTTGATTACTTCGGCAAATTTGGCTGTGCGGTAGGGATTGATGAAAAATACCGGGATTACTGTGCGTCCGGTTTTGATAAGCTGTGCAAGCTGCTGGCGGCACGACTGGCTGTCGCCATAAACGGCTGCGATAATCACGTCAGACTTTTTTATGGCGGCGATTTGTGATGTGCCTGTGTAATTGGTGGTTTTAGAGTACTTGGCGCAGGTTTTTGCAAATTCATCGTTAGGTGCGGTACCGATTGTCACAACTGCTATTTTGCTGTGCCATAGTCCTGTGAGCGGCAGAATACCGCGGCTGTTGCGCACGGCGGTGATGCATGCGGCTGCGAGCTGGCGTTTCAGAGCCTCGGCTTGCGGTGTCTTGATGTCATGGAGCAGGGTGGCGTTGCTGATGCTTTGAGGGTGGTTGAGCCCGAGGATATACTTGTAGGTAAGCATTTTGCGGCATCGAGCATCGATATCGGCTTGCTTGAGCTTCCCCTTTTTGATGGCTTCTTCTATAGCTCGTATATCACCTATTGGGTCGCGGGCTCCGAGCAGAGCATCTGCACCTGCCTGCAGGGCGGATACGGCATTGTTTTTCTTTGTTTTAGCACCGTCCATGGCAAGGGCGTCGGTGAAAATCATCCCTTCAAATCCCATCTTGTCGCATAGCAGGTCGGTAGTGATTTTGTGAGACAGTGAGGCGGGTGTTCCCGACTTGTCAAGGACCGGCACGTTGAGATGTCCTACCATCACTCCGGAGAATCCTTCGTTGATGAAGGTACGGAATGGCACCAGGTCAACCTCGTTGAGCTGCTGTGCCGTGTGCTTGACTTTGGGGAGCGCATGGTGGGAGTCGTCGGAGGTGTCGCCGTGCCCCGGAAAGTGCTTGGCCACAGCCATCACACCTCCATCCTCGAGCCCTCGTGAGTATGCGCGCACAAGTGCGCTGACACGCTGCGGACTCTCCCCGAAAGAACGGTAGCCTATCACGGGATTGTCGGGGTTGGAATTGACATCGGCCACGGGTGCGAAGTTGACATGATGGCCCAAAAGCTTGCATTCGCGCGCTACTTCGCGCCCATATTCATATATCAGGCGGTCGTCGGCGATGGCACCGAGAGCCATGTTGTGGGGAAAGCGGCCAAGCTCGGCAATACGCATCGCCGGCCCCCACTCTCCGTCGAGCGTCATCAGCAGCGGTGTGCGGGCGATCGACTGGGCATATGAAGTCATGTCGGCAAAGTCGGCGAGTGACCCCTTGCTGAAAAGCAGACCTCCGATGTCGTTGGTTTTAACCAGCAGTGCGATATTGTTGCGCGATGATTGCCCGGCCGCAGGAGATACGTTGGCTATAATAAGCTGTGCGATGCGTTGGCGGGGTGTCAGCGAGTTGAAGACCGAGTCGACCCATTGGTCGCATTTAGAGCGGTCGACATTTTTGAGCATATTGGGCGTTACGGCCCCGATTGTGGATGCGCATAGCAGCAGGGCTATGGCGGCTAATGAGCGTAGACGGTTCATTGCTTGTGCATACGTGCTTTGGGATCGTAGGGTATTTTATGCCCCTTCATGTCGGTACGAAGCCAGTTGATGAGGTCGTTGTAGAGCACATTTTCGCTGCGTGCCACTACTGTGCCACGCTTCAGAGGCGTAAGGTAGTCACCACCGTTGGCGAGATAGTCGATGGTGGCAATGCGGTATGTGCGGTTTGGGTCAATTGGCTGTCCGTTGATAGTCACCTCCTTACATTCCTTGCCCGCTATGATGGCTTTTGATCCTGAGCTCAGGCCGTCGCCACCGCGGCGTGCCGCTGATATGTTTAGCGCTTCGATCAAGTCGGCACCTGAGATGTCGATGTTCACTATATAGTTGTTGAAGGGCATCATGTTGATGATCATGCCTTCCGACACTTTACCCTTGGGGAGCGATGTGCGCAGTCCTCCCACATTGAGCAGGGCGACGTCGACCTGGGTGCCACCGTTAAGCTTATCGCCCATGGCTTTCACGAAGTCGGTGGTGAAGTTGAGCAGTGCGGGGTGGTTGTTGGGCATTTCGTGCGCAGTGCGTCCTACCCACACCTGCATCAGCGAGTCAACGCCGTGGCGATAGGGAGCTATGAGTTCGGTCCATTTAGGGTTGATGCGGTCGTCGAGGCGCGAGTTGACGGGTATGAGGCGGTAATCGATGTTGCCGTTGTCGAGGTCGAGAGTTATTTCGGCCACAAATCGGCCGGCTTTTGCCGCTTGGGTCACAACTACCGTATCACTCGCTGCATTAGTGATGAGGTAGTTGAGTTTCTGAGGCGTTGCCGGGCTGATGGTGTCATGGGAATGTCCGCCGATTATGAGGTCGATGTATTCGCTGTTGGCGGCGAGATCGGTGTCGCCAAATTCACCATTGGGTTTATATCCGATATGGGTTACAGCCACCACATAGTCCACTCCCTCATTGTGTCGGAGGTGCCATGCGGTGGAGTTGGCGGCTTTAAGCGGGTCGAGGTATACCACGCCATCGTAGTGACCCTCGGCTATCATCCCCTTGGGGTTGAGGTTGATGCCTATTATGCCTACTTTCTTGCCGTCAAACTCTCTGACGGTATAAGGTGAGAACAGACCGTTGAGGGCGCTGTTGCGCAGATTGTAGTTGGTGGAGATCCACTGGGCGGAGTCGTTGCGCAATTGCTTGGCCAGCTCTTCGACGCCGTTGTCGAAGTCATGGTTGCCGAGTATTGCGATGTCATATCCCAGGAAGTTCATCATCTTGTGCTCGACTTCACCCTTGTAAAGGTTGAAGTAAAGAGTGCCTTGCACGGCGTCGCCGGCATCGATAAGCAGTACGTTGTCATTGCTATTGCGTATGCTGTCGACTAATGCTTTACGGCGCAATACGCCTCCTTGCCCCTTATCGTCGGGGTCGATCTGCGAGTGGGTGTCGTTGGTCGCTACAATTACTAACTTCTCGCCATAAATCGACGATAGTGTAAGTGCACTCAGTGCCAAAGAGCAGAATATGCGTTGCAGTTTCATAGCTTCATGCTTGGGGTTAAGGATAATTTGTGCTACGAATTTACACACATTTTTTGAGAAAATAGATTGCTACGGATACACATCACAAATATTTTTGAAAAAAACGCAAAAAAATTTGGTGGGATAAAAAATAGAGTATACTTTTGCGGTGTCATAGTGTGATAGTACACTAATGCACTAATAAACTAATAAACCTAAAGAATGAAATAAAACTGTCAAACGTTATGCTTACGATTAACAACCTGAGTTTTGCTTACAATTCGAGAGTGCCCATCATCAGCGGCCTGTCGATGGCGATAGAGCGTGGCACCGTGTGCGGCCTGTTGGGGCGCAATGGTGCCGGTAAATCCACTTTGCTGTACTTAATATGTGGATTGTTGAGACCCGTAAAAGGCACGATTGATTTTAATGGGTTCACCCCCTACGACCGTAAGGTAGGATTCTTGCAGGATGTATTTTTGGTGCCTGAGGAGTTCAGCCTGCCCTCGGTTTCCCTGGATGATTATATTAAGGTCAATGCTCCATTATATCCCAAATTCGACCTCGGACTGATGATGCGATGCCTTGAGATATTTGAGCTTTCGCCGAGCCTGAATCTTGGTGAGCTGTCAATGGGGCAGAAGAAAAAGGTGTTCATCAGCTTTGCTATGGCGTGCAACACGTCGCTCGTAGTGCTCGATGAACCCACCAACGGATTGGATATTAGCGCAAAGCGCAACTTCCGCAAGGTAGTGGTGGAGAGTATGAACGACGATAGATGCATCATCATTTCTACCCATCAGGTCTACGACGTCGACAAGATTCTCGACCATGTGATAATCACCGACCGCAAGGGTGTACTCTTTAACGGTGGTATCGACAGCGTCAGCTCGCAATATCGCTTTGGATTCACCACCGATGCCGAGCGCGCCGCTAAGGCTCTGATTGCGCTCGAAGTGCCGGGCGGCATGAACATAGCCGAGCCTCTTACCGATCCCAGTGAGGAGACCGAGGTAAATCTCGAAACATTCTATGAGTTAATCCAACAACAAAACCGCTAATTGATATAAAAATGAAAGATACTAATATAGCAGTGCAGCCATCAAAGAGCCTTGTGGCGTTGATGTGTCGTAAGAGTCTGACTGAGAATGCCCGCAAGCTGATGCTTCTGGTAGCGATATATTTGGGTGCCTGTGTGGCGATGGGCCTTTGGTTCGGTTATTTCAGTATAGTGATGGGGCCAATCGGATTCATGCTATACTCATTTTTTGCCATGATGATATGCGCTTTCATTGATTCCAAGATTTTTGGAGAGCTTACCAGCAGGGAGGGGCGCATAGCGATGTTTATGACACCGGCTTCGGCTTCCGACAAGTACTGGCCCCGAGTCGTCACTATGATAGTTGGCGTCTATCTGCTTCTGTTTGTGGGATGGTATTTGATGTGCTGTGCCAATGTGCTGATTCTGTTTATATTGCACAGCATGTGGGTTAAGGACTTGCTCAATCCACTGAATACATTCGATTACCTACCGGCGCGCGAGTTCTATTCGCTATCCGTATCTACCTTGTTTGTGCAGTCATTATTCATATTCGGTTCGGTGGCATGGCCCAAACACTCGTTTCTTAAATCATCAGCCACTCTTATAGGGCTTTTAATGGTGCTGGTGTTTACTGTTTCGTTTGTCATCTGGCATTTTGAAACTTTGATGGAGAAAATATTATCAAATACATCAATTTGTGATTATATATTCTATACTTGGCGTACCCTGTTATTGATCTTGTCGGTGGGCTTGCTGTGGTGGAGTTACAAAATTTTTGAAAGGAAACAGATAATATGACGGAATTTAGAGATAATAAACCGATATATCTTCAGTTGGCCGAACAGCTTCTTGATGACGTGGAGGCTTCCGTAGAGCCTATGTCCGGCCAGCGATTGCCCTCGGTGCGCGAGTTTGCGGCTAAGAGCGGTATCAACGCCAACACGGCGGTGAGGACGTACAACTGGCTGCAGCAGGAAGGGGTAATCTACCAGCAGCGTGGCATCGGATATTTCTATACTGCCGAAGCTGATGAGCGGGTGCGCCAGATGCGACGTATGCAGTTCTTCGACAAGGAGCTGCCATATCTTTTCGACCGCTTAAAAGCGTTTGGCGTGAGCCACGAGGAGCTTGCCAAGCTATATGCTGACTATGGCAATGATAAGTAAATGAATTTAGTAGATATTTTGAGTTTTTTGACTAATTATGAGAGAATTAGGTAAGATTATATTCGCATTGACAATGGTTTTGATGGCTTGTGGCCAGGTGTCGGCTTTCAAGTTGCAATGCAAGGTAGTTGATAACGAGGGTGAGCCTCAGGCTTTTGCCAACTATCGCATTACCACCCAGGCCGATACGACAAAGGTGGTAACTATGGGTACAGCCGGTGCCGAGGGTGAGATTGTGACCAATGTGGCCCAGCCCGGTAGCTACGTGCTGCACCTTACATATATAGGTTCGGCCAGCCAGTCGATTGATTTCAAGGCTCACTCGGCCTCGGAGACAGTCGATTTGGGCACGGTGACGATGATGCCCGACTATAATGTGCTTGGCGAGGTGGAGATAGTGGCACAGCGTCCGCTGGTGACAAAGGAAATCGACCGCGTGGGTTACGATGTGCAAGCCGATGTTGACGCATCAACCAGCAATCTAAGCGAGATGCTGCGCAAGGTGCCGATGCTCTCGGTAGACTCCGACGGCACAATCACAGTTAACGGCTCGTCCAACTTCCAGGTGTACAGAAATGGTCGTCCCTCGAAGAGCTATTCAAGCAACGCCAAAGAGATATTCAAGGCCATACCCGCCTCGATGATTAAGCGTATAGAGGTCATCACCGAACCCGGCGCGAAGTACGATGCCGAGGGTGTGGGTGCCATTATCAACATCGTGACTGTCGACAACGTGAGCATAAAGGGTGTGATGGGCACTGCCGGACTCAACGCAACAAGTCTTAACCCAATACC
The DNA here is from genome assembly GCA_964517875.1 of uncultured Muribaculaceae bacterium. GTDB lineage: Bacteria > Bacteroidota > Bacteroidia > Bacteroidales > Muribaculaceae > JAJPXC01. The sequence continues at coordinate 1,912 of CAZFEU010000056.1, read as the reverse complement.
TGGCGCCAATCTGTGGTTGAGCTCGCAAATCGATAAGGTGACTTTTTCGGTGAATGGAGGCTATTTCAATATGAGTGAAAAAAATCAGGAAATGACACTGGATAGCCGCTACGCTTACGACAATGGTAACAGCACCACCAACAGCAGCCGCGAGAAAGCCAAAGGCAACATGGGTTACTTCGGTGCGGAAGCATCCTACGACCTTGACTCGCTCAACCTGTTTACCCTTGAACTAAATGGTTTTGCCTACGGGGCCAATGGTCGCAGTACAGGCCAGACTGCCATGTACGGACCCCTTGATACCGAACGTGCATTGATTTACTCCTACAATACGCTTGGCCGCACTCCCCGCAGCCGATACTTTGATTTTGATGGCTCGTTAAATTACCAGCACCTGATGCGCAATCCGGGTGAGATGCTCAATGCCTCATATCAGATTTCGACCAATCATAACAGCAGCCTCAGTCTATCAGAGTACTACGACATGGTGAATATGCCTGTGGACTATAGCGGCATCAACAGCGACATCAAACAGAATTTTATCGAGCATACCTTCCAGTTCGACTGGACTCGCCCGTTCAGGAAGATACACACCGTCGAGCTTGGTGCCAAGGGTATCATTCGCCGCAACCACGCCGTATCACACCTCGACTATGTGGGAGCTACGACCAGCGATAACGACTTCTCGCACATTACCGACGTGGCGGCTCTTTATGCCCAGTATTCAGCCAAGTTGGGTCCCGTGGGGCTTCGTGCAGGGCTACGCTACGAATACTCTCACCTCAAAGCCAAGTATGCCGACGGCCATACCGGATATAGCAGCAATCTTAACGATCTTGTGCCCAGCGCTGCCGCAAATTGGCAGATCAACGACGGAAACACGCTGACGCTCAACTATGCCTCGCGCATCAACCGCCCCGGCATCAGCTATCTTGACCCAACTGTCAACCAGACTCCTACCTCAGTGAGCATGGGTAATCCCAACCTCAATTCGGCCATGCATCACTCGCTGAAGCTCACCTATATGTATATCACCCAGAAGTTCAACTTCAACTTCTCAACCAACTATGATATGTCGAACAATGGAATCGCCGGGGTAAGCTATCTTGACGACGACCGCATGGTGAGCACATATCTTAATATCGGTCACTTCCGCGCTCTCAGCTTCAACGGCTTCTTGCAGTGGACCATCACACCCAAGATTTCGTTGATGGGTAATGGCGGCATCACCTACACCCGCTACACACAGCAGGGCATGGAGATGGCCCGTTGGACCCCGTTCGTGTTTGCCCGCTATACGCAGCGTCTGCCATGGAATCTCAATGGCCAGTTGGGTTTATTTGTATTCGGGCAGCAGCCCAGCAGTGTGTATACCTACACCCATGTGGGCAACTTCTCCAACTGTGCTATGTGGAGCATATCACTGAGCCGTAACTTCCTGAAAGAGGAGCGACTTAGCGTACGAATCGAGGCTATCAATCCCATAGGACGTAGCAGCCGCCGATTTGTGAGCGAAACCATCAATGGAGATTACACGGGCACATCAACAATTACCCGCTACCATTTGAAGGGTCTGCGCTTCTCCGTTAGCTATCGCTTCGGCTCGATGGGCGCATCGGTAAAAAAGACTGCCCGTAGCATCAGCAACGACGATGTGGTGGGTGGCGCACAGCGCGAAACAGGCAGCAACTCGGCGGGTGGCTTGTAAGCCACCCGCCCCGATTGCGGGCTACCTTATATCGACCCATCCGACTGCCTCCTGAAATGACAAAAATCTAAACTGAAAAAAGTTTGTAAAAAATAGTTGCAATTAAAGAAAATAGTTGTAACTTTGCATCCGCAAACGACAAAATGTGATGGCTCGTTAGCTCAACTGAATAGAGCATCTGACTACGGATCAGAAGGTTATAGG
>CAZFEU010000055.1:0-13134 GCA_964517875.1 uncultured Muribaculaceae bacterium | reverse complement strand
GGGGGGGATTAGTACCAGGTGATGCCGTTGGAGCGGGAAGAACGTTTGTCGTACTTGAGGTCGGAGAGAAGTGAGGATTTCACTGAGATGTGGAAGTTGTAGCTCTTGTAGGGGCCTACGGGCACGAAGCTGGCGCGCATGGTGAAGCAATGCAGGTCGCGCGACACGTTGCAGTTCATGTAGGCCAGTTTGTGTGTGTCGAAGTTGTAGGATGCGGTAAAGCCAAAATTCCAGTTGGCGGTGGGGCGTATGTTGCCTGAGAAGCTCAGGTTCTGAGTCCAGCGGCCATTGTACTCCATCTTCTCCTTGTTGAATGTGCCGTATGAGTAGTTGACTGAGTAGTTGACCGATAGATTCCAGGGCACTTTCCAGCGCAAATACCCGTCGGAGTCGAGGTCGAGATCCCCTCCTCCCGAATCGCTCTTGTCGTCATCATCACCATTGGTATCGGAGAATTCATCGCCCGACGATGAGAAGTTGTCGCTGTCGTTGTCCTTTCCTTTCGAATCTTTTTTGATACCATTCTTGATTTTGCGGAATGTATCGTTGTTGAATGTATAGGAGAATGATGTGCCTGTGCTTGAGAGCTTGCCGAGCCCTTTGCCGGCCTGGAGACGCGTGCGGTTGAGGCGCACCGGGGTTCCCGACTCGTTGAGGCCGTAGGTATAGACATCCCATACGGCTGAGAGATTGAGATTGAACCCTTTGACCAGGCGGAGCATCAACGATGTGTTGATGTTGGACCATCGCAGCGAGTCGGCGGCAAAATTGTAGCTCTGGTTTACCGTGAAGTTCTCGATAAGCGATATCTTCTTCTCACCGATGGAGTCGTTGTCGCTCCTGACTTTCATTTCGAGGTTGTTGGCCAACGATACTGAAACCATGCCGGTTTTCCCTTGTCCCGGCACGCCAAACAGCGAGTTAGGAAACATCGAGTACTTGCGCTGCTGGATATTGCCCCGGGCATCGGTATAGTCGTAAGTGCCATAGTAGCCAAAGAATGGTGAGCTGAAATCGGGCGATCCGGTGAACGACACCGTGGGGGTAAACACATGGCGTATCATCTTCACCTTGTTGCCCAGGAACGGCAACGGCTGGAAGAAGCCATAGATTTTTGTGTCGAAAGCCACCGATGCGGAGAAATCCCACACGTTGTAGAAATTGTAGGTTGTGTCGCATATCTCGGCGGCGGCGTTGGGGTCCCACTGACGGCGCACCTTGGTTGTGTACATGCGGTCGTTGAGGCTCACCGATGGTGTGAGGTTGATGTACTTGAATATATTAAACGTGGCTGAGATAGGCACGGAGTGCTTCATGCCGTTGCGCCAGTCCTTGATCAGGCTCTTTTTGAAAAACTCGTCTTGCTTGGCCGTGAGTGAGTTTTGAAACTGGCCGGAGTACGACAGCTTGATTTTTTCATACCACTTCTCGGCACCCACGGCACGCTTGCGCTTGAACGGCGAATGCTGGCTCATGGTAAGGGTGAAGTTGGGGAACGACACCGCCAGCGTGGAGTCCTGTGTGCGCTGCGAAACGTTCATCGTGGTCGACAGCGACCAGCGGCTTTGGGGTATGCGGTAAGTGAGGTTGACCGTAGAGCTCTTGGTATTTTCGGTGAACGCCGACGAGTAGTAGGAGTTCACGTCGTTGCGGGTGTACCCCGATGTGGTGAAGTTGACCGAGGCCGACAGATTCATATTGGGGTTGGCCTTTGAGTCCTGCGAGTGGCTCCACACCACCTGGAAGTTGGTCTGCTTGGAATAATCGGGTAGCCCCTTGTCGCCGTAAATCGACTTAAGGTAATTCAACGAGAAGTTACCGTTATATTTATATCGCTTGACGTAGGACGACTGCGCCGCCAACCCCCATGAGCCGCGCGTATAAATCTCACCTGTCAGAGCAAGGTCGATGTTATCGCTGATAGCGAAGTAATATCCACCGTCGCTCAGATAGAATCCGCGCTGATAGTCGTCGCCGAATGTCGGCACTATTACACCCGATGCGTAACTGTCGCTGAAAGGGAAGTAGCCGAAGGGTATGGCCAACGGCAGGGGGAGTCCGGCAAGCACCATGTAGGCCGGGCCGGTCACTATATTCTTTTTGGGTATTACCTTGGCCTTGGTGAGCTGTAGGTAGAAGTGTGGGCATTCGTGGTCGTCGCAGGTGGTGTAGCGTCCATTCTGTATATAGTACACATCATCCTCGGTTTTCTTGGTCTGCCCACCGGTGAGATACCCTTCACCCTGCTGGGTGATTACATCAGTGATATAACCTCGTTTCGACTTGAAGTTATATCGCATTGTCGCTGTCTCATAGGTAGAGCCACCCTCCTCAAACACCGGCGAACCCACCACCTCGCCGGTGGTGTCGGGCACTCCGACGGCATACACTGTGGAGTTTTTGAGGTCGAGATCGATTTGCGCCGCGTCGAGCTTCATATCGCCATACTCCACCTTGCTGTCGCCGTACATATACGCCTGATTCTGCCCAACGAGTATCATCGAGTCGGTGGCCGAGAACTGCACCTGTGCGTCGAGATCGACCTTCTGACGGCGTATGCGGCTGGGCTTGACGCTATCGGCCCGTAGGAGTGCCGCCGTGTCAATACCCTGAGGCATCACTGCCGCCGTGGTGTCGGCATGTGCCATCACACCCTCCACATCATTTCCATTATCCTGTGCGTAGAGCAGCGACAGGGGCATGGTGACGAGCAGAAGTATTATTAAGATATATAGTGGCGATCGGGACACTGTGATAATGGTCGATTAATCATGCAAAGATACAACTAACCGTGCAGTTGACCATGATTTTTAGGTGAATTAACCAAAAAGGTGTAAATATCACATCGCTTATAAGCTCAATCCGGGTGCCTGACTACTCAGCGATGGCCGATGCCCGCATGCCGGCAGCCGTCACCGAGGACGACCGAAGCAGCTGATTGCCAACCGAATCAACTATAACGAAATACGGCAGTCTTGGTAATGCCAACTGCTCAAGCCCTGCACTCATTACTCCTCCAGGTAGCCACCCCTGCTTCCATGATGCCGAATCGGGGGCAATGGAGCGGCGCCATATCGTTGAATCGGTGTCAACCGAAAGCTCAAGCACCTTCACGCTATCGTTATCGACCAGCCTGGCAAGCTCGCCCACTATCGTGTCGCGTCCATGCAGTGTGGATGTGAGTGCCAATAGTGTATAACGATTCTCCTTCGGCAAGAATATATTAGCCGAGTCGCGACCCACATAATAAGATATCGGGTCAACCACTACCCCTTCGATACCCACCTTCATTCGCCCAAGCATCTCACTATATCCCTCGACCATATACGATGGACGTGCATCAGCATCGATCATGTCAAATAAGCGTGCCGCCGCCAACGGGTCGACCGAAGAGTCGTAATAGCTGAGCAGCAGTACCGTGGCAAGCAGATTATCGCGATTGTGCTCGATATATTTCCCGATTACCTCATTAATCTCCACAGTGGATGCGCCGCTGAGTACAGAGGCGTTATCCTTAACCCATTTCGACAGTTCCTCCGACGTATCGTCACCCTCGGCGCTGAAAGAATAAGGCTTGGCGCTGACTTTCAGCTTCACCTTCTCTCCATTGCGCACCACCAGGGTAGCTATGCGTGTCTTGTCGGGCAGGTATATGTCGACTATCACCGGCTCAGAGCTGCGCCCATCGATCTGGAATTTGCCTTCGCGCACCGACACCGGCGCATTCTGCAACGCCCCCTGTGCATAGTACAGCGCTCGGACGCTCTGCGGAGCCTCACCCTCAAATTGCCCCTCGATGACAAAGCGCTCAGTGTCAGAACAGCCGCATAAGAGTGTGAAAAATGCAGCAATGATGAGTGTAAAATATGGAATTCTAAGCATTTCTACTCTGTTTAACATTTATTAACCATGCACTAATTTATTTAGTCATATGACATACAGCAATTTATGCAATTATGCTAATAAAATATGTTGGATAACATATTAAAATATTTTGCGACACGATAAAAAAGCTTCATCTTTGTATCGCAAACCTAAAACAATCTTTTTTACCTTAGAAATTGTACCTATTGGAAACCATAAAAAGGGGCTTAGTGATAAGCTCCTTTTTATGGTTTTAATATGTACTATTGTCTGATAGCATAAGATGTTAATAGGCATTCTGTTCACCCTTGACGGCGTTGATGATGGTGCGTACAATAATCTTCATATCGAGCAGGAACGACCAGTTTTCGATGTACCATACATCGTACTCCACACGGCGTTCCATCTGCCATAGCTCCTCCGTCTGGCCTCGATAGCCGTTAACCTGCGCCCATCCGGTGATGCCGGGCTTGATGAAATGGCGCACCATGTACTTGTCAATAAGTTTAGAGTACATCTCGGTGTGCTTGAGCATATGAGGGCGCGGCCCCACTACCGACATATCACCGAGCCACACGTTGATAAACTGCGGAAGCTCGTCAATTGATGTCTTGCGCAGTATGTCGCCGATACGGGTTTTGCGCGGATCGTCTTTTGTAGCCTGTGCGCGGTCGGCGTCAACATTTACCTTCATTGTGCGGAACTTATAGCAATAGAAGTCGCGCCCCTTGTACCCGGTGCGTTTCTGCCTGAAGAAAATCGGGCCCGGCGACGACATCTTGATGGCGATTGCCACCGGAATAAACACAAATGGGAAGAACAGGAGCAGCACAATCGAGGAGAACGTAAAGTCGAAAGCGCGCTTTACACCCAGGTTGAGGAAATTTTTCAGCGGGTTGCGGCGTATCGCAAGCACAGGTACACGTCCGCGATGACTCATTTCAAACGCACGGTTGATGTACCGCGGTATCTGCGGCACGTAGAAGAACTGGCTCACCGAATCATCAGCCATTTTCACCACCGTGCGTATCGCGCGCTCGTGATTACCCGATATACAGTAGTACACCTCCGATACATAATGCTCGCGGGCATATGTGTCGAGCTGGTCTATGTTGCCAAGGTGCGGTCCCAGCACCGGGTCATCGTCGGTAGCCTCATCGTCGAAATACCCCATCAGTCGGTAGCCGAAGCCAACGTCAGATGCCAGCTCGGCGGCAAGACGGCGCGATGTCTGGTTGTTGCCCACGATCACTACCCTCACGAAGTTGCGCCCGTGGCTGCGCAATGACTTGATGGCAAAGCGCTCCACGACCCACAGCAGCGGGAAGAGCACAAGGCACATGCCGTAGAATGTCATGTAGGTGTACCATGGTATCACGAAGATGCCTAAAAACGCCTGTAGCGACAGGAAAAACAGAGCGTGAATACCCACAGCCTGGATTGCCGACAGCAATATGTGATCCATATAGACGGTGCGGCTGGTCTGCACTCGCGCAAACCAGTAGACCACCGGGAAGAATGACACATTGACCAGCAGCCATAACTCGCGCGTATAAGCGCTATGGGCTATTTCAGGGTTGAAAATCAGGGTTATCCAAAACAGCAGATTGAGCTGAACGAAGTCAACTACCGTCAGCGCCGTGTGGATATAATCGCCATATCGACCCTTGGGATGCGATGTCATTGGCGGCTATGTATTTAGATTTTCTTATCGATAACCTTTATCTTCTCCTCAAGCACCTTGAGGTCTTCGCGGATACGCTCCATCTTGCGCTGCATCTCGCGCACCATCGAGTCGCCCGACTTTGACTTGGAGTTAAAGAATCCGAGATTGTTCTCATACGTTTTCAGCTCCGACTTGCGCTGCTCGTAGGCACGCAGCATGCGCTCACGCTCGCGAAGCATCTTTATCTCGTCGCCGTCCATGTCGTTGAGCAAGTTCTCAAACCGTTCCATCGAGTCGCGGTTCTGACGCATGTCGAGCGCACGGAACAGCTTATTGGTAAGCTCGCGGTAGGCTTCATACACCTTATCCTTCTCGCGGAATGGAACGTGGCCTATACCTTGCCACTGCTGCTGGAGTTCGCGCACCAGCTTCACGGCCTCAGAGCGGTCGGTAGTTTCGGGATCGATTTCACGCAGCTTGGCAATGATTTCCTTCTTAGCTTTGAGGTTGGCTTGTTCGGTCTGACGCGCGCCTGAGGTGGCCTTCTTCTTTTGCTCGAAGAAGTAGTCGCATGCCTGCTGGAATCGGTGCCATATGGCGTCGCTATGCTTCTTTGCCACCGTGCCTATTGTTTTCCACTCCTTCTGGAGCTCTACCAGCGCATCGGTTGTGGCACGCCAGTCGGTTGAATCTTTGAGTGCCTCGGCACGCTCGCACAGTTGTGTTTTCTTAGCGAGATTCTGTGCAAGCTCATCTTTCATCGACTTGAAGTATTCGGCCTTGGCGGTGAAGAATTTGTCGCATGTGGTGCGGAAACGGTTGAACAATTCGCTGTTGAGCTTGCGCGAGGCAAATCCCAGCTGCTTCCATTCGCTTTGAGCTTTGAGTATCTCCTGAGTTATGGCTTCCCAGGCTGTATATGAGCGCAGATCGCTGAAGTCGAGAGCCTCAATGCGTTCGCACAGGGCAGTCTTAGCCAACTCGTTTTCGCGTTCGCGCGCTTTGCGCTCCTCGAAGTATGCCTGATATTTCTTATTGATTGCAGCTGAAGCATCCTTGAAGCGGGTCCAGATATCTTCGCGCACCTCCTTGGCCACGGGACCGGTTTCACGCCACTTGTCGTGCAGCTCCTGAAGGCGCTTGAAGGCGAGCACCACATCGCTCTCTTTGACGAGCTCCTCGGCTTGCTGGCACAGGAGCTGCTTGGTGTCAAGATTTTTACGGAAATCGTAGTCGCGCAGGTCCTTATTGATCTTAAGCTGATCGTAGAACCGCTCCACGGCATCCTGGTAGCGTTTCCACACATCGCTTTGATCAGTGGGAGGAACTTCACCTATGCCCTTGAACTCCTGTTGCATCTCTTTCACCAGGGGGAAGTGACGGTTTACATTGTCGGTGTCGGCCGACATCTCGTTGAGCTTGTCGATTATGGCGTTTTTCTTCTCGAGATTCTGCTTGCGCTCTGCCTCCTGCGCTACGAGCAATGCGTTTTTCTTCTCCTTGATTTCGGCCAAAAGCTCGCGGAAACGGGCTTCAAGTTCGTCATCGGGTATTACGAACGACTCGGCATCGTTACCCTCGGCCACATACTGCTCGCGCAGCTGCATCAGGTTATTATTATGCTGAATGTAGTAAAGTTGCTTGATTTTTGCCACACCCTCGCGCGAAATCTCGTCGGCTGGAAGAGCGGCAATCATAGCGAGGCGCTCGCACAGCTCCTGGCACGAAAGATTGTCAAGGCGCAGATCGTTAGCAGGTTCGGTTACAGATTCGGGCGCGGAGTCCGGGTTGGTGGTAGTGATGATGGTGCTGTCGGTGGCATTCTGCTCTACAGCGCCCTCAATGAGCTCAGGGTTGTCCATAATGTGATGTTAATTAGTGTTTTAGGGGCATTATCAATGGCAAAAGCCATCGACTCTTACAATTTTGCACCAAATATACATATAACTTTTGAATTATCAGCCGATATCCACACAAAAATAACCTAATCCACACAATGGCATCACGCAAAGGTTGATCCAAAAAAGCAGCGTCGGCCGCGCGGTGGCGCAGCCGACGTAAATAAACGCATGGTGCTCGAAGCGGGACTCGAACCCGCACAGCCGCAATGGCCAAGGGATTTTAAGTCCCTCGTGTCTACCATTCCACCATTCGAGCAGCCTGATTTGTGCCGCAAAGGTAATACTTACCCCTGAGATTTCCAAATTTATCCTAAGCTCTGAAAGTTACTTTCGCAACTGTAAGCAACGATAAAAAGAATTAGTCGACAGGAGTGACGCGCACACGCTGATTCTTCAGCCGATGTGGCGCAATGGCATCAAGGGTTGATTGAAGCTTGGAGGCCGGGATTGACGCAAGGCTGTAATGATCCTTGACAGTGATACGCCCTACTTCATCAGAGTTGAGGCCGCCGCGCTGCATGAGGTATCCGGCGATGTCGCCGCGTGATATCTTCTCTCGCTTGCCGGCATTGAAATAAAGAGTGGCTATGCGAGTAGCCTTAGGCGGATTGGTGTGGTAATCCTTGGGTATGTATTCACGCTCAAAATCCACGTATTCGGGTATCGTCTCATCGTCCGAGATTATACTGTACACAATGCCATGGGCACCTTGTCGACCCGTGCGGCCATTGCGATGAGTCCACGTTTCGGCATTGATGGGAAGGTGATAATGTATCACCGAGCCGACATCGGCTATATCGAGCCCACGTGAACCCAGGTCAGTGGCCACAAGCACCGGAGTGGTACCATTGTTGAACAGATCAATCGCAATCTCACGGTGCTGCTGGTCAAGCGCCCCATTATAGAGCCCCGCCGGGAAACCGGCTTTTCTCAAGGCATCGTAGACTCGCTGTGCGCTCTCACGATGGTTGACGAAGATTATGGCTCTCTCATCGGCTGGGAGCGACGCTGTGAGGTCAAGCAGTGTGTCAAGCTTATCGCGGGTAGCCGACGGAATCTTGACGTATTGTATCCTACCTTTAGCCACATTATTTCCCTGTGTGAAATCTACCACCTCGGGTGAGGCGAAGTCGAGGAAGCGGGGCATCTTGTCGCCCAGTGGCGTGGCAGAGGTGAGTATAACGTGCTGAATACGCCCTAAATTCTTCACTATACGGCGCATATCGTCAAGGAAGCCAAGCTCAAGCGATTTGTCGTACTCATCAAGCACCAGCATACGCAGGCGCTCCACGTGGAGATGTCCGCGGATGAAGTGATCGAGCAGTCGGCCTGGAGTGGCGATTATAATCTGAGGATTGGCTTCGAGCGAGCGGGCCTCATCGAGCATAGAGTGACCACCGTAGCATACGGTGGTACGGAGCGGTAGCGCAAGCGGACGCACTACGTCGCTGATTTGCTGCACAAGCTCGCGCGAGGGTGCTATGACCACAGCCTGCAGCTTGTCGGTGTGGGTTTCAACGCACTCCACAAGCATCGGCAATGTAAATGCAAGTGTCTTGCCCGAACCGGTCGGCGCAAGAAGTATGGTATTCTTAGCCTGCGAGTGGGCCATTGCCACCTGCATGGGGTTGAGCTCGGTGATACCCATCACCGATGCTATGCGCTGCTTGAGTTGCGATAGTTTCATTTGCGTCGTCGCACTGACCGCACAGCATTGTTGGAGTTACTTTTTTGCTGCTTAGGCTCTTTGACCTTTTTAGGCTCCTTTTTCTTACTGTCTTTCTTCTTGTCTGAGCCGGAAGTCTTGCCGCGGCTTGAGCGAGTGGATCGCACAGGCTTATCCTCAGTAACAGCCTCGACCGCATCAATATCGTCGTCACGCGAGGCAACGGCATCAACCTCTTCCTTAGCTTTTGCGGCTGCAAGGGCTTCGGCCTCACGCTTTGCGGCCAGCTCCTCGCGTGTCGGCACCCACAGATTGGCTTCGTAGGTGTCAAGACGGTTCTGAATGCTGTCCTGGGCTCGTTTGAGGTCATCGGGATCGGGATAGAGCTGCGCCATCGATTTATTCTTGAGGTTGCGGGTCTTGTATATCTCCCCCTTATACATGCTGTTGGCGAAGAAGTCGTCGTAGGTGGTGGTGGCAAGATTATTGTCATCGGTGGTAAAGATCTCCTGCTGTGCCAGATAGGGACGCAAGTTATCCATTTTCACCCAAAACATGGGGTACTTCACCGCATCGCCACCCCAGTCGCCCGAGCGGTGGAGCACAGGGCAAATGGCCTCGACACGCGTGCGCATACGGTTGGTGAGCTTATCAAACTCCCATCGCTCAAGGATGTAGTAGGTGAGCACTTCGTTGGCAGGCACATCTGACTCCTCAATCGTGAATTTTGGGTTTTTCTCGGTCGAGCCCTTAGCCTCGGTGTACAGGATATAGAAGCGGTCGAGCATATCGCGCACCTTCACCTTGTACTGGTCGGTGAATATTTCACGGCCGTCGAGATATTCGTAGGCAGGCACCTGGTTGTTGGCCACCAGACGCATGATGATACGGAACAGGTTCTCCTGGCCGTCAATTAGATCCTCGGGGTAATACAACGGAGCGTTTTTGTCGTCGTTGAGATCAATCTGGCGATAAATCACGCGCATCCACTCCATATCAGCGTCGGATACTGGTGTCTGCTCATAGAGCCCCTCCATACGCTGTGTCACCTGAGGCCCTGCTGCTTCGGTTGAGTTGCGTCGCGAATTGCGGTCGGCGCCACCACGGCGCATCACGGCACTTGACGATGACTCCTGCGCAGTAGCCCCCAAGGCTATTGCCACGAGCGACACTGCGGTTATGATATATCTGCTAATGGTTTTCATCATTTATATGTTAACTGGTGTGGTTGCTTGATATTAAGGTGGTGATTAGTTTACGATAACCTCAATGGGCGACAAGTCGCGGGTGATGCCATCGGGGCCTGTAGCGCGCACCTTTGTGATGAAGAAGCGCTTGCCTCGTGATAGCTGGCGGAATTTGTCGAGCTGACGCTGCGAGAACTTGTCGCCGTTTGACACCTCGGGAATGGCGTTGCCCATAGAGTCGAAGAATAGTGTTTCGAAGCTAACCACCTTAAACTTGATGTTGAGAATTCCATCGTCGATGGCGGCGTCGAGTCCTTGAGATTCGAGCAGGAGCTTCTTGGCCAACGGTTTACCGCCACGATATGTGTCCTCCTGTCCTTGTGCGTTGCGGTAAGCTATATAGGGTGTAGGATCGGGCAATTTGCGCACACGGAACTTCATGCTTCCCACCGACTGCGACCTACCATCGATTGTGGCAGTCACACTCACTTCGGCATCAGAGCCCACCTTGCCGGGATGAGCCACCCAGGAGTCCCCCTTGCGGGTCAGTGTGCCATTGGTCATTGTGGCCGATACGGCCGACATGGGAACGCCCGGTACGGAAATACTGATAGGATTCTCGATACCTGCATAGAGCACGTTCATCATCGTGGGTGAGATGGTGGCTGACGGCTCAATTACTGTGTAGTCTGACTTGAATTCATGGCGGGTGGTAGTGCCGTCGCCATGGGGCACCTCGAGATAACCGTTATAAGTGAATGTGCCCGTGCTGCCTGTAAAGAGCTCGTAATGTCCGCGGTTGTTGTCGAGTGCTTTGCCATTGATGTATATAATGGGGCGCGCTGTGGTATCTACTGCCGCCAAAACGATGTCGGCGCTATACTTGCCGCCGCGCATCACAAGACGCGACTGAGGTATGACGAATGCGTTGAGCTCGTTGACGCGCACATCACCTGCGTCTACATTTGAAAGCATAGTGTTGAGTGCCTCACCTTCGGCAAATCGCACATCGTTCTGCAACTTCGTAAGGAGGGTGATTGCCGCTACCACGGGCTGATTGTCAAACTTCGATTCTTCCCATGAAGTTGAGCCTATCACGCCTTTGCGTTGCACCGGGTCGGTGGATAAAGCCGCCTCAACGTTGGCACGCTTGGCCTCGGGGAGTTTGGATGTGATGTAATCGCGATACTGGTCGATCGACTGGCGCAGCTTGGCCCCGTTTTCGTTGCCTGGGGCAAGCATCACCACCGAGGCGGCTTCAAGGTTGTCGCGGTTGAGTATCTCAGTCACGTTACCATCGGGGCCATCGGCCTCCTGCACTATGAGCAGCTTGATTGAGTCAATCTGATTATATAGTCGGTCGGTCACCTCGCGCACTTCGAGAGCTTGCTCATACCACACTTGTCCTTTCTCGGGATTTTGGGTGGCAAAAGCCTCCAGCTGCTGGAGGATCGACTTGTTGCGCTCGTCCACATTGGCGTTGGAGCGGTTCAAGCCTTCATCCACCTGCGTGAAGCCATCGAGCACATCGCTCGACACGTTAAGCGCAAGCATGGCCGTCAAGACGATATACATCAGGTTTATCATCTTTTGGCGAGGTGAGAGCTTATTTACATTTTCTGCCATTTCGGGTCAGTGGATTGTCGGAGGTGGATTATACGTTTTCGGTAGGTTCCGGCTGAGAGGGCACTTGTGCGTCACCGCCCATCATCGGCCTGTACATGTTGATGGTCATGGCGGTGAGCATCTTCTCGTATACTGAGTTGAGCTGCTGCATGTATCGTGCCATGCGTTCGGTTTCTTCGCAGTAGCGCACTGCCTGGGCCGAGCTCTTCTCGTACATGTCGCGGATATCCTTGATGCCGCGGTTTACGCGGTCGATTGAGTCAAGCTGCGACGACACGCTCTTGAGCTGTATCTCATAGATGGTGTTGAGGCCGCCGATGTTGCGGTTGAGGTCTTTCATCTGGTCGACATAGCCATTTGAGCTTGCGGTGATGCTCTCTGAATTCTGAGTGATAGCCGAGTAGCTCTGGAGCAGCACTTCGCTCACGCGGTTGAGCGATTCGGTGGTTTCGCGCAGATGTGACATCTCCTGTGCTATTGCGCCCATCTGGTCGAGGTATTGCTGGGTGGCTGATGTGAGCTCGGCCATACGCGACAGCTGCTCGCTGGCCGCAGCCATCTTGGCTATGGACTCGCTGAGCGACTGAGTGTCGGCTGCTGACAAGGCTACACCGGACGGAATACCGACGGCGGCTTTGGCCTGCTCGCCACTTACTCCGCTCGAGCCGGTGGATGTGCCACTCACGCCCCCGACCACGATGCCTGTACCTCCCTCGAAATTGGGTCGGTCTTCAGGGTTCTTAGAGTCGAGCACGGGGAATACCTCCTCCCAGTTGTACTCCTTGGGCGGACGGTCAAAGGCGGTGAGTATGAACATCAGCACCTCTGTACCCATACCGATTGAAAGCAGGGTGTTGCCTCCGGGGAGGTGAAGGATTTTGAACAGTGCGCCCCAGATCACGATTGCGGCACCGATAGAATAAGCGAAGTTGAAGAAGCGCTGGCCACCCTCCCACTGAAGGAAGTGCCACAGGCCATTCTTGTATTTTTTAATCTTTTTTCCCATTGCAAGGAGTTATTGACATAGTTATCAGTTGTAGGTATTACTTTCCACGCTGTTTATTGCCGCGGGCAAATCCGATCTGTGAGCGCACGCAGCGGAATCCGATGTATGAGCGCTGCTCATTCTGGTACTCCCACATGCGTATATCGGAGCGGATGTTTTTGGCTACATCCTTCCATGAACCGCCACGCACAATCTTGCGCTTCATCTTGTAGGGGTCT
>CAZFEU010000054.1:7215-13507 GCA_964517875.1 uncultured Muribaculaceae bacterium | reverse complement strand
TTTTCTGAAAGTTGCGAAGTTTCGGAATGCCAAAGACTGACGATGTAAACGTCTTACTTATTTATATTGCCCATCTCCTACCCTTCGGCGGGAGTTGGCGTTGCAAATATACAAATTTTTATAATTCCAGAGCAAAGCATCTTCATTTTACATTTTTTAATTTTTGTGCTTTAAGGTGGTGGCGGAAACCACGGCCACAACCAAGGCGAAGACTGCGATGCCGGCAAAGGATGTGTGAAGTCCGTAATGTTTGGCTACAAATCCTATCAACACCGGCCCAATCAATATACCGGAATACCCGAGGGCATTGATGATACTGATTATGTTCTGAACTTCCATACCCTTGATGCCTGATGCAAAGGAGATGAATTGCGGCACGATATTGGCAGCTCCCATTCCAATTAATGCGAAACCAATAATAGTTGTGAAAATGTGAGGTATGGCTATAATCATTATGAACCCTACGGCCACAGAGAGGGCACCGATTACCACAACGCGCCTTTGGCCCAATCGGTCAACAATCTTATCTCCCATAAAACGCATTGCAGTCATCATAACGGCAAAAGCCGTATAGAAGAATCCGGCCGATGAAATGTCAACTCCTCGGTATTCGCTGACAAATATTGCCGACCACCCCATCACTGCACCTTCGGATGCATACATTATGAAGCACAACAAACCTATTACTATCACCATTGGAGGAATACGAAATTGTCTTCTCCCTGAGATTTCTTTATCACCCACAGGTGTCGTTTCTTTTAGGTCTTCTTTCTTAAGCAACCCCCGGCATCCCACAGCCATAGCCGCCAACGTGAGAATCATGCTTATCACAACTGCCCAAGCTGGAACAATACCAATGGAGAATAGCACACTCATTACACCTGCGCCAATGAGTGTGCCAAGAGAATATCCTCCATGAAAGCCCGACATGAGATGTCTACCCGTGTGATGCTCTATCGACACGCCATTTATGTTGGCCGCCACATCAATCGATATAGTGCAGGCGCCGAAAAGCATCAGCATAGCAGCTGTAAGCCACACATTGATCATAAGGCTGATGGCGAGCAAAGCCAATGCCATCATAAAACCGGAGAAATATACTATCGGTTTTGCCCCAAATCGCATACACAACCACCCCGAAACGGGCAACGAGATGATCGATCCTACGCCCGAACACAACATAAGCAGCCCTAATGTCTCTTCATCAAGTGAGAATGCGCTCTTAACATATGGTACCAAAGGAGCCCATGCCGCTTCAAGGCACCCTATCACCATAAATGCCATACGATTGGCTATTAATGGATGCTTATTATCTTGTAAACTACTCATGTTACTTCAAATACAGAGTGAAGCCGCAGCCCTGATAAGGATGCGGCTTCAATGGCTAATTAATATTTATATCTGCTTCATTCGGCATTAGTGATCGAGTCGGTTGGGGTAGATCGATAATATGGTGCACCCCATGTGGCAACCTTAACAAGATCGAAATTTGCCATTGGTAAACCTGAATAGTAATCCTGGAATGTACCGCTGAATCGTCGCTGATTCCCTATGCCATATAGACGGTAATCGGCGATCACTGCTGTATATCCATCATAATAATATAGATAGATGAAGCCATTGTTGACCTCCCAGTCGAAATCAGAGCGATATGCACGTCCATCGTAGTAAGAGTAATCCACCTCTGTGCCATAACCGCTCGACCAGCCGTCGGTGATAAACTGTATCTCAGTTGACCACTGACCACCGAGTCCGTAGCGGTCATTATAATACCCCCCTACGATAGTGCCCTGCCATATACCGTCGAGGGTATCGGCTACATTGGCATCAGGATCGTCGCACGACGTAGTTACCGCCGTCAGCAACAACCCTACAACCAGTGGAAACAATATATTCTTAATAAGTTTCATCACATTAGTTACTTAAGTTTCGAAGCTATCGCGCCCCCTTTTATGCCACCCTTGACACCGCCTCCCATGGCGAAAATGTTTTGGTCAAAAGAGAATGTCTTCATCGACTGCTCGCGCTTGCGTTTTACGGCCAGGGCCACAAGTCGATCCATAAGCTTAGTAAAAGGCAAACCCGTAGCCTCCCAAAGGTAGAACGATAATGAACCGGGTATTGTATTTATTTCGTTGACGTATATGGCACCATCCTTGCGGTCACGGATTACGTCAACACGACTCACACCGTGACATGATAACACGCGGAATGTCTCACCTGCGAGAAATTGGATGCGTTTGGTCACATCCTCAGGCAGGTCGGCCGGTATGCGCTTCTGTGAAGCTTGCATACCTTTTGCTCCTTTGGTGCCACCCATATATTTGTCTTGATATGATAGGATTTCACCCGACTTGATTGGCTCCTCAAGCACAGAAGTCTGATAGTCGTCGCAGTCGCCGAGCACCGAGCAGTTAATTTCTTGCAGATCCTCCACCATATCCTCAACGATGATGCGTGTGGAGTAACGCGATGCGTCCTCTACACGGTCAAGCAGCTCCTCGCGTGTGGTGGCACGGCCTATACCTACCGACGAACCGAGGTTGGCGGGCTTCACTATCACCGGGTAACCGATGGTGGTTTCGATCTGCTCAACCAGCTTGTTGCGCTGAGCAAACCACTGTTTGTCGGTAAACCATATATAGTCGACAACCGGAATATCGCAAGCTTGGAGTATCATCTTCATGGTGATTTTATCCATACCGTTGGCCGACGACAACGTATTGCATCCGGCAAAAGGTATACCTGTCGATTCAAGTACTCCCTCAAATATGCCATCCTCCCCATTTGACCCATGAAGCACAGGAATCACTACGTCGAGCTTGGTAACGACATTTGATCCAAACATCTTCTTTTTGGAGCGATATAGATTATAGTCATCGTAGACCGGCTCCATATATACCTGTTCGCACTGTTCAAGCAGTGCAGGCATATTGCGGTAGTTGGCCACATTGGTCAGAGCCTCACCTGTATACCATTTTCCTTGCTTTGAAATATATACCGGGGTTACGTCGTAACGATCGCGGTTGATAGCTGCCATGGCTTGATTTGCCGAAATCACCGATATCTCATGCTCGGTGGAACGACCACCAAAAAATACTCCTATATTGGTTTTCATAACAATGATTTGATGATATGAAGATTGATTTTATTACGTTATTTAAATGTGTCGGGTAGATCGTTCTCATAGAGCACGGTATCACCTGGCTGTGCTTGTTGAGCCAGTAGCTCCTGCGCTTGCACAAACGTGTCGACGGCATATACCTTGTCAGATTGCATACCGGCTTTTTCGAGACCGCAGAGTATCGCATCGCGGTTATAATGCCCCACTATTATCGCCAAGTCGGCATTCGCAGCGATATGACGCCCAAATTGCTCATTATACTCCTCCTGCTTGTCACCGAGCTCAATCATGCCGGGGGTTATCACGATGCGCTTCCCTTGAGTCATGGATCCCAGCACTTCGAGGGCCATGCGCGATCCTGATGGATTGGAATTATATGCATCATCAATAATAGTAATTCCACCGGGTGTACGCTTCATGTTTAGACGATGCTCCACCTGCTCGATGCATTCCACGGCATACTGTATCTTATTATCCGGCACCCCTAACGCTCGTGCAATTATGACAGCGCCTATAAGATTGGACACGTTGCACTCTCCTACGAGTTTTGTTGTAAGCTTAAGCTCCCATCCGTCGTGGCTTGCTACGGTGAACTGCGTGCCGCGTGGTGTGTATTGGATATCCTTTGCCTCATAGTCAGCATCAGCAGTGTTAGTTACGGCATAGCGACGGCAGCGCACGTTGTCGACCGGCCTATTAGCTCCATAGGGGAAATCGTTATTCACCACAGCTAAGCCATCGGCTGGGAGTGAATCGATAAGCTCAAATTTCGTGCGTTGCACATTCTCAATCGTTTTAAACGATTCCAGATGTTGCTCACCCACTGCGGTTACAATACCGTACTGAGGTGCTACAAGGTCGCATATTTCCTTGATGTCACCAATGTTTTTTGCACCCATCTCTACGATGAAAACCTCGTTGTAGGGCTTGAGGTGTTCGCGGATTGTGCGTATCACGCCCATCGTAGTGTTAAACGAGCCCGGTGTCATCAATGTATCATAGTGCTCCGAGAGTATGCGGTGCAGATAATGCTTTGTGCTCGTTTTTCCATAACTGCCGGTTATCCCCACAATCTTTAGATCAGGCATAGATTGGAGCCTACTTTTAGCATCATTGTAGAATCCACGATTGATGTGCTTTTCCACAGGCTTAAGTATATAGTAGGATACCATCATCACCAATGGTGACAATGCCACTACGCCTAATGCTATGCGACAACCGAGCACTATTGACTCACAAAGTATTGCCGGCAATACTATGAGCACTACCGATATAGTCATCATCGTGCTGAAAAGTCGCTGCACACGCCGAGTGTAAACAAGAGGTTTCTTGTATTTTTTACCAAATAGCTGTATACCCTGCACAAGCATAATGCCGATAGCAATGATTCCACCTACAGCATAAGGCACTGTATAAACCAGCAGAAACAGAAAGGCAATAACAAGACCTAAGTTGCCATAGTTGGTGCTCTCCTGCGAAGCATTGAACCAACGCCAATAGCGTGAGGGGAAATATGAGTTCTGCTGAAACATCATAAGCTGGCGCTTATATACCATTGCAGTATCAAAGCACCATACCAGCAGCAGTATTAGGCTTATAATTAATTCAATATTCATACATCATCAATTATTATTTTTCCAAAAAACGACGTAGCACCGTGGCAAATTGCACTGGATTGTCGAGGAAACTATAGTGACCGCAACCCGTGAAGCTCACCAGCCCGGCATCAGGGATAAGTTTCGACATAATTTTAGCGTCGCTGAGCGGCGTGGCTGTGTCGTCCTCCCCCCAAATAAGAAGCGTCGGAGCCTTAATTGATGGCATCACCGACTTAAGATCCTCATTAACCACCTTCGACAGTATAGACCGCATCATGCTTGAGGAATTGGCATAGTCGCTTGAGCCGCGTTTGGTGCGTTGCCTGTCAATAAAAGCGCAAGCCTTATCCTTAGGCATTGCCAACTCCGCCATGCGGCGCATCAACTTGTAGGTATACACCTTATAATAATACGACAATTTTCGTTTTGGCTTAATGCCTGCCGCATCTACCAAAACGAGCTTTGACACCTTGTTGCGTGAGGCAAAAAGAATCCCTACCCTGCCACCGAAAGAATGACCTATCAAAGCCGGCGCTTCAAGCGACTCGGCCCCGGCAAGCGCTTCGATAAGTTGTGTGTATTCCTCCACACCCCACACCTCAGATGGCTCGGTCGATGCTCCAAAACCCGGGAAGTCGACGTTGTACACCGTATGGCTTTCAGCCGCAACCTTTGCTATTGAAGCCACGGTAGAAGAGTTGCATCCCCAACCGTGCATCAATATCAACGGCGCGCCCTGTCCGGTGACATCATAATGCAGGTCAATATCGCGATATTTGAGTACTTTTTCCATAGCTATGAAAAATTACTGCAAAGGTAGTGAATTATTGTGGGGTTTTCGGCTGAAAATTTGTAATTTTGCCCTCAAAATTAAAACAATCATTTTTTCTATCATATAAATGGCAAAGGAACTTAAAGACCTCACAAAGCGAGCCGACAACTACTCGCAGTGGTACAACGAATTAGTAGTTAAGGCCGATTTGGCCGAACAGTCAGCAGTGCGTGGCTGCATGGTGATTAAGCCCTACGGCTACGCCATCTGGGAGAAGATGCAACGTCAGCTCGATGACATGTTCAAGGCCACAGGACACGTCAACGCTTACTTCCCGCTGTTGATTCCAAAGTCGTTCCTTAGCCGTGAAGCGGAGCACGTTGAAGGCTTTGCCAAGGAGTGCGCAGTTGTGACCCATCACCGTCTCCGCACCAACGCCGACCATACTGGCGTGGAGGTTGATCCAAACGCAAAGCTTGAAGAGGAACTTATCATTCGCCCTACTTCTGAAACAATAATCTGGAATACATACAAAAATTGGATTAACTCTTACCGCGACCTGCCCATTCTTGTAAACCAATGGGCCAACGTGATGCGATGGGAGATGCGAACCCGAATGTTCCTCCGCACAGCAGAATTCCTATGGCAGGAAGGGCATACAGCTCATGCCACCCGGGAGGAGGCTGAAGCTGAAGCAAAAAAGATGCTCGATGTGTACGCTGAGTTTGCTGAGAAATATATGGCAGTGCCCGTGATTAAAGGTGTGAAATCGGCTAATGAGCGTTTTGCTGGCGCACT
>CAZFEU010000054.1:0-7205 GCA_964517875.1 uncultured Muribaculaceae bacterium | reverse complement strand
ACTCGACACCTACACCATCGAGGCTATGATGCAAGACGGCAAGGCTCTCCAATCGGGCACATCACACTTCTTAGGCCAGAATTTTGCCAAAGCGTTCGACGTTAAATTCATCAACAAGGAGAATCAGCTCGAATACGTATGGGCCACATCGTGGGGTGTTTCTACCCGACTGATGGGTGCGTTGATTATGACTCATTCCGACGACAACGGCCTGGTGCTCCCGCCCCATCTTGCCCCCATACAGGTAGTTATTATACCAATTTATAAGAACGACGAGCAACTGGCTAAGATTTCGGAGGCTGTAAATCCCATAGTAGCCGAGCTGCGCAAAGCCGGCATAAGCGTTAAGTACGATGATGCCGACAACAAGCGTCCCGGCTTCAAGTTTGCCGACTACGAACTCAAAGGCGTACCTGTGCGTCTTGTAATCGGCGCACGCGATCTGGAAAATGGCACTGTCGAAGTAATGCGCCGCGATACTCTCGAGAAAGAGGAAAAACCGCTCGAAGGAATTGTGCAGACAGTAGAGAATCTGCTTGAGGATATTCAGAGCAATATCTACCAGAAGGCCCTTAAGCACCGCGAATCCATGACTCGCACTGTTGAGACCTACGACGAATTTAAAGAGGAAATCGAAAAAGGTGGCTTCCTGCTCGCACACTGGGACGGCACTCCTGAGACTGAAGAGAAAATCAAGGAGGAGACGAAAGCCACTATCCGTTGCATCCCGCTCGACGGCGATAAGACTCCCGGCAAGTGCATGGTCACCGGTAAGCCGTCGGCCCAACGTGTTATATTTGCCCGTAACTATTAAAATCCACACCATTAATGTCACACCGGCTTGCCATAGTAGTGCCCTGCTACAATGAGGAGGCAGTGCTCCGCATCACTGCCTCTGAACTGTCGGGCATCCTGACCCGTATGATCGACGAGCGTCTTATTGACGGTGACTCATATGTGTTTATGGTCAATGATGGCAGCAAGGATGGCACATGGCAGGTAATAGAGAATCTGCATAGCTCCAACCCCGCTATGTTCAAAGGGATAGACCTGGCACACAACCGCGGACATCAAAATGCCCTGGTGGCTGGGCTGATGGAGGTAATCGACCACTGCGATGCGGCAATCTCAATCGATGCGGACCTCCAGGACGATCCGCTTGCCATGATTGAGATGGTACGATGCTGGCATGATGGAGCAGAAATTGTATATGGCGTGCGTTCGAGCCGTGAAACCGACACATGGTTTAAACGCACTACAGCCCACGCATTCTACTCATTCCAGCGTTCGATGGGTGTAGATACGGTGTATGACCATGCCGACTACCGACTGATGTCGCAGCGAGCGCTCATGCTACTTAGCGAATACCGCGAGGTTAATCTGTTTCTACGCGGCATAGTGCCCCAAATCGGGCTCAAAACCGCTATAGTAGAATACAAGCGTGGGGTGCGCGCAGCCGGAGAATCGAAGTACCCACTCTCAAAGATGCTAAGTTTCTCAATCGACGGCATTACCTCGTTCTCGGCACGTCCGATGCGACTGATATTCGTCACCGGAATAACGCTTCTTATAATCACCATAGCTGTAGCAGCTTACGTGTCTGTGGCCTATCTCACGGGGCGTGCTATTGCAGGATGGGCTTCTTTGATGCTTTCAGTGTGGTTTCTCGGCTCGTTAATACTTATGGGCATCGGCATTGTGGGTGAATATATAGGCAAAATCTACCTGGAAGTGAAGGGTAGGCCGCGATATGCCATACGCCAGCGTCTTACTGAGGATTAAAAGCCGACTCCGACAGCACATTGTCAGAATTATAAAAAGCTGGTGTTAGCAGCCATGAAAGCTCAGTTCCGGGTTTTTGTGCCAAATAGGCCCTGACAATCTCCAGCCCGATAAATCGCCCTACCCTGCCTGGTGCTTCAGGATGAAGCCATGCCGAGCTTCCAGCTTCGGATAGCAGCTTGTCGGCATCAAGTGGAGTTGTGGAGTAGAGCATATTACGGTCAATAAGCGTGCGCCAAATATCAGTGCGGTTTTTCTCGAGCCATTTGAACTGCTCCGAGGTAACGCCAATCGCCCTGGAAGGATAAGGATTAAGCATTGTGGACATTGTGCAGTAAGCAAGTGCTCCATGGTAAAGCATCTTCGATAACACAGTCTTGTTACCATCAACATAAGGATAGCCGGCTGCCAATGCGGCTTCTGCCACATCGTAAGGTATTCGGTCAGGCTCACGCGTTGAACGAAAATACTCATCAAAACCCTTATAACCCTCAAAATCCTTTCCTAAATACAGATTGGTGACAATTAGAACCGTGGTATCGGAAGTAATAATCCCCTGACGATAAGGTGAAATTACAGCATACACCTCCCCCACTCGAGCCTTGGGAAACTTCTCGGCAAGAACGCCACACACTTGACCTATATTAGTCTCGAGCTGTGTCAGATCTGAAAGACGTTCTTTTACCTCCTTTCCAAAAATCTTTACCGCATCGGTTTCTGCAAGAGCCGACACTCCATTAAATGTGCTACGTTCTCCTACTTTTGAAGAAATCAGATTGCTCATAAGGCTCATATATATACTCGCCCCCGGCTCCATGGCATCGAGCTGCTCCTGGGCATCCGACCGCGATAAAGTATTGAAGTCAGTGACAAGCAGGTCAAGCCGCTTAATATCCTTAGCCCCATATGTTTTCAGAGCTTTCGGGTATTTTGCCTGTATCATTCCTGGTTGATTGGCATCTTTTTTTTCGGCATTGCCGCACGACGTAAACAGCACTGCAATAACTGCAAGTATGTAGAACGTTGATTTCATATTCCTATATAATATTATAATAAAGTATGCTGAAAAAACACGGTAATGTTTTTGCACCGCAAACTTAGCAAATGTAATTCAGATTAATCATAATTTTGGCCATTTTGGTGTAAATTTGTGCATTTGGGTAGAATAGTTAAGATTTATCACCTCACTTTTCAACCCTTTTCATTAATTTTGCATCAATTTATGTGCTACATCCAACATAATCAACGCTACTTTACAACATCGACACCCTACAGGTTGTTGTTGCTACTCCTCCTTCTCCTGCCATTTGCGGGGAGCGCCAAGGAATTTGTGCTTGTAATTGACGCCGGACATGGCGGTAAGGACATCGGCGCTCCCGGCACCATCATAAACGAGAAGGATGTAACACTTGCCGTAGCAAAGCAGTTTGGCTCAATGGTGGAGAATGGTTTTAAAGATGTCAAAGTAGTATACACACGCGATTGCGACAAATTCATCTCCCTTGATGAACGTGCCAATATAGCAAACCGCGCCAACGGCGATCTCTTCATATCTATTCACAATAATTCAGTAGATAAGAAATCAAAAAACAGGCAATCGGTAAATGGCGCTTCAGTATATACCTTAGGTCTTCACCGCACAGAGGAGAATCTTAGAGTAGCGATGCGCGAGAACTCCGTAATGATTTTAGAAAGCGATCACACCACTCGCTACGAAGGCTTTGACCCAAATTCCACAGAGTCATACATTATGTTTGAGCTCAGTCAGAATCAGCACATGGCACAAAGCGTGTCGCTTGCTCAGAAGATTGAGGAACAACTCGTAGAGCATGCCCACCGTAACTATATGGGTGTAAGGCAAGCCGGATTCCTGGTGTTGCTTAAACCCAGTATGCCCTCGGTTCTTGTAGAGCTTGACTTCATTTGCAACCCCACAGTTGAAAAGTACCTGGCTTCACGACAAGGACAGACCGAGATGGCCGAGGCTCTATTTCAAGCTTTTGGTTCGTATAAGGAGGACTACGACAAAGCTATGGCATTGGCCACTGGAAACGTGCCAGTACCTTCAACCCCAGCCAGCAATAAGGCATCCGACGCATTTCAACCAGCCACATCCGAATCAACATCCTCTACCCCATCAGCCGACGCAATAGTATACCGAGTGCAGATACTCACTCACAATAAACCCCTCAGCCAAGACTCAAAATTCTTTAAAGGCTTGTCACCGATTTGGTCGTATCAGGATGGCAATATTTGGAAATTCACCTATGGCGAAGCATCCTCAATGACTGAAGCCGCTAAGATATTACGCAAGATAAAAAGCAAATTTCCTGACGCATTTGTTATCACTACTCAGGGCAACCATCGCATAAAACTTTGAAAATTCTATTAAAATGAAACAGATATTACGCAGAGAAGTACTTATCGGAGCCTGCGTGCTCGTAGCACTGGCAATTCTATTCTTTGGCATTGACTTCCTCAAAGGCATCAATGTGTTTAAGACCGCCAACTATTACTATGCAACATACTCCAACGTAGAGGGCCTGGCTATTTCAGCTCCCGTAACCGTCAATGGCTTCAAAGTGGGCCAGGTGCGTGAGATCAACTATGAATACGACAACCCTGGCCACGTGAAGGTTGAACTAAGCCTTGACAAGAATCTTAAAGTACCAAAAGGCACAAAGGCAATTCTCGTTACCGACCTGCTCGGCACTGCGTCAATAGCCCTGTCAATGCCGCAAACACAGGACTATCACAACGTTGGCGACGTATTGATAGCCGAAAACTCGAAGGGACTGATGGACAATCTATCATCAGGTCTGCTGCCACAGGTAGAGGCTATTGTGCCTAAAGTTGACACACTGCTTACATCGATCAATACGCTTGTTGGCGATCCGGCTCTCCTTGCCTCTGTGCAAAGACTCGATGCAATCACCGCCAACCTTGAAGCAACCACTGCATCACTCAACGCAACTGCCAAGGCACTCCCAGGCGTGATGGGCAATGTCAACGAACTTACCCTCACAGCCAACCGTATCGCCAAACACATCGACGAGCTGCTTGCATCAATAGATAGCAGCACTATAAATTCTACACTCCAGAATCTCAGCGACACATCTGCAAGTCTAAAGCAACTGGCCGCAGAACTCAACGATCCCAACGGCACCATCGGCAAGCTGCTTAAAGATCCGGCAATCTACAATAACCTTAACACAATACTGCAGGATATTGACAAGATTGTGCTCGACATCAAGGACAACCCTAAACGCTATATTCCGGCAGTAAAACTATTCTAAGAATCACATCTTACTCCCCTCGTTTCTTTGTGACACAATTGATGAAGCTTATTTAGATTGATTCTAAATAACAATACCGATCAATTTTTACGCTGCCAGAGAGCCAATCTCGCTACAGACGGTCAATTCAACCGTACAACTACGTGAAACGAGATTAATGTGAAACATTAGGTAAAATATTCAATCTGCCCATATTATAGCAAATTACACCAAAAATCTAAAGCAACGGTTTAATGATAAATACGTATTTGGATAAACAATTGAATTACAGTATACTTGCACCGAAATCCTAAAATGCAAATAAAATCGCAATTGTTTTTTCAAAAAATTTGATAGAATTTTGTTGTGCAAAATCATAGGGTAAAGTCACACACTAAGCCCGCAAATATATAGTAAATCCCAATAATGACGAAGGACCACAAACAACTGTGGGATGAATGTCTCGCTATAATTCGCGACATAGTCTCACCTGAGCAATACGACTCTTGGTTCGCTCCCATCACCTCTGTAAGCTTTGAGGATGGGAAGCTCACCTTGAGGGTGCCTTCGCATTATTTCACCGAGCACCTCGAGGGACATTACCTCAAACTCATGGTGCCGACCCTGCGCCGAGTATATGGCGAGGGCATAAAGCTCTTCTACACATACAACCAGGTGTGCGAGCAACCCGAGACAAAGGTGACACTTGGCGGCAATCTACCCTCCCCTGCCATACCGGCCGTAGCTCCTCCGGCAGCCAATCCATTCGACACCCCGGTGGTGGAGCAATTCGATTCACAACTCAATCCCAGATACACTTTTGAGAACTATTGTGGATCGAAATCCAACAAGATAGCGCTCGCCATAGCTGAATCAGTGGCCAACGACCCCAAATGCCGAACATTCAACCCCATGTTCGTATTTGGCCCGTCAGGTGTGGGCAAGACACATCTTGTTCAGGCTATGGGAATACGCATCAAGGAGCGCTTCCCCAAGATTCGTGTGCTCTATATGACAGCGCGACTCTTCGAAAGCCAGTACACCTATTCAGTAAGCGTCAACAAGCTCAACGATTTCATCTTCTTCTATCAGAGCATTGATGTGCTTATTCTGGATGACATCCAGGACCTTATGGGTAAGAAGCCTGGCACACAGACTGCATTCTTCCATATCTTCAACCATCTCCACCAAAATTCAAAGCAAATTATACTTACATCGGATGTGTGCCCATCGCAGATGGGTGGCCTGGAGGAGCGTATGCTCTCACGTTTCAAGTGGGGCATAACGGTTGAGCTTGAGCGTCCCGACCTTGAGTTGCGCCGCGACGTGCTTCAGCTTATAGCGCAGCAAAACGGTCTTGAATTGCCATCCGACGTTATGGAATTTATTGCGTCAAATGTTTCGTCGTCAGTCAGAGAGCTTGAAGGCATAGTGGCTTCGCTCTATGCCCGGGCTACAGTGCTCGGACAGGATGTGACCCTCGACCTTGCCCGCAACGTACTTTCAAACTACGTGAAGCTCAGCCGTAAGGCAGTAAACTTCGAGATGATCACCCAGGAGGTATGCAATTACTTCAAGGTTGACGTGGAAAGCATCTACACCAAGGTGCGCACACGCGACATATCCGATGCCCGACAGATGGTGATGTACCTTGCCAAGAAGCATGTGAAGATGCCTCTCGCTGCAATCGGCACACGCCTGGCTCGCAGCCACGCCACAGTACTCCACGGCTGCAAAAATATCGAGGAACGACTATCGATAGAAAAGTCGCTCCAAAAAGCCGTCGACGCCATCGAGCTCAACCTCCGCTAATCCCCCACCCCCACCTACTTCTTAACCCTTGGCTTGCTATTAAAACATCGTGCGCTCGTAGGCCCCATGCTTGCGCACCGCAAAGTTGTATGCGTTCCCCCCGGTATTACATAACCTAAAGAAATCGACAGGGTATTTCTTTTGAGGAAACCCCAGCCCTAATTTGTATTATATTTTCGGTTAATCCTTATGATTCAGAAATTTGTTGTACTTTTGTAATATAAATACAGTATAAAGGAGATACAACTATGGCAAGACCTATCAAAGAAACCCCTGTATTAAAAGGGAAAGATGCGGTAAGATTTGCCGAAAGAACAGCAAATCCCGCTCCTGTCA
>CAZFEU010000053.1:0-14233 GCA_964517875.1 uncultured Muribaculaceae bacterium | reverse complement strand
TAAAAATTGTTCCGTGGGATATAAGTTATCGCGCCACCACTACCAAAAGGATAGTCAGTTACATCTGTATTAAGGTATGGTGAATCCGAAACTATTTCACCTACAAACGCAAAGCGTGGCTCTTTGAAAACCGTTCCGTCTTCTGCTACTGGGCAAAGAGACTTACCCTTAACGTCAATTACAATCCGCACAATCCCCCTATATATGCCTAAGATATATTTTACCCTATCCGCTTTGTCTCTTGAGAGTTTCCAGTATTTACGGGCACTCTCGTAATCGTTGGCTCGGCGATATACTCCGGTTGCATTGGATTGATTATAACTTTTATTTAGGCTGACTAAAAGAAGTTTATCACCCGGAATAGGCTCTATCTTTGGGCAGTCGTATAGGATATTTATTTCTGTATCGGTTTTAATACCCTCGTTCCATTGATGGTGTCCACTAACAATATTGGTTAGTATGTTTTCCTTATTGAATGCCGGGTAAGTCAGTAAGTCTATTATCGAAGACTCGACAAGATATGCCTCTTGTTCGGTCAAATTATGCCGAATAATGTAATAGTCTACATCCAATCCTAAATCCTTGATTTCTCTTATAGTAGACAACTTTAGGCTCTGAGAATCATCTACAAGGGCAGCCTGTGCATGCTGATAAACACGATTCCCTGTGCCTTTCCCTACGTAGAAAATACGTTTATCGCGAGGGTCAACAAGCGCATATACATAACATTTCAGCCCTTCTATAACACTTTGCTTAAAAGTCTTTTCCATGCTCATCGTGCTATTTTATTCTTTGGTAATTTCCCAATGTCCGCCTTTCTTGGGTCCAATACGCTTTATTAGGTGTGACATTTTAACAATCTCACGATCTATTGTAGGAGCACTAACCCCTATTGCTTTCGCTATTGAATCAAGACTAATTGTAGGATCCTCCTGTATTAATTCGATAATATTACGCTGACGCTGAGAGATGTTTTTAGCATCATTTTTAGCATCATTTTTAGCATCATTTTTAGCATCACTTTTAGCATCAATCCCTCTTATAGGGACATCGCTGTCTTCGGTCTTTCTTTGGATGGCGGATTTGAGGGGGAAGGAGACGGTGGCGATGGTGCGGTCGCTTTCGATGGTGGGGCGTGTGCCTGTCAGGGTCTCCCAGCTTGCGAGTTTGTTCATGCCATATCCGGCGTTTTCGGCGATGCCGACAAAACGGAATAGCTTGGCGATGGTTGGGTTGCGGAGCTTGGAGTAAATCTTGCCGAGTATGTCTTTCACGGGGAGAGGGAAAGCTCCACCATTCATAAACTCTATGTGGTCGGTATAGACACGGATGCAGGAGCGCAACGAATCAAAGTGGTCGCAGTGCATGACCATATTGGCGAGGGCTTCGCGGAGAACTTTGTATTGGCTCTCGTCTGTTGTTGCAAAACCATCGTCCTTGATATGTATTGGAGCATCAACAAGTGTGCGGAAACGGCGCAGGATAATCTGAACTGCCTCCCAGATATTGTCCTGTTCCGGAATACGGTATGTGTATCTCACTTCTGCCTGTTGGATTGTCGGCCCCGGAATCTCGATGTAGTCAACACAGAATGTCGGCACATAGCGAAGGACGTAAGGTGCTTTGCCGAACATCAGAAGTCCGGCATACGTGAGCAAGCCATTTCGGGTTATATTGACCTGTTCGCAGAATTCCGCATCATCCACCTCGCGGAGATTCACAAGATTCTGTGTCTGGCTAAGCGCATACCTGTAACTTTTCAGAGTATTGAGATTCAGCATTTCAATACTCGTGTCGGGTATGGTCTCCTCGGTTTTCTTGCCAAAGGATTGATCGCGGAACATAGCGCGTATCTCTCCCTCAGTTGCCCTTTGGTCTCCGCTACCCATGCGGATAAACGTGTTGATAGGACTGCCGAAATACACCGGCTTCAAATCAACCTCCGGAACATAAAACGCGAGGAGTTTCTTTCCTTCAATGTCGTATTGCTTGGAGGTGACAGCCAATCTTTGATTGAACTTCTCAGAACGGAGAGTGCCAAGAAAATCCTGTTCAAGTTTTTCGATATTGTCCACACCTTGAATCTCGAATGTTTTGCCGGACTGTTTAACTCCGAGCACAATCCATCCGCCGGAGGTATTGGAGAAAGC
Source organism: uncultured Muribaculaceae bacterium (assembly GCA_964517875.1). Taxonomy (GTDB): domain Bacteria; phylum Bacteroidota; class Bacteroidia; order Bacteroidales; family Muribaculaceae; genus JAJPXC01. Next base: position 12,083 of record CAZFEU010000053.1, on the reverse strand, counting down.
GCTGACGCTTTCCCAGATATTCTTCGGCAAATCGGATTTTGCGGTCTTGACCTCAAAATCTTCCCATTCTATGTCATGCAGCTTCGCTACAAGCTCATCCTTTGTCATTTCAATTGCAAATATACAATTTTTTTGTTAATCTGTTGTTAAACTTGAATATAGAGGGAACAAACAAGACAGTTGCAAAATCATGAAAGGAGATTTGTGGGGCGTGGTGTGGGATAATCATATTTTTTTTGTAAGTTTGCGGCTTGATAGCAATTCTTATATCCAACAGAGATTAATCAAGTAAATTTAGAGAGATAAATGGCTGAAATAAAGTGCGTGGGCATCCTCACCTCAGGAGGTGACGCTCCCGGTATGAACGCTGCGATTCGTGCGGTGACCCGCTCGGCGATTTTTAGCGGTTTTAAGGTAAAGGGCATTTACCGTGGCTACCGCGGGTTGATAACCGACGAGATTGTTGACTTCAAGACACAGAATGTGTCAAACATTATACAGATGGGTGGCACAATCCTTAAGACCGCCCGCTGCAAGGAGTTCCAAACTCCCGAAGGTCGCCAGTTGGCATATGACATTCTGCGCCGTCACGAGATCGACGCACTGGTAGTGATCGGTGGTGATGGCTCTCTGACCGGAGCGCGAATATTTGCCAACGAGTTCAACTTCCCCATCATCGGCCTCCCCGGCACCATCGACAACGACCTCTACGGCACCGACACCACCATCGGCTACGACACGGCCCTGAACACCATAATGCAGTGTGTCGACAAGATACGCGACACCGCCACCAGCCATGAGCGCCTGTTCTTCATCGAGGTGATGGGACGCGACGCAGGCTTCCTGGCTCTCAACGGCGCTATAGCTTCGGGTGCCGAAGCGGCCATAATCCCTGAGATTTCCACCGAGGTCGACCAGCTTGCCGAGCTCATTCAGAACGGTTTCCGCAAGAGCAAGAATTCATCGATAGTGCTCGTGGCCGAAAGCCCCGTAACCGGCGGAGCCATGGCCCTGGCCGACCGCGTCAACAAGGAGTATCCCGGCTACGATGTACGCGTGTCAATTCTGGGCCACCTTCAGCGCGGTGGTTCACCCACAGCTCACGACCGCATCCTTGCATCGCGCATGGGCGCTGCCGCCATCGACGCTCTGCTCGACGACCAGCGCAATGTGATGATCGGAGTGAAGAACGACGAGATCGTATACGTGCCATTTACCAAGGCTATCAAAAACGACAAGCCCATCAACCGCGACTTGCTGTCGACACTGCGCCGCCTATCGATATAATCAGCGCCATCATCGATGTACGCAACCTTAGGGCACCTCATATACAAGCACCAATCATCTTACATTTTTATATATTAATATCATGAATTTTTTTAAACGTATTGCTTTATCTCTATGCTTAGCCGCCGGCTCGCTGCTTAGCGCCAATGCCATCGGCTGGCCTGCCAACTACGAGGGCGTGATGTTGCAGGGATTCTACTGGGACTCTTACACATCCGAAACTAAGTGGAACAAACTTGAGCAGCTTGCCGACGAGTATTCACAGTATTTCTCCCTGATATGGGTGCCCAACAGCGCCAAGTCGTCGGGCGGCTTAGGCTACCTGCCTGTATATTGGTTCACCAATCATAACTCGGCTATGGGTACCGAACAGCAGCTCCGCTCAATGATCAAGACCTACAAATCCAAGGGTGTGGGCATCATCGCCGACGTGGTTATCAACCACCGCGTGGGTGTGTCAAACTGGACCAACTTCCCCCGCGAAACATGGAATGGCGTAACCTATCAGATAGGTGCTGACGGCATATGCTCGGACGACGAAGTGGCAGGACAGTCAGGACAAACACAACCCACCGGCGCACGCGACACGGGCGAAGGCTATGCTGCCGGGCGCGATCTCGACCACACCAACGCCAACGTTCAGGAAAACTGCAAAGCCTACACCAAGTGTCTGCTCGATGAGTACGGCTACGCCGGCTTCCGCTACGACTATTGCAAAGGCTACTCAGGCCAATACAACAAGATATACAATCAGTATTCCAAGCCCACCTACAGTGTGGGTGAGTACTGGGATGGCTCTTACGACGCTCTGAAAACGTGGATCGAATCGACCGGCAAGGAGTCGGCAGCGTTTGACTTCGCCTTCAAGTATGCGGTCAACAACGCCTTCTCATACAACGATATGACCAAGCTGGTGTGGAAAGCCAACGGCACCACCGACCAACCTGCCGGACTGATACACTACGGCTACGCTCAGCTTGCCGTGACATTCATCGACAACCACGACACCTACCGCGACGGCAATAAATTCAACGGCAACGTGGTAGCCGCCAATGCGTTCATGCTATGCTCCCCGGGCACACCGTGCGTGTTCCTCCCCCACTACAACGCCAACAAGTCGGCGATACAACAGCTCATCAAAGTGCGCAACTCAGTCGGTGTCAACAATATGAGTGCCGTCAAAGTGCTCCAGAGCAGCCGCGACTGCTACATGGCCGAGGTAACAGGCACCAAAGGCACATTGGTAGTGAAAATTGGCTCGGCCATGGCATCACCTTCGGGCTACAGCGATGCCGACATCAAGGCATCGGGCAACGGCTACTGCGTGTGGACCAAAGTCGGTGTATCACCCAACCCCAATCCTGATCCTGACCCAGATCCCGACCCCCACCCCGACGGTGTCACCGTGTATTGGGACAACTCAACAGCTAAATGGGCCACCCCCTACATCCACTATTGGGGTGGAGCCGAATCCACCTGGCCCGGAGTGGCAATGTCGCTCCACGATGGCGACGTATGGGTATACAAATGCCCCACAGGCACAACCGGTTGCCTCTTTAACGCCGGTAACGGCGACGCCACAAAGACAGCCGACTTCGTAGCCGTTGACGGCCATATCTACAATCAGAGCGGCGACCAGGGCGTATACGGCAACGGCCCAACACCTGATCCGGGCAAATACCCGGCCACTCTCTACATGATCGGTAACGTCAATGGAGGCGCATGGGGCACCACCGACGATGTGGCTGTTGCCGCCAAGGGCAACGAAGGCGTATATACCTACGACGTCACAATCGACGATGCCGGAGCTGGCTCAGGCTACTTCGCATTCATCACCGTCACCGGCTCAGACTGGGATTCAGAGGTTAACACCGGCGACCGCTACGGCGCACCCGCCAAGGACACCCCCGTAACCCTCGGCACACCCCAGGTCATCGCCCTCTACGCCGCCGGAGTGAATGCTTCGGCCTCAGAGTCGTGGATGATTGCCCCCGGCCGATACAGTGTCAAGGTCGACCTGAAGTCAATGCAACTCACCGTGGGCAATAGCGGCGTTGAGAGCGTTGAGGCTGATGCCGACGCACCCGTTGAATATTTCAACCTGCAAGGCATACGCATCGACCAGCCCGTACGCGGCAACACCTACATACGCCGTCAGGGAACCTCTGTCACCAAGATACTTGTACTTTAAGACCCAACTAATCATAGCGAGGGGGCTGCTCGGTAAATTGAGCAGCCCCCTCGTAGTATTGTGACCTGTGAGTTGGGTCAAAGGTGAAGACGGAACATGCGGGTGACCTCGTAGCGAGGCAATGCCATGAGCTGTACCTGTGCCTGGCGCGACTCAAGCGAATCACTGGCGTCGCCCACAGTCACACCGGCGGCAATCAGCGCCTGGCGCACAGCGGCAAGGGCAATCTCCGGGGTATTGTTGTCGCGGCTCAGGTGGCACAGAAACACGTAGCGCAGAAGCCCCAAAGCTGCTAATTTATTGACTTGCATGGCAGTGACCGCATTGTCGAGATGTCCGTTGTCAGCGGCTATCCGCGCCTTGAGATATTCGGGATAGTGCCCGCTGCGCAGCATCGGGTAATCATAGTTTGACTCAATCATCAGGTATTGCGACTGACTCATATACCAGTCGGCACGCTCGCCGATGCATCCAAGGTCGGTGGCCACGGTGATGCGCTGGTCGCCATGCTCAATGAAGAATCCGGCATTATCGGTGCCGTCGTGCGACACCTCGAAGGGAGTGATGCGGAAGTTGCCTACGGCAAATGGTATCTCCTTATAAATCGCTTTGTGATAGTCCTTAATGCGCCTTGACACACTGTGACGCCGCAACAGGCCGTTGAATGCCCGCGGAGTGCAGTAGAGCAGCATGTGCTTGTTGCTGCGCAGCAGCTTGTATGCGTCGCGTATATGGTCGCCATGGTCATGGGTAAGAATTATCCCCTTAATGCGGCTCATTGAAACGCCCCATCGCTGCAGAGCGGCCACCACCTTGTCGGCGTCGACCCCGGCATCTATAAGGAAACCCGATTCATCGTCGCCCACATAAGCGCAGTTGCCGCTTGAGCCACTGCCGAACGACATGAAGTACATATCGGCATCTGTATCAACAAGCTCTACCGGCTCAACCACCGGCTCAGTTGACGCATCATCAAGCCGCGGTGTGCCCCCGGTGAGGCGCACCTGCGTGGCATGGCGCACTATGGAAGGGTGCACCGGCAGCTCCTCAATGCCGCTTGTCGGAGTATCAAACTCATCAAACAGTCCCGGCATCGCAGTGGGCGAGATAGTGCGTTTTTTGTATCGAGCCATGCCTTATGATTGGTTAGCTATTGTTGCCCACAACGAATATCGCAGGGGTTTTGCCATAGTCGTAATCGACACGTGCCCACTCTCTGAGCGGGCGGCTCACTATAGACTCACCGGCGCCGGTAAGGTCGGCAGCCACACAAAGCTGCATATCTCCCGGCAGCTGTTGCGACAACTCGGCTATAAGGCGGTTGTTGCGGTAGGGAGTTTCGATAAACACTTGAGTGACATTGTCGCGGCTCACACGGCGCTGTATCTCCTTAAGGGCTGCGGCTCTTGCCTGGCGTTCGACAGGCAGATAGCCCAGGAATGCGAATTGCTGCCCATTCATGCCCGATGCCATCAGCGACATGATGATGCTCGATGGGCCCACCATCGGCACCACTCGGGCGCCAATGCGATGGGCTTCGGCCACAGCGGCAGCCCCGGGATCGGCCACGGCCGGACATCCGGCCTCTGAGATCACACCGATTGACTCACCGCGAAGCAGCGGCTCCAGCATTGCTGCAACATCGGCGCGCTGCGTGTGCTCGTCGAGCACGTCAAATGTAAGTGTGTCGATGTCGATGCTACGGTCTACACGCTTGAGATAGCGACGCGTAGTGCGCACATTCTCCACGATAAAGTACCGCAACGAGCGCATCACCTCCACATTGCCCTGCGGTATAACGCAGTCAATTGGAGCGTCGCTCATCGACGAGGGGAGCAGGTAAAGCGTGCCCAGCCGAGCCGGATCAGTGGTTGATTTTGTTACAGCTGCCATAACGATTGGCAAAGTTAATCAAATTCGCCCAATATCGTTATGGTAGAGTTGTGAAAGTTGTGAAAGATGTGAAAGTTTAGAGAGTTGTGTCGGATGCGGCCTCAGCATCAAAAATTTCGATTTTGTTTTGCACACGAAACAAAAAATGCCTAATTTTGTTCTATCCACAAAACACCACGCCCATGATAAGCAATGAAACATTAAGAGAGGTGATGCTTGAAAACCGCACAGAGGTAATGAAGCACACAGTAATCCCCCGAAATATCGACCTCAATAATTTCGATAGGCAGGTACTCGTCGGAGTGCGCCGCGCAGGTAAATCGTATATACTATATGGGAGAATACAACAGCTACTCGCAAATGGGCATAGCTGGGATGAAATCGTATATCTCAATTTTGAGGATGAGCGCCTTACAGGAATGACGATGGAAGATTTGAATAAGATTCTCGAAGTTCATGGCCAGTTGAGCGACAAGCGACCCATGCTCTTTCTTGATGAAATTCAGAATATCGACGGGTGGGAAAAATTCGCTCGAAGAATAGCTGACAACAAGTACAAGGTTGTCATAACCGGGAGTAATGCCAAGATGCTATCAAAAGATGTGGCGTCTGTGTTAGGGGGAAGATATATTACTCACGATGTTTTCCCTTTTTCATTTGGTGAGTATATTGAAATAAACGGTATTAACCCTAAAAATGAGTTGCTGACGGCCACCACAGCAGATAGGTCTATGCTGATGCGCCATTTTGAGGAGTATCTTCAATTTGGAGGATTTCCCGAATGTGCCACACTCCCGATAAAACGTGACTATCTTACGAGTTTGTACCAGAAAATTTTCCTGGGCGATATTGCGGCAAGAAACAAAATCGAAAACTTGTTTGCCCTGCGCATCCTTTTCAAGAAAATGGCAGAGAGTGTGAAGCAGCCCATTTCATTTACAAGAGCTACTAACATCGTGGCTTCTACCGGTGTGAAAATAGGGAAGGCAACCATCATCAATTATATCGGATATGCTACCGACGCCTATCTATTGCTCACTGTGCCAAATATCGCAGACACACTGACAGGCCGCGCGACCAATCCAAAATACTATTTCATCGACAATGGCATAATATCTCTACTCGCAATGGATATAAGATCTTCATTGCTCGAAAATATGGTTGCACTTACATTGCTTAGAAGATATGGGATAAAGGATGCTGTTTATCACTACAATCACGGTATAGAGGTTGATTTTGTTATTCCAGAAATAGAAACCGCTATCCAGGTATGCTATACGATGAATGATGCAGAGGACACCTTTGAGCGTGAAACATCAGCCCTTGTAAAATTGCAAGACAGAATTAAAACAAAGCGCAACATCATCGTGACTCTTGAGGATGAGGGGGTGGTTGAACGTGATGGCGTTGTGATTGAGGTCATACCTGCATGGAAATTTATATTGGATTAAAACAAAAAGTTTTGGAGTGCTTGCAATATACGGCAAAAGGGCGTATATTTGTGCGATAAACCAATTTGTACTCATTTATGACAGTCAAAATACACCACGAAGGTACACCGGTGCTCATCACCCTCTTCGTCATATTCGCCATCATATTAGTGCCACTATGGATCTGGGTGCGACCTCTGGCAGTCGCCATCTGCGCCACAATGGTGCTCGGGGTGATATACCTGCTGGCCGTCAACTTCTTCCGCTCGCCTCACCGCCACTTCAGAGGCAACCACAAAGGTGCGGTAGTGGCATCGGCCGATGGCCGGGTTGTGGCTTGTGAAAAGGTTTATGAACCCGAGTATCTCAAGCGCGAAGTGATGCAGGTGTCGGTGTTCATGAGCATTCTCAATGTACACGCCAACTGGTATCCTGTTGACGGCGAGGTGGTGGTGGCCAAGCATCACGCAGGCCGTTTCATGGCCGCCTACCTGCCAAAATCGAGCGTCGAGAATGAACGTTCAACAGTGGTGATACGCACCCCCGACGGCACGGAGGTGTTGGTACGCCAGGTGGCGGGAGCGATGGCACGCCGCATTGTCACCTACGCTCAGCCCGGCGCCGAGGCATCGATCGACGACCACATGGGCTTCATCAAATTTGGCTCGCGAGTTGATATATACATCCCTCTCGACTCCGAGGTGTTCGTGAAAATCGGCGACCGCACCGTTGGCGGCATCACACAGATAGCGCAGCTTCCAGCCAAATAAGCAACATTGGCCACCTTCAACCGTTATAGCTATTATAACGCATAACGCTAATCGACTAAACGCAACAAGCATGAAACGTATATTCAGCTGGATTCCCAACACCATTACCTGCCTCAATCTTGTGTCGGGTGTGGTAGCCACAATCTATGCATTAAAATTCGGATTTGCACAAGATTATCAATATGCCCGCGTGGCCTACTGCTGCATCTGCGCAGCCGCGGTGTTCGACTTTCTCGACGGCTTTATGGCTCGCCTGCTCAAAGCCTACTCCGACCTGGGCAAGGAGCTTGACTCGCTTTCCGACCTTGTGAGCTTCGGTGTGGCTCCCGGTTGCCTTGTATACTCTCTGATCAGTCAATATCCCGGTGCCGGCTGGACGGCATGGTTCGCACTGCTTATCCCCGTGATGGGAGCGCTGAGGCTTGCCCGCTTCAACATCGACACCCGACAGACCACATCATTCATCGGCTTACCCATCCCCGCCAATGCCATCTTCTGGATCGGAGCGGTCGACTTCACAGCACATCAGCTGAGCAACGGGGCTTACTCCCCAGTATCTGCATGGCTACTCTACCTGGCCATCCTCGGCGTGAGCCTGCTGATGGTGTCGAATGTCAATATGTTCTCATTGAAGTTTAAAAACCTCGACTGGCGCGAGAATTTCCGCCGTTACGCCATCATTGTAGCCGCAGTGCTCTTTGTGATATTCTGCGGATGGGCCGGACTGGCATGGACCATCATTCTCTATTTGATACTGTCGGCGCTCTTACCCCGTCAGTAAACTTATCAACCTTAACGAAAACACACACTTAACGAGCAGACTATGGGATTTTTCGGTTTGCTATTTCTGATATTCATTATATGGTTCGTCGTAGTGCCCCTGCTCAAGATACTGGGCATGGTGAATAAAGCCAAACGCACTTTCCGCAACGCTGCCGGAGCCTACTCCCAGCCGCGCCACGACGCTATGCCACAGGAGCGCAAAGCCGGATGGTCAACTCCCGAGCCACACCGCAAACGCATCACCCCCGACGTGGGTGAGTACGTGAAATTTCAAGAAATTGAACTCACAGCCGAGGAGCTTCAACAACGAGCTGACGGCTCTACAACCTACACCCGCACCACCTACAGCGAGACACGCATTGAAGACGCTGAATGGGAGGATATCAACACCACAGCATGAACTACACACCACAGTTATACGACTTTCTGCGCCGACTGAGCGCCAACAACAACCGCCCCTGGTTTCAGGCCCACAAAGAGGAGTTCAATCATCTGCGCAGGCTATGGTACGCCGACGTGGAGCGATTCATAGCCGCCGTGGCCCAATGGTGGCCCGAGGTGGCATCGCAGACTCCCGCGTCATCGGCCTACCGCATCTACCGCGATACCCGCTTCTCACCCGACAAGACCCCCTACAAAACCTATTTTTCAGCCGCCGTGTGCCCCCAGGGCAAGTCGGCTGAACGCCCGGGTCTCTACATACACCAAGGCCCTGTCACCGATCGCACCACCATACCATCGGGTGTATATGGTGGCATATGGTGTCCCGGCGCTCCACTGCTCAAGAAGATGCGTCAGGCCATTGTCGACAACGAGGAGGAATGGCTTGACATAGTGCAACCCCTTGAGAAAATCTACCCCGGATGGTGTGGCGACAGGCTAAAGCGCGCACCCGCCGGCTGGCCTATCGACCATCCACTCATCGAATATCTCAATCTCAAGGAGTACGGCAAGTTCAAGCCGCTCGACGAGCGATTTTTCAGCAATCCCCGCTGGCCCGAGCATGCTGCCGAGATGCTGCGCCCCCTCAAGCCCCTGATCGATTTCATCAACTATACGATCGACGAGTAACCACGCTCACATAAGCAGTATTTATCAAAATTTCGGATAAGGGGCAATAGAATCCGCTGGAATTTTGTATTTTTGCAGTTGATGAACAACGAAGACTTCGATATCCGCAACCAAGCCGCCGCCTCGCGCGACGATGACCTGGAACGCGCCTTGCGCCCATCATCGTTCGGTGCGTTCTCAGGCCAGGACAAGATTGTGGAAAACCTCAAGATATTTGTGGCCGCCGCCCGTATGCGCGGCGAAGCACTCGACCACATGCTGCTCCATGGTCCTCCCGGCCTCGGCAAAACCACCTTGTCGGCCATCGTGGCCAACGAGCTGGGCGTGGGGTTCAAAGTCACATCGGGCCCGGTGCTCGACAAGCCCGGCGACCTGGCCGGACTGCTCACATCGCTTGAGCCCAATGATGTGCTGTTCATCGACGAAATCCACCGTCTCTCCCCTGTGGTCGAAGAATACCTCTACTCGGCCATGGAGGATTACCGTATCGACATTATGATTGACAAGGGTCCCGGAGCACGCTCGGTGCAGCTTGCCCTGTCACCCTTCACTCTTGTAGGCGCCACTACACGCTCGGGCCTACTCACCTCACCACTGAGAGCCCGATTCGGCATCAACTGTCACCTGGAGTACTACGACCATGAGGTGCTTCGCCGCATCATACTCCGCTCAGCCCAGCTGCTCAACGTAGGGTGCACCGAGGCTGCTGCCAATGAGATAGCCCTACGCTCGCGCGGCACACCACGAATAGCCAACGCACTGCTGCGGCGTGTGCGCGACTTCGCCCAGGTCAAAGGCTCAGGCACCATCGACCCGGCCATCGCCCGCTATGCGCTCGAAGCACTCAACATTGACCGCTACGGTCTCGATGAAATCGACAACAAGATTCTCACCACGATCATCACTAAATTCAAGGGTGGACCCGTAGGGCTCACCACCATCGCCACGGCCTTAGGCGAGGATCCCGGCACAATCGAGGAGGTGTACGAGCCATTCCTAATCAAAGAGGGCTTCATAAAACGCACACCCCGCGGACGCGAAGTAACCGACCTGGCCTACTCGCACCTCGGTGCCTCTCGCGACCTGCCCTTAGGTGGGCTGTTCGACTGACCTGCTCCCACCTCATCACCGTTCATTCACACATTTATCATAGTACTAACACCAGTCTCTATCAATGACATTATCACGCAATTATCTTTCAGCCTTGCTGGTTGCCATGGCAGCAGCAAGCACATCGGCCGACGCTTTCGCCGCACTCAAAGCCCCTATGGCCGATACCTACACCGACTTTACGGGAGTATCATTTACAGCGCACTGGCAGCCCGTTGACGGTGCCACCGGCTATTACCTCACCGTGGGTGAATATGACGACGACAAGCGCACCCTGATCCAGCCCTACTTCCTGGCCGACGCCTACACCACCGCCACCGAGTATGTGGTGGAGGGTATAACCCCCGGGGCTAAGTACCAATACTATGTATGCGCCACCGACGGCACCTCAACTTCGGCCAAGTCCAATATTATTAATGTGTATAAGCTCGCCACCCCCTCAGGACTCTCCATCGACGATACCGACGGTGGTTTCCGACTGAGCTGGGACGCAGTGGGTGGAGCCACCGAATACACAGCCACAGTTCGCACCCATTACACAGCTCCCGCCGATGAGACCTATGCAATAGCCTCAGCCGACTTCAGCGACTTCGACGGCAAAGGCTCTGTGGCCCAACCATTTGTCGACGATGAGAATCAGCTCGCCACATATCCGCAGCTCCCCGGATGGGAGTTCACGCTCAACGCCACCGCCGGACATGCCGTAGGCGTGGAATATGACGCCGATCTCGCAAAATATGGCTTCGGTGCAAAGCTACGCTCACCCGACTACGTGCTTGACGACACCTCGACCGGCTATCTCAACATCACGCTCAACATGGCTTCGACCTACGGCAATGATGTGGCAGTGACCTACTACACCGAACTGCCATCGGGCCTGAAAAAAGAGATTTCCGACACCTTCACCACCACCTCTGAGTTCAGCGAGTACAAGACAGCACTCCCCACCGGCAAGACCCCGGGCTACCTCACTATAGCTCCGGTGCCCAATAGCGACAATAAGGGCAACGTGTTTATCAACAGCCTGTTGATTCGCGTAAAATTTCCTCAGGGAGGTGTGATGGAGCTTCCACACGCATCGGTCGACACACGCGACACCGAGGCCACATTCACCGCCCCCTACGTCAATGACACATATTATATGGTCAACGTCACCGCCTACCAGCGCGTGCCCTATCTCAACCTCGGCTACATCACTCGACTCAGCTCCGACCCGTCCGAGACCCTCGAATTCCGCCCCTCGTCAGGTGTGAGCACCATCACCGCCGAGCACACCGACACACCCGCCGTGTACTACAACCTTCAGGGCATCCGAGTGGCCAATCCCATACCCGGCCAGCTCTACATCCGCCGCCAAGGCAATACCGTGACCAAGATCGTCGCAAAGTAATACGACAGCGGAGCCGCCGAGCCGCGGTAAAAAATTGGAGTTATTGGAATTATTGGAGAAATTCTCACAACTTTCAAAACTTTCAAAACTTTCAAAACACAATGCGGGTCGCAACTCATCGTTGCGACCCGCTGTGTGTGTGGGCGCTGAGGGATTCG
>CAZFEU010000052.1:5636-14485 GCA_964517875.1 uncultured Muribaculaceae bacterium | reverse complement strand
TTGTACCGTTCTTCTTGATACGTTCCCGTCTCTCCAAAGCCATCTCATGGGCATTGAAGGCATAGCCCCCGCGTTTATTACTATTGCGTTTCAGCTCCCGGTAAATCGTTGACTGATGCACGCCTAACTCTTTTGCGATAAAGTTTGCCGACTTACCGCATTGTCTATACGCAAAAATTTGCGACCTTTGTGCTGAGATTAAGTGATTGTACATTAGCAATACAAAATTAGTTAATCTTAGGGAGACTTCGGTCTCCTTTTTTATTTGTATTGCTTGCAATCTGCTTGCGTCCGCTCTTGGGGGCTGACTCGACAGCCCCCGCCGCTGTGGCATCCCCTCCCGAGGAGAGTGAGGGGGCCTTTCATCAACTGAACTTTCGCACTTCGGTTTTTAATTTGCACAGGGAGAAAAAATCGCAGTATGGGAATTGGGCTATGTGCATCATTTTTATCGTATCTGGTCAAAACGCTTCGAGGAAAAGATGTAAATTTGTGGCATGAGTAGGCGCCTTCAAGATATGACTTTGCAAGAGCTATGGGAGCTATTTCCCATAGAGATTGTGGATTATAATCCGCAGTGGCCCGATTGGGCCAGGGACGAAATGGCACGTCTTGATCGCTTGCTGGGAAAATTTGCTCCGCTAATCAGCCATATCGGGAGCACGGCAATTCCCTGTATCAAAGCAAAGCCAATAATCGACATCTTGGTAGAGCTATCTCTAAACAATAAAGACGAGATTATCACATTAATGGAGGGAGCGGGATATATCCTGATGAATGAGTCCGACAAAAGGCTTGCGTTCAACAAGGGTTACACCCCCGAGGGGTACGCCCAAAAGGTATATCACATTCATTTCCACGAATTTGGCGACAACAAGGAGATTGCATTTCGTGATTATCTGCGAGATAATCCATCGGTAGCAGCAGAATATCAAGCGCTGAAACTGAGCCTGTTGCCCGAATATCGGCATAACCGCGACGGCTACACCGACGCCAAATCGGCCTTTATCCACAATATATTGGCGACGGCATCCCGGCTATGACCCATAGCGGGGGGAGATTAGCGGCTGATGATGTTGGTGGCTATGGTTTCAAGGGTGGGGATGTCGGTGTCGGTAATGCGGCCGCGTATGGTCAAGGTGGGTTGGATGATTGTAGCATCGGGAAGTTTGGCAAGCATTTCGGTCATTTTGGCGGCGGCAACCGGGGCCCACGTACCGTTTTCGATGAGTGCAAAGCGTCGGCCCATAAGCTTTTTAAGTATAAGGTGATGGATAAAATTATACATCGGGGGATATAGGTCGCCATCAAGAGTTACCGAACAGAGCACAATGTTGCGCACACGGAAAGCTTCGGCCACGGCATACGATAAGTGTGTGCGGCACAGATCGATGAGCGACACACGCACTCCGCGCTCCCGCAAGATATCAGCAAGCCTCTCGGCTGCGCGGGCCGTACCCCCATATACCGACGCATAGGCTATCAACACATCATCTTCGCTCTCAGGCTGATAGCTGCTCCACTGGCGGTAAAGCGACACATTCCGCTCAATATTGTCGGTAAGCACAGGGCCGTGGAGAGGCGCTATGGCCGTGACGGCGAGCGGCTGAAGCTTTTGTAGCACTGAAGCCACATTCGTGCCGAATCGGCCCACTATGTTAGAGTAATAGCGGCGTGCTTCATCAGGCCAACCATCTTCCGCTCCGGCGCACGAGAATGTGCCGAATGCATCAGCAGTGAAGAGTATGCCCGTAGCATCATCGTAGGTCATCATTACCTCGGGCCAGTGAACCAGCGGGGCAGTGATGAAGCGCAGCTGATGATTGCCCAGCGACAGGGTGTCGCCATCGCGCACAGCTACCGAGGTTGACTTTAGGTCGACATCTGGCAACAAATTAGCCAGAAACTTCAAGCCTGCCACCGTGGCTACCACCTTTGCCGCGGGGTAACGGCGCAGAAATGCGCCAAGACTTCCCGAATGATCGGGCTCAGCGTGCTGCACCACTATGTAGTGTGGCTCGCGCCCGCCCAATGCCTGCTCGAGCTTCTGCAGCCATTCGTCAGCAAAGTTAAACTCTACCGAGTCAATCACTGCAATTTTTTCGGCATCAATGAGATATGAATTATACGACACTCCTGCCGGAATGGGATACATCCCCTCAAACAGATCGAGATGTAAATCATCAACTCCTATATAGTGGGTTTGTAATGTTTCAGGAAAGATGGACTTGCACATTTCTTAATATTTTCACAATTAAAACAGCCCCCAAAATTAGTAAAAATAAACGTTACCGCAACCCATAGTAACTATCCAACAGATAATCATCATTGATTTTCAGCTAATTGATTATGGGATGAATAGTTTTGTGGGGCCGGAGGGGGTGAGGCGGATGTAGAGGCCGGGGGTGGTGGGGCGAGTTATGCGCACTCCTTGCAGGTTGTACCACATCTCGGCATCGGTGCAGGCAGCATCAGCGGGGAGGGAGTCAATGTCGTTGGCCACCTCGTTGCCGTAGGCTTCGAGCTCGTAAATCGAGAAGCCGTAAGCTTGCAGGGCGCGGTCGTCGCAGCACACACGCAGATGGCGCATCTTCACCGGTGCAAATGTAATTTCCTCATTTCCTCCCTTTGATGAGGGCTGCGCATAGAAGTCGCTCCACGTAGTGCCGTCGGTCGACGATTGCAGGCGGTATGACTTGGCGTAAGCTCCCTCCCAAGCTATTACCACGCGGTCCACATTGTACTCCTTGCCGAGGTCTACCGAAATGTGGTGGGGTTGCGACCACTCGCTCTCCCATCGTGTACCCTGGTTGCCGTCGACGGCCATCGATGCCTTATTGCCACCAAGCACACTCGATGCCGTGGCGCGCTTATTGAGGGCGAGATTCAGTTCCGACATGTTAATGACATTCACCCTGCACGTTCCGAGTCCCTCAAACTCAATAGAGTATACTCCGCGAACATCGGATGTGAACATGCTTGTGGTGATGTCAAATTGCGCATCGTCGGTAGGATAACCACTATCATCGAGCACTACCGCACGGAGGTTGTCGGCCGACCCGGTATAGGGTGCAAGGAATTGACTCATTACCACATATGGTATCTTCGTTGTGTGTCCGGTGATGGCAGTGTATGTGTCGCTTTCGAATGTTACGCCCACCGGACGCTCCACTTCGTTGACGAATATGTGGGCCACGCTCGAGCCCGCTCCTGCCACCGTGGCGGTGATGGTGTAGGCACCGTGCGATGTGGGGGTGAAGCGGTTTCCGACAAATACGGCCTCCTTATTGGCCGTCCAGCTCACGGACATGTCGCGCCGGGTGGTGCCGTCGCGCCGATACCCCACAGGCTCGAGGA
Organism: uncultured Muribaculaceae bacterium; assembly: GCA_964517875.1. Classification (GTDB taxonomy): domain Bacteria; phylum Bacteroidota; class Bacteroidia; order Bacteroidales; family Muribaculaceae; genus JAJPXC01. Next base: position 11,128 of record CAZFEU010000052.1, on the reverse strand, counting down.
TTACGGTCGCTCCTGAGTCAACGGCCTGAGGCAGGGCGAAATCTATCCCTATCAGAGCGTCGTCAGCTATAGAGCCCCGAAGTCCATAAACACTTATCTCATAGAATGAATAACCATAGGTAGTGGCTCGTTCAACACCCTTGATGCGTATGTATCGGGCCGAGGTGTTGAGTGGTGTTACATTCTCCCCGGCCTGATTGAGCTGCACAGCGGCCACGGTGGTCCATGCATCGTCGGTGGGGATGGTGATGCTGCGCGCAGTGCCTGCATAATTAACTGTAATCGTCGTGGTCGGCGCATCAGCGGGGGCTGTCTGCACCTCGTAGTTCCGGGCATAGGCAGCCTCCCAGATTATGGCCACCCTCGACACATAGCACTGCTCACCCAAGTCTACCACAAACCACTCATCATCGGTATGGGCGCTCCCCCAGCGGGTGCCTGTATCACCGTCGACAGCTCCCTGAGGAAGAGTGCCCACATTCTCGGCGCTCGAAGCCATCACGTTGGCATTTAGCGATACCAGCGGCAATGCGGGTGTGACAAATAGCTGTGACTCGGCCTTTGCCCCCATGGCGGCCGAACGGGCCTGGATGGTATAAACTCCCGCACGATTGAATGTTGCCGGATTGTCGAGGGGGCTTGTTGAGCCTTGGGCATCCACTGCCGTCCAAGTCACATCGCAAGGGGTGGTGGTTGTGCCATACTGGTCTGTGACATCCAGCTGCATCTCCACGGCGTTGCCCCGCTCTATCATCTCAGGCACACCTGTGATGGTGCAGCTTGCCGCTATCGGGCGGTCGTTGACCGTCAGCTCTATTTCACGGCTGAGGGTGCCGCTGGTGAGTCGCAGAGTGAATTTTGTGCCCTTGGTGGCCGATGAGTTGACCGCGACGCTATGCCCCGAGATTGAAGCCGGTGCGCCTTCAGACAGGGACATCAACACTTGATGGTCGTACATCCTGGCCCCATATTGGTCGAGCACATCTGCGCTTACCACAGCACTTTCGCCCGGCGGTATGATTGATCCACCCTCTACCGCTACCCGCAGCGATGAGGCTGTGGGATCGGCGCTGATGGCCACGAGTCGCCCGGCGGGTGCGTTTACACTCTTTATCAGCGCATTGTTGGCATCGTAGAAGCGCACCACACGATCATCGGCATCGGGGTTATATACATGGTAGTAGGTCATCCCGTGGCGCCGGGTCATCTGAGCCGTTGGCATGTCGGCATAAACTGTGAAATCCGGAGCGCCATAGGTCAAATGGTTGTGTATCACATAGTAGGAGATGTGCGACGTGCTCACCGAAGTGGCTATGTGCAGCCCGCGGCTAAGTGCCCGATCAAAGATGTCGGATGCTCCCGCAGGGTCGAACCGCTGCATATACATCAATGCCACGTTGCCCCAGTCGTTGTAGGCCAGCGGCTCGATGCGCTCGTTATTATCGCTATTGTAAGTGTTTTCAAACCATGAGTGAGAGTATGTCGAATTTGCTCCCGAAAGCATATCGTCGAGAGCCCAGGACACGAAGTCGGTATCCCACGACAGATAGTCGAGCGCCGGCGAAATCGGCATCCACTGTATGCCATGCATATACAGCGGGTCGCCCCCAAACCACGTCCACCATCCTATACCCTTACCCGTGATATTTGAGTTGTAGGCATAGAGGTATTGCGTGTAGTCGTAGTTACCCTTACGGTCGCCCTTCCCGGCCCATGCCTTACGCCCACCATCGTTGGCCGGTCGTGGGGCATCCACATCATACCAGTATTCGCGGGTGGCGCGGGCTTCGGTGCTCCACCCCCATATACCGGCATCGCGCATCTCACGATTGCCGAGCGCCACGCCCAGCAGGTATAACCCACCCCAGCTCTGCATTGCCTCCGACGACGACTCCTGGCCGTTGCCGTTGTCATTGCCGTGGTCGCCCAGACCGCCGGCCCACGAGTGGCCACACCATGGGTCGAGGGTGCGCATAAAGGGGAAACGTGCGTCCGAGCGATCCCAGTTGGCGTAATCCTTGGCTATCATCGTCAATATCTCGCCGTAATCGGCGGCAAATTTCTCATCCTCCATACACAGCAGAGCTGCGGCATAGGTGAAATATCCGTAATGAAAGTGGTGGTCGTTGAAAGCGTCGGAATCATATGACACATCGAAACCGAGCATCGCTCCCCACCGCGGATAGTAACTGAAAAATTTAGTATCCTCGCCGGGAGTATACGTCAGCCAGTCAACCAGCGCATCCTTAAGACGCACCTGCGATAGCTCATATACCTCATCATCGCCCGATTGCTTGGCAAAACTCATATTAAGGGCCATCTGCACCAGCCCCTTGCCACCCCAGTAAGTGTCGCCGCCGAATGCACCCTTCGAGGCATACTCACTCGTGAGCTTATGGAGTACGTCGGCCTTAAACTTGTCATCTGCCGAGGCATCAGGGGCTGCGTAGGCCGGAAGCATCCCCGAGAAGCGGTAGGAGTAGCTGAAAACCCCGGTCTCCGACGCCCCATAGAGCATAGTGCCGCGGGGTGTGATAATGCCATCCCGGTCAGTGAAACCGAATGTCGAGCCCGCGAGCGCATACTTATAAGCGTGCGGCAAAAATCCCTGAAGCACCGGCGCAGAAGCACCCTTATCGCGCAGATTCTCGGCCTCCACACACCATCGGGTGCTGACTGTGGCCGTCGACTCGTTGTAGGCCCACTCCACGCGGGTGTCGCGTGGTATCGACGTGGCGTATCGCGCCAGCGAGCCCAACTCGTCGGCATTGCGCAGCAGAGCCACCACCACCCAGGGCGTCCCCTGGGCGAATGTCATCGTCCCCTCACCATTCAGCGTTGGATGGCTCCATTCCGGGCAATAGATGCCATAGTGGTCATCACCTATCTTTACACCCACATACCCCTTGGCCTGACCAAAAATTGTGGGCGTGGTGCTGAATTGCACCTCGGGTGTAAGGTCGCTGAATTCAATCCAGGTGAACGGCGAACCATGTACCGCCGTCACCACCATCTCACCCTCACCCACGGTCGACGGCATCGCTATCACCACATCCCAGTCGTGCCAGTCGCGAGCTATAGCGGCCTGGGCACGGTAGCCGTCCGCGCTCACCGTGATTGATGAACGGCTCTTGACCTCCTTACCGGCATCGGCCCAGTAGCTGGGGTAATTGATTTCCACCCCTTCCTCCGAGGTGCGTAGCATCGCCGGATAGCTCCACAGCGAGCCGCTGAACCGGTTGTTGATCACATCGGTCCACCAATCATTGGTGGGTATGGCACGCCCCGGCACTTGCAGCATCCCGTCGGTTGTAGGGGCAACCTCTTCGGCATATATCTTGCGCGATAGCATCGCCGTAGCGTTGAAGCCACTCCCCGATTGCTCAGTTTTAGCTTTATAAGTGGGAGGGGCCGACGAAATAGAGCCCCCACCGATCATCACAGGTTGTTGTGCCACCGACGTCAGCATGGTGGCAGTTAACATCGCAGCTGCAATCACGCAGCTCAAATTACGCTTCATTTGCATAAAATACTTGATTGGCAACTTATTACCCCAAGAGCAGAATGGTTTTTAATCCATCGCTTGTGACGAATAGATACGTTAAGTGAACCATACACATAGGCTGCAAAACCTCGTTATTACCCTTAGATTAATTAAAAATTAGTGTTGAGTGATTATAGGTGCCACAAAGATAATGCTTTTTTCCCAAAACTCCCACACCTACCCGCAGCAACCCCCACCCAATTGATGTAGATTAGCGATGTGCCCGGGGTAAAATGGATGAAGTGGATGTGCCGGTGTGCGTATCCGCTCATCGGGTGCACGCAGCTTGTGGCCCCAGCTTGTGGAAAAACCGTCTTTTATCCTAATCCTTGTTAAATCCACTTTTCTACCGTATCTTTGCGATGTGACAATAGCGTATTGATATATGAAGACGGCAATTATATGTTCGATAATCGCAGCGGCGCTTGTATGCTCGGCATCACTTTGCGCACAGAACCGCGACTGGGCCGGACAAAACCGCTACGCACAGGCCAATAAGGAGCTGGGTGCACCGCTCAAAGGGGAGCACCGCGTGGTGTTTATCGGAAATTCCATCACCGATTTCTGGCCCGGGCAGCATCCCGAATTTTTCAGCGCTAACAACTATGTTGGGCGCGGCATCAGCGGGCAGACCACCTACCAGTTTCTGGTACGCTTCCGTCAGGACGTGATCAACCTCAAGCCCGAGCTGGTGGTAATCAACGGCGGAACCAACGATTGTGCCGAAAATACGCACCCATTTGATATAGACCGTACGATGGCCAACATCGAGTCGATGGTGCAACTGGCTCAGGCCAACGGCATAAAGGTAATATTGGCATCCGTGCTTCCGGTCACCGAGTTTGGCTGGAACAAGTCAGTAACCGACGCTCCACAGCGCGTAATCGCCCTCAACGAGCGCATCAAGGCTTATGCCGATGCCCACAACATCCCATACGTCGACTATCACTCGGCCATGAAGGCCGGTGCCGACGGCACCATGAATCCCGCCTTCAGCGGCGACGGCGTGCACCCCAACGCCGCAGGCTACACCGTGATGGAAAACATCGTAAAGCCGGTCATCGACAGAACCCTACACAACCAATAAAACACAAGCCCGACACACCCGCCACTCCACCTCGGCGCCTCATTGACGATTTGCGCGATTGGGGGAATTGTTGTAACTTTGCGGTCAAAGCCGCCGGCATGACGCAGCGGCCATCTATCTAACCGATTACAACCTAATTTAGCATAATTATGTCAGAATTAAAGCGCACAAGGATTGTTGACCTCTTCGCCCCCGCTATGGCCGGCAAGGAGGTGAGCGTCAAGGGGTGGGTACGTACCCGCCGCGGCAACAAGCACGTACAGTTTGTGGCTCTCAACGACGGCTCGACAATCAAAAACATACAGATAGTATTCGACCTGTCAAAATTTTCCGAGGATGACCTTAAAGGCATCACCACCGGCTCGTCGCTCCACGTTGTGGGCATTCTGGTAGAGTCAATGGGCAAAGGGCAGTCGGTAGAAATTCAGGCCCAGAGCTTTGAAATCTATGGAGCTGCCGACGTGGAGAGCTACCCCTTGCAGAAGAAAGGGCACTCCCTTGAATTTCTGCGCGAGATAGCCCACCTGCGTCCCCGCACCAACACCTTCGGCGCTGTGCTACGCGTGCGCTCGGCCCTGGCCTACGCTATTCACCGCTTCTTCCAGGAGCGCGGCTTCTACTATCTCAACACTCCGCTGATTACTGCCAGCGACTGTGAGGGTGCAGGTGCCATGTTCCAGGTTACAACGATGGATCTCAACAACATCCCCCGCACCGAGGATGGAGCTGTCGACTATTCATGCGACTTCTTCGGTAAGTCCACGGCACTTACTGTGTCGGGGCAGCTCGAGGGAGAGCTCGGCGCCACGGCTTTAGGCGCCATCTACACTTTCGGACCCACATTCCGTGCCGAAAACTCCA
>CAZFEU010000052.1:0-5626 GCA_964517875.1 uncultured Muribaculaceae bacterium | reverse complement strand
CCCCCGCCACCTTGCCGAGTTCTGGATGGTGGAGCCCGAGGTGGCATTCAACGACATTACCGACAATATGGATTTGGCCGAGGACTTCGTGAAATACTGTATCCGCTACGCCCTCGACAACTGCCGCGACGACATCGAATTTCTTGCCGAACACTACGATAAGGACCTTATCGAGCGTCTCAACTTCGTGATCAACAACGACTTCGTACGCCTTAGCTACACCGAGGGAGTGGAGATACTCAAGGCATCGGGCAAGAAGTTTGAGTTTCCCGTGGAGTGGGGCATCGACCTCCAGAGCGAGCATGAGCGTTACCTGGTGGAGCAGCACTTCAAACGCCCGGTGATACTCACCGACTACCCCAAGGATATCAAGGCATTCTACATGAAGCTCAACGACGACGGCAAGACCGTGCGTGCCATGGACGTGCTTTTCCCCAACATCGGCGAAATCATAGGCGGCTCAGAGCGCGAGGAGAGCTATGACAAGCTCATGAAGCGCATCGAGGAGCTCAACATACCCATGAAGGATATGTGGTGGTATCTCGACACCCGCCGGTTCGGCACTGTGCCACACTCGGGATTCGGTCTCGGCTTCGAGCGCCTGGTGCTCTTTGTGACCGGCATGACCAACATCCGCGACGTCATCCCATTCCCCCGCACACCCAACAACGCTGAGTTCTGATTGGGCGACTTCTTCACCATACTCAGGCGCTTTGTGCCGCCATATAAGAAGTATCTTTTCCTAAATATCTTCTTCAACATCCTGGCGGCATTCCTCACGCTATTCTCGTTTGCTGTGATTATCCCCATCCTGGAAATGCTCTTCGAGATTAGCGAGACTGCTACCTACAGCTATATGCCATGGGGCTCCGCTTCGATTAAAGATGTGGCTGTCAACAACTTCTATTACATCTGCCAGCAGTGCATCATCGACTGGGGGCCATCGGCCACCCTTGCGCTACTGGCCGGTGTGCTGGTGTTTATGACCCTGCTTAAGACTGGTGTCACCTACCTCAGCTCCTACTTCGTCATCCCTATGCGCTCAGGCATCGTCAGGGATATACGCAACTATGTCTACGACAAGATAGTGTCGCTCCCAATCTCGTTCTTCACCGCCGAGCGCAAGGGCGACGTGATGGCACGAATGAGCGGCGACGTGGCCGAGATCGAAAACTCGATTATGGCATCGCTCGACATGCTGTTTAAGAACCCCGTGATGATAATCGTGTGTCTCACCATGATGATAATCATATCGTGGAAGCTCACACTATTCGTGCTTGTGCTCCTGCCCATAGCGGGCATGGTGATGGGGCGCGTGGGCAAGCGGCTAAAACGCCAGTCGCTCCATGGCCAGCAGCAATGGGGCACACTAATGTCGGACATCGAGGAGACACTCGGGGGTCTACGCATCATCAAGGCATTCAACGCCGAGCCCAAGGTGATAACACGCTTTCATGCCGACAACCAGGCATTCTACAAGACCTCCAACCGCATCGCCCGCCGCCAGTCGCTCGCCCACCCCATGAGCGAGCTGCTCGGCACCATCGCCATCGCCATAGTGCTATGGTTTGGCGGCTCGCTGATACTCAGCGGCAGCTCCTCGATGAACGCAGCATCGTTCATCTACTACATGGTGATATTCTATTCTATCATCAACCCCGCCAAGGAGCTATCCAAAGCGATGTACTCCATCCAGAAGGGCCTCGCATCGATGCAGCGCGTCGACAAGATACTATCGGCCACCAATCCCATCACCGACCCCGAGCAACCCACCACCATCACACCCTTCACCGGGCACATTCGCTACAACAACGTCACATTTGGCTACGACCCGGCGGTGAAGGTGATCGACAATGTGAGCCTCGACATCCCCGCCGGCTCTACCGTGGCCTTAGTGGGTCAGTCGGGCTCTGGAAAATCAACCATGGCCGACCTGTTGCCACGCTTCTACGACGTGCTCCAGGGCTCCATCACCATCGACGGCGTCGACATACGCCAGTTGCGCGTCCACGACCTGCGAGCCATGATGGGCAACGTCAACCAGGAGGCCATACTCTTCAACGACACATTCTTCAACAATATCACCTTCGGTGTCAACGGAGCCACACGCGAGCAGGTAATCGAGGCAGCCAAGATAGCCAATGCCCACGATTTTATCGAAGCCAGCGAGCAAGGATATGACACCAACATCGGCGACCGCGGATGCAAGCTGTCGGGCGGACAGCGCCAACGAGTGTCGATAGCCCGGGCAATACTCAAGAACCCTCCCATACTCATCCTCGACGAGGCCACATCGGCTCTCGACTCCGAGAGCGAGAAGCTCGTACAGGAAGCTCTGGAGCGGCTCATGGAAAACCGCACCACACTGGTGATAGCCCACCGCCTGTCGACCATCAAAAATGCCGACATGATATGCGTGATGCATGAGGGGCGCATAGTCGAAGCCGGCACCCACGACCAGCTCATGGCACGCGACCAGTACTACAAGCACCTTGTGGATATGCAGAAGTTTTAACCGATGCTCAACTTCACCCCCATATTACGCCCCTACTTCACACGCCGGGCCAAGCAGGTAGCAGCCACTTACAGCGATGTGAAGGGGCTTCAACAACGTCAGCTCAACTGGCTCCTAAGACGCGGCGCCGACACACTATATGGCCACAACCACTCATTCAGCACACTACGCAGCTACACCGACTACGCGCACCACGTGCCAGTAGCCCCCTACCCCACACTGCGCCCACTGATTATGCGCATGGTAAGGGGGGAAAAGTCAATACTGTGGCCCGGCCGATGCACCAACTTCGCCCAATCGTCGGGCACCTCCGACGGCAAGAGCAAATACATACCCGTCACCCCCGACTCATTCGCCACCAACCACTACCGCGGCGGCTCCGACGTGGTGTCATTCTACCTCAACGCCTACCCGCAGTCGCGACTGTTTGCCGGCAAGGCATTCATACTTGGCGGCTCATTCGCCAACGAGCTTGATATACCCAAAGGTGTGTGTGTGGGCGATCTTTCGGCCAATCTCATCGACCATATCAACCCCGCCGCCAATCTGGTGCGCATACCCTCAAAACAAGTGGCGCTGATGGCCGACTGGACACGAAAGCTCCCGGCACTCATCGAATCGTCGCTTCACCAGGATGTCACCAATATCTCCGGCGTGCCATCATGGTTTCTCACCGTGCTCAAGGGGGTGATTGAGCGTGCCGGAGCCACCACAATCCATGACGTATGGCCCAACCTCGAGGTATTCTTCCACGGAGGCATCGCCTTCGGGCCATATCGCGAGCAATACCGCCGCATCACCGACCCCCGGCGCATGCACTACCTCGAAACCTACAACGCATCCGAAGGATTCTTCGCCATTCAGAACGACCCCACCGACCCGGCAATGCTCATGCTGCTCGACGCCGGCGTGTTCTATGAGTTTGTCCCCCTCGACCAGGCCGACGAAGAATACCCCCAGGCACTCCCCGCATGGGAGGTGGAGCAGGGACAGGTCTACGCCCTCATCATCACGGCCCCCAACGGCCTGTGGCGCTTCCCTATCGGCGATACGGTGCGCATCGAATCGGTCAATCCTCTAAAAATCACCATCGCCGGACGCACCCGCCACTACATCAACGCCTTCGGAGAGGAAGTGATGGTGTACAATACCGACCGGGCACTTATCAAGGCCTCCGAAGCCACAGGCGCACAACCGCTCAACTACACAGCTGCTCCAGTATTCGCCGGCGACCACTCACGCGGACGTCACCAGTGGATCATCGAATTTGCCAATCCGCCAGCCGATCTCAAACAATTCGCCCACGAGCTCGACAAAGCACTGCAAGCCGAAAATTCCGACTACCAGGCCAAACGCTCAGGCAACATATTCCTTGACCCGCTTGAGGTGATTCCGGCTCCCGCCGGCACATTCGACCGCTGGCTCGCATCAACCGGCAAGCTCGGCGGACAGCGCAAAGTGCCCCGCCTGAGCAATGACCGCACAGTCATCGAATCCATCCTCAAGCACCTATAATCACGCACCCGGGGTGTCATTTTACGGATTATTTTTCTGTACATTAACGTCTTGACTATTGTTTTATTTGTCATGATTACGTAACTTTGTATTCTTAAACTGAAACAGTTATGGCAACACCCATAAAACAAGTCCCTATACTTACCGGCGAATTAGCCGCTGATTTTGTACGCGAAGCAGAGGAAAATGAGAAATTACCGCGGCATCAAATTTCTTCGGAAGATGAAGCATGGGTAAAGAAAATTGCAAAGCAACTTCATGAATTAAAATTCCCTTGGGATAAGAAATAATGGAGCTGAAATTCCCCATTGATTTAAAGTGTCATTTTGCAAAAGTCAATCAAGGCCTGCTCGAAAACTGCAAACCTTTCACTTGTGGTGAGTCCGACCTTGATGAGTTTTTTACAAGGATACCGTTGCCTATGAAAAAGATTTGATGGGTAAGACGTATTGTTGGGTACTTACAGAAGATGTTACTACAGTTGTCGGTTTTGTGACTCTTGCTAATGCCGGAATACAGACCTCACACATGCAGAATAACCCCAAGAGGCATCTCCATAAGGCTATCGCCTACAATAAACAGGGGCGGACCTATCCGGCTGTGCTTATTGGCAGAATCGCTGTGGCAAAAGAATTTCAAGGCAAAGAATATCGCATAGGATTTCAAATGATGGACTTCATAAAGAAGTGGTTTGTAACAGACGATAATAAAACCGGTTGTAGATATGTCCTTGTCGATGCTATGAATACCGAACATACGCTGAAATACTATGAGCGTAACGGATTTAAGCCTTTGTTCCCGCGGGTCGAGGACGAAAAGGAATTCTATCACATAAAGGATGGTGAGCTTCGAACTCGAATGTATTATTTTGACCTTCTTCGCTTACAATAATCCCCAAAGCCACGACAACCACATTATGCGGTAAGCTCCGCATCGCCGGGCTTACGTATACGCCCTGCAGGGCAGTGTTTAGGCTCTGTTGGAATTATTTTTTGAAAAAAAAACGCCAAAAAACTTGCACAGAATAAAAACGCGCCTTATCTTTGCACTCGCAAAACGGTTAAGACAACCGCGGAGCGCTCTTAAATGGTGCGTTAGTTCAGCAGGTTAGAATGCCTGCCTGTCACGCAGGAGGTCACGGGTTCGAGTCCCGTACGCACCGCTGGAGAGAGAGGAGAATGAGTAATTGCTAAGCTTCGGCTTACGTTACTCATTCTTTTTTTTGGGGGGGGATTTGTTAAAGTGGGGGAGAAACGGGGCTCAGTAGAAAAATCTCCGACATTGTCATAATTTATTTCTTATTGTTAACATATTATTGTGTTATTTGCATAAATGGTTGGGATATTTATTGAATTCTCTTGTCAAATTATATATCTTTTGGCAACTTCAAAACTTAGCTTTACAAAGCAATAATTTATGCATATGCGAACAAATCATCGGCTGTGATTTGTGAATGAATACCATTCATTGAATAGGAGTTCTTCACAAGTCCGGAACTTGTTATCATGGTTAGGGCGATTCCTTTACGGGTCTTTGTCAGGTGTCGGAATAGTGCAGCTTTGTTACGCAGATTCTCCATATATTTCTTGTCAATCG
>CAZFEU010000051.1:0-14913 GCA_964517875.1 uncultured Muribaculaceae bacterium | reverse complement strand
CGGGAGAGTAGGTCGCAGCCACCCTTTTTTCGACAGCCGACGAGCCCGGACGCCCAAAGCGCCCGGGCTTGTTGTGTTTGGGGGAGTTTTGAGAGTTTTGAAAGTCCTTAGGGGCTTTGCGTACACCCTCATACCTCACCATTGTACGACCTCTCCGAGGGCGTAATATTGTTATTGACCAGTCACCCCACGCTCAGGTCTCCGACCCACAGCGTGGGGTTAAGGATGGTCGATGCTCTCCGAGCATCCCCGCCACTCCGCTCCAAAAAGTAGGGCTGAACCACGGTTCAGCCGCCGATGGAGGCAACAAATTGTAGGGACGCTCGGCCGAGCGTCCGATGGTTGTGGATGGTGGCGTAGCCACGCATAATGTGCGACCTCTCCGAGGTCGGTGAGATGGGGTGTCGTGCCTGACCTATGGCTGCGCTCGCTATGCGGAGCTTGCCATAGGCTAACCCTAACGCCCGGCTACGCCGAGCCATATGCGGCCAGGGCCGCCTATCTGACACCTCACTGTCCGTCGGACGAGTCGGACGGGTCGGACACCGCATGGCGATACCGTCGTTGCTTTCAATACTTTAAAAACTTTTACAACTATCACAACTCTGCTTGGATAAGGAGCTGGCCGGGTGTGGGGTTGGTGACGGGGCGACCTTGAAGGTCGTAGTAGCGGAGAGTTGTGGTGGGGTGTGTGTCGGGGTAGACAATGAGGTGTGGCATTGTGAGGGTAGATGGATCGGATACAGCGGATATGATGCCAGCGTTGCCGCCACGGAATTTAAAAGTGATGAGTGCGTCGGGTGTTTCGGTGATATCGGTGATGGGTGCATCGAGAGTTTCACCGGTCCAGGGGCGGAAATCGTTGAATGTGGTGACTCCTGTAGTGCCGGGAAATGTGTCGCCTGCGCGACTGGTGGATGTGGGGATGCCGTCTGCCTCAATGAGGTCAACACGAAGGTGTGACGCAGAGGTGTTGACTGTGTTTTGGTCCCAAATGTCGGGGTCGTAGTCGATATGCCAAAGAATCATGCCGTGGCCGGGGATGAATGAGTCCCATGAAGATTGCTGACGGTTCTCCAACAAGTAGTATTCGTAGGGATTGGAAGTGTTGATTACGACAACGTCGTGGTAGCCACCACGGTCAATGCAACGCAGAACCACGTCGGCAGGATGGATAAGAGGTGAAGGATCTACCCACCCCAGGGCGTAGCGCTCGTAGGCCGAGTAGTGGGGAGGGGTGTGGCAGTTGTTGTTGTAACTGCCATTGTCCATCACCGAGTATTTGCCTGGGGTGAATGGCGCGGATGAGCGGGTGGAGTAAAGGTCGGGCAGGCCGAGCACGTGTCCAAACTCGTGCACGAAAGTGCCGATACCCGACAGCTTATTGTCGGTGCCTCCGCGCAGCTCATTGGAACAGGCGTAGTGATTGACCAGTAGTCCGTCGAAATATACGGTGCGTCCGGCACCCGTCGGCGACGGAAGGGCGATATCCCAAGAGTGGGGCCATACTGCCGATCGTATGCCTGTGTCATTTTCGCCATATCCGGCATAAAATATATATACATTGTCGATAACGCCATCGCCATCGGCATCGTAGTTGCGGAAATCAATGATATCGTCGAGCAGTTCGCAAGCCTCTGTCACCATCTCGTCGGGGCGTATATCGTCGCCATTGCTCTTATTGGCTCCGTAATAGCTCATGGGTTGCGATAGCTTGACAGGACCGTATAGGTCGAATTGTGGAGTGAATTTACCCTCGGATGAGTCGCGGAAATAGTCGGAAATTGACCCGGTGGCGCCATCGCGATCGAATCCTGGCAGCGAAAGCATGTCGGAGTATACCTCATAAGGATTATCGATAGTGAAGGAATTGTCGGCAAATTCGACAAGAATCACCAGCGAACGAGGGGACCCAATAGTGGGGAATGTGGAGCCACCGACCTGTGGTGCTTGAGTTTGTGGCATCGAGGCCATCATTACCTCAGCCTCGGCTTTTGATGCCAGACGAAAGCCTGAGTCGGTGCGCATCAGCGGATGCCCCTGGAGGTCGGTGAAGAAATGTGAGCGCTCATCGCCATGAATGTTGACCATTACGGTAGAGCCATCTTCGCATTTCACCTCAATGGGGTAGGGAGGGGCCGGAACAGCCGATGCCGTAAGCGCCAATGAGATGGAGATGACCGAAGTGAGTATAGTGAGGAGATTAAATTTCATATTACGGTGTGAATGAGTGTGTAATGCAGCCACAAAGGTAATAAAAAAGGGGGAGAAAGAATGTGAATGATTGTTATATGACTGTTGGGCGGTGTCGAGAGTGTGAAAAAAACACGAATAATTTGTGATGTAATGTGAAATTAACGTAATTTTGACAAAACAATCGCAATGCCACATGGGTTGTAATATTATTCATCGCATTTGGTCAGTGTATTGAACTTGAAAACGAGAATTTTTAAAGTCATAGGAGCGTCACTGATGTGGCTACTTGTAGTGGTGATACTACTGGTGGCTAATCTGTTATATGCTATATATACCCCCTGGTTTCAGTCGATTGCCGTAGAAGCGGCCGTCAAGGGAATGAATACCGACACCAGGGTATTCCAGCTTGACTACTTCAGGCTCAACTTCCCACTTGCTCTTGATGCCCGCGGCTTGCTGATGATCGAGGAAGGAGACACTACCTTCGGAGCAAAGTCGGTAGACCTGGACATTTCACTGCTCCCACTGCTGGGGATGCGTGTGGAGCTGAATCACGCCGACATATCGGGTGCCACATTCACTATGGGTTCACCCGACTCGGCGATGTATATGACAGTACGCCAGGCCGATCTCAATGTGGAGCGTGCTATGGTGAGTTTGGCAACATCGAAGATAGAAGTGGATGCGGCCATGCTGAGCAATGGACGAATGTTCATGGCCTTGAAGAATGACACTACTCCCGTGCCACTTGACACTGTTCCTTCAACCCCCTGGTTTATCCATGCCAATACTTTGGAACTCAAGAATGTGCAATACACGATGACATACGAGTCGCTTATTGACACACTGAGTGCTACAGTGCCCTATGCCGTGCTGCGCGATGGCACGGTTGACATGCGCCGACATGATATTAATGCCAATGAGCTCGACGTTAGGGATGTGACAGCCCGCTACATTTATCCCGCCGTGATTCCCGACTCATTGCCTACAGCCTACGACCCAAATCCTACCGTGCCGTGGACAGTGAGGGGAGATAAACTGAGTCTGACGGCCAAGGAGGCACTTTACGCCGTAAATGGAGTAAAGCCGTTGCCGGGTCTTGACTTCAACTACCTGCAGGCTAATGATATAACAATAAAAGTTGACTCGTTCTATAATAAGCTGATCGAGGTACGCGTGCCCGTGCGCGAACTCAGTGGCCGCGAGCGATCGGGCTTGCAGCTTGACGCATCGGGCCTGTTTGATATGGACTCCACAATGATGCGAGTCGACAACTTCAAAGTAGCCACTCCCAATTCGCATCTGTTGCTTGACGGATATATGGGCGTGGGCGACCTCACAACCGACACCACGTTGCCTTTGGGACTGGCGACGAGTGGCTATCTGGGGTTGAGAGACATCAATCTGGCCTTCCCCGACCTGACGGTATACACCAGCGGCCTGGGTGAGGATGCGGCTATCGACCTTGCAGCGAGTCTGAGCGGCACCGCCGGACATATTGATCTCAAGCAATTCAGCGCAAGCATACCGCGCCATGTGTCAATAAACCTCAGCGGGTCAATCAACAACCCTATGGACCCCGAGCAAATCGACGGCACCATCGTAATAGGTGGCAATGTAACCAATGTTGACTTTGCGAAGAGTATATTCCTTGATAAGGGGAGCGCGGCTATGATAGATATAGCGCCACTTAAGCTCGACGGCGAGGTGATATATAAGCCATCGGCGATCACTGGCAAGCTAAAGGCCGTGTCGGGGCTGGGTCGTGTTGCGCTCGACGGCTCGTGGGTGAAAACACCTGAGAAATACCGGGCCGATGTAGATATCAACCGCTTCCCGGTAAATGCATTCCTCCCCACCATGGGCATCGGAGCACTCACCGGAAGCATAAAGGTCAATGGTCAAGGCTACGACCTGTTCTCGCCCAAGATGAAGCTCGACGCTGAGATATTAATTGATGAAGTGGAGTATGAAAAGGTGAACTACCAAAATATAGAACTTGTGGCGAAGATAGACGGGGGGAATGGTGACATACGGCTGAGCTCGGCAAATACAGATGCCGACCTTGAAATCGGGGCCACCGGCAACCTTTCGGGCAAGGCACTCCACTGGGACTACGACGGCGATATACGTCATCTTGATCTGATGGCGCTTGGATTGTCAGCCACCGAAGCATCGGGATCGGTCTCGTTCAAGGGAGGAGCCGATTTGAGTTCCGACTTCCGCTCAATCGACGCCACACTAAATATAGCCGACCTTGAGTGGCGACAGGAGGATATGAACATCAGGCAGCAGAATATGCAGCTGCATGGCGTGCTGAATGATTCCATAGTGTCGTTGCGCGTCGATGATGCCGACATGCATCTTTCGGCCGACTTCCCCTGCTCGCTTGATCAATTGATGAAGCACTTCACACTCACAGCCGACAACCTCACTAAAATAATAGACGATAAACGCTTGGATGTAGTGGAGTTGCAAAAAGCGCTGCCCCCATTCGATATATCACTCACGGCAGGTCGCCACAACATAATAGGCGATGTGCTTGCAGCCAGCGACATGTCGTTCAACTCGCTGAGGCTACAGGCCGACAATGACACGGTAATGCATGCATCCGCTTCGCTGAATACGCTGACGATGGGCGCCACCACACTTGATACTATAAATTTAGATCTCAATCAGCAAGGCACTTACCTGCTCTATAAGGGTGCAATGCGCAATGCCCCCGGCACCCTCGATGAGTGGGCGGCAGTTGATGCCAGCGGCTACGTGGCCGACGATAATGTGGCCATAATGCTCCATCAGCGCAACATCAAAGGGAAAACGGGCTATATGCTCGGCGCAATGGCCACATTCAACGACTCGACCGCAACACTGACATTAGCACCCTATCATCCGATAATCGGATACAAGAAATGGAATGTCAACACCGACAACGAAATAACCTACGGATTCCAGACTCACCACATCGATGCCAACCTCAAGATGAGCAATGATTCAGGAAGTGCCATAGAGCTTGTCACCGATCATATCGAAGGGTATGAGGGGCAAGAGGATGTGGTGCTGAAGGTCACCGACCTGCAAATTGCCGACTGGATTGCCGTTAACCCCTTTGCGCCACCTGTGAGCGGCGCAGTATCCTCGGATATGCGATTTAACTGGGGTGATAATAAGCTAAACGGCAAGGGGGACGTGGCAGTTACCAATCTCATCTATGGCAAGGAGCGCGTGGGCGACTTCGAGCTTGACGTGGACCTTACCACAGCCAAAAATGGCGCCCTCAGGGCTGATGTGACATTGATGGTCGACGGCGTTCGCACCATTACCGTCAATGGAGCACTCAATGACTCTACCAGCGAACATCCGTTCCTGCTTGATTTCTCAATGATACATTTCCCGCTCAAGGTGGTCAATCCGTTCCTTCCTCCAAAAGTGGCCACACTCTCAGGAACGCTCAACGGCACCATGGAGATCGCTGGGGAGATGACTGCACCACGCTTCAATGGTTATCTGCAATTTGATTCAGCCGCTGTCAGGATTGATATGCTTGGCACAAACTTCGTATTTTCTGACGAAAGGATTCCGGTAGACAGCAATATAGTGGTACTCAATAATTTCACTATAAAAGCTGTTAATGACAATCCGCTGGCCATTAACGGCAAGGTTGATCTCAACAGCATGACCAACCCATTGATCGATCTCGACATGGGGGCCAACAACATGCAGATAGTAGGCTCCGACCGTCCGCGGGGAGCTGATGCCTATGGCAAGGCGTTTATCAATCTTGATGCAAAGGTTAAGGGCAACATGAGCTTCCTTAATGTCGATGCCGAGCTCGACGTGCTCCCGGGTACGAACGTAACCTACATCCTACCCGAAGCCGAGTCAGTGATTGCCAATCGCTCAACAGGGGATATGGTGCACTTTGTTAACTTCAACGACACAGCACAGGTGGCACAGGCCGACACAATAGCGCGCTCAGGTATGTTGATGAACATCGACGCTATGCTGCGCATCGATCCCGGTACAGTGTTCAATGTCGACCTGTCGGCCGATGGCACCGACAAGGTGCAGCTTGAGGGTCAAGGCACGCTCAACTATACCCTCAACTATATGAACGACTCACGATTTACTGGCCGGTATACCATCAACAAAGGCTTCGCCCGCTATTCGCTGCCGGTAATCGGAGAAAAACGATTTGACTTCCAGGAAGGTAGCTATGTGGCCTTTAACGGTGATATGTTAAATCCGATACTCAACATCAAAGCCGTTGACCGCATCAAGGCCAATGTGACACAAGAGGGACAGAACTCCCGCCTTGTCAACTTCGATGTAGCGCTTTCGGTGACCAACACACTGAGCAACATGAATGTGGCATTCGACCTGTCGACCGACGACGATATCACCGTCGAGAATGAATTGCAGTCGATGAGCCCCGACCAGCGCGCCAACCAGGCCATGAATATCCTGCTCTATGGCTTATACACCGGGGCCGGTACCAAGGGGAACGCCAATATCGGAGGCAATATGCTATACTCATTCCTCGAATCCACCCTCAACACATGGGCTGCCAACAACATAAAGGGCGTCGACTTATCGTTTGGCATAGACCAGTACAACCAGACCACCGATGGCGCATCGTCGACCACTACCAGCTACAGCTATCAGGTGTCGAAATCATTGTTTAACAACCGTTTCAAGATTGTGGTAGGTGGCAACTATTCTACCGATGCCAATGCCGATGAAAACTTCTCGCAAAACCTTATCAACGACATATCCTTTGAATATCTGCTCAATAAGAGCGGCACTATGTATGTGCGCTTATTCCGTCATGTGGGCTTTGAGAGCATCCTTGAGGGTGAGGTGACGCAGACCGGTGTGGGTTTCGTGTATAAACGCAAGATCAAGAAAATCGGAGATATGTTCCGATGGTTTCCCCGCCGGCGTAAAAAAGATCAGTTAATACCCCTGCCACAGGAGGGCGCACCCATCACCACCGATCCAACTACTGATAGTAAAAAGCAATGAAATCACTCAGATACACACTATTCATCACCGCGTTGCTGCTATTGGCAGCGTGCTCCACAACCCGGCGGCTCCCACAGGGGGAGATACTGTATACCGGTGTGAAGGGTGTCGATGTCAAGGGCGTTGATGGCCAGAAAGTGCCGGCCGGGGTTGTCGAGGCCCTTGAGGAGGCTGTGGCAGTGAAGCCCAACAATCCTCTGTTCGGGTCGGTGAGCTACCGCATACCGTTTCCGATAGGTCTGTGGGTCTACAACAATTGGGATAATCCACCCAAAGGGCTGAAACACTGGCTATATGAGAAATTGGTGACTGATCCGGTACTTGTGTCGGACGTGCGCCCCGAGGTGCGCGTGAATATGCTCGACCAGATACTTGACAACAATGGATATTTCAGCGGCACCTCCTCCTATGAGCTGGTGCAGGGGAAGAATCCGCGAAAGGCGAAGATACGCTACAATGTCAACGCCGGACCCGAGTACACACTGAGTGATATACACCTGCTCCCCGACACTTGCCATATCAACCACCTGATTGACTCAGTGGCACATAAAATACCGTATCTGCGCACCGGTGAGCGCTATAGCACCGATTCACTCTCGATGGTGCGCACCACGATAGCCAACTCGCTTCGCAACCGGGGATATTACTTCTTCCGCCCCGAATTTATCGAGTATATGGCCGACTCTACCATTCATCCCCACCAGATAGCGCTAAAACTCGACATAGCCAGCAACGTGCCACCGGTGGCCCTTGATCGCTATCGCACCGGCACAGTGACGACCTACATATACCGCAACGACGGGGGTGGTACGCCCGACACCGTGCGTACCGGGCGCGGTACGCTGATACAGATGATGCCATCGAGGTTTCGGCGCTCGCTGATTGATGAGAATGTCACTTTCCGCGAAGGGAAGATATTCTCCGTGAGAGATATGGATCGCACGCAGACCTATCTTTCGCGTCTTGGTATATTCAATGCCATCTCGATTGATGTGGTGCCCGATACCCTTACCCGAGAGCGTATACTCGATGTGTCGATATCCTGTACCTTCGACCGTCCGCTTGAGGCGGCACTCGAGGTCAACGCATCCTCCAAATCCAACTCCTATATAGGCCCGGGGTTGTCATTTGGCGTCACTAACCGCAATGTTTTCGGAGGTGGGGAGCAATTTTCGGTCAATCTAATGGGTACTTACGAATGGCAAACCGGGCACGAGGCTCATCGCTCGATGTTCAACTCCTATGAATTCGGGCTGAATACATCGCTATCGTTCCCTCGGCTACTTGCGCCGAGGTTCATACCCCGCCGCAAGCGTGCACAGAACTGGACTCGCATCACACTTGGGGCTGACATTCTCAATCGTCCCCATTACTTCAAGTTGGCGCAGTTTAATACCTCGTTCAATTACGATTGGCGAGCCACGCGGCATGCTTCGTGCACATTCACCCCATTTAAACTCACGTATACTAAGTTGCTCCACACTACTTATGATTTTGACTCGATAATGAGCAAAAATCCGGCTGTGGCCCTTAGTTTCCAGAGCCAGTTTATACCGCAGATGGCCTTTTCCTACGTTTACGACCGCGCTTTCGGACACGACAACACCCTCAACTGGACGTTTACAGCCTCAGAGGCCGGCAATATTTTCTGGAGCATTTATGAGCTGTGTGGCAAGAAGGGTGAGAAGCGTTTGTTCAGAACCCCGTTCTCACAATTCGTCAAGGGTACCACACAACTTGTGTGGGGCCGGCGCCTTGGGCGCGGTGACCAGTGGCTTGTGACCCGCGCCGCAGTAGGAGCAGTGCACCCTTACGCCAACTCAAAGGAGGTACCCTACAGCGAGCAGTTTTATTGTGGAGGAGCTAACTCTGTGAGGGCGTTTACCGTGCGTTCCATAGGTCCCGGCAGCTACCGCGCCCCAGCCAGCGATGTCAACGGATATTTTGACCAGACAGGTACATTCAAGTTTGAATTCAATGTGGAATACCGCTTCCCCATCCTCGGCCCGCTGCATGGCGCCATGTTTGTCGATACGGGTAATGTGTGGCTTCTTAAGGAGGACTCACAACGTCCCGGTGGCAAGCTACAGGCATCCACATTCCTCAAGGATCTGGCGGTAGGCACAGGCGTGGGATTGCGCTTCGACATCTCCATGCTGGTGATACGCGGCGACTTGGGTATAGGAATTCATGCACCCTATGACACCGGGCGCCACGGCTATTACAACATGACATCATTTGGCAACTCACTGGCCTTTCACCTGGCTATCGGCTACCCATTCTGATGCGTGGGTCAGGAGTCTAAGGTGTTTAAAAGAAATTCCTGTAGAGATTTGCGTATCTGGTCGCCCGATTTAGCCGAACCGTTGACCATCATTACTACCACATGAGTGGGCTCGCCGTTCTCGTCGGTTAGATAACCTGCATAGCATACCACCCTCTTCATCGATCCGCTTTTCACTGCCATCAACCCCTCAAAGGGCGTATCCTTGAGAAACTTCTTTACGGTGCCGTCGCATCCACACCGTGGAAACACGTCGACATATGTACGGTTGTCGGCCATTGCTTCGAGCAGGGCGCCCATGGTGCGTGGTGTTATTGAGTTGGAGCGAGCGAGGCCGCTGCCATCGTATTGCGCGGTATTGCCTAAGTCGACACCCTTCCGCTTAAGTATCTCCCACTCGGCATCGATGGCCTCCTGGCGCGATTTCCCTGGTGCGAGGGCGCGTAGAGTGGCCTCAGCCATTAGATTGTCGCTACGGTGCATCAGATCGCGGGCAAGCTCGCTCAAAGGCTCGGAAGTGAATGTGAAGATGAGTTCAGTTTTACCTTTGGGCTTGGCTATAGGAGTCTTGCCCACTGTGATACCCTTGGCCTTGAGCTGGGCTATAATCTTGGAAGTCACCACCGATGAGGGGTTGTTGGTGGGTTGCCAGTGTGAGCGCTTCTTGCGCCCCTTTACAAGTACCATATTGTGGTGGAAGTTCATAGGCCACCATCCCACACCATAGTCATATTTCGAATCACTTACTTCCCAGTTGGGGTTAAAACCCTTGTCGGGCCATTTCTTATCATCGACAATCACTGTGCCGGTGATGCTCTTTATGCCGGTAGCGGCAACGGCATCGGCCACACTTTTTACAAATCCGTCATCTTCGCTGCCGCGCCCGCCAATATTGGGGTCGCCCGAGGGGTTGATTACCACATTGCCGCGTAGTTGGTTGCCATGACGCTTCCCCTCTAAGGTGACGGTGGTAGTAAATCTATAATCCGGACCGAGTTTAGTCAAAGCCGCCGCTACAGGGAGTGATTTTTGAATACTCGCTGGGGTCAGGGCCTTGTCGGCGTTTCCATCGGCAAGCACTTGTCCCGTTTTAAGGTTCTTAATATACACGCCCACAGTGGCTTCCTTGCCAAGATTCTGTGGGAGTGTACCTTTGGCACTGGCCGCAGTCAGCGCCAAAATCATTAATAGTGTAGTAAATAGTCTTTGCATAAGTGCAAATTTACGTGTTATTTGCCGTATCAACGACATTTTTAAGTTATCTTTGCATTTGGAATATGCGTAATAGAGTAGTAATAATATTGACGATAATATTTGTGCTTCTGTTTCCCTCGGCGGTGCTCGCCGCCGAAGTAGAGATGGACTCGGTAACGCCCGACATCGAGGAAGCTGCAGGACACAGCTCCACACGCTGGATAAAGCAGTTGATCAACAACGGCTTTCATATCAACGCTCCCGGGGTTGACTATCCCCGTTTCCCACGCTTTGCGCTCAACGTCTACAATTGGGGCGATCGTGTGTTCAACTCCTACGACCCTGAATATGTGGTATCGACAGGCAAGAATTGGAAGGCGCAGGCCAAGTCGTTCAACTGGATGCAGACCTACTCATTCTTCTTCCCTCACCGTGAGCAAGTGCGATTAAGGTCAGACTTTTATGCCGACATCGGAGGTTATGTGTCATTTATGGCCGTGTCGGTAGGTTATATGTTCAATGCCAACGAGTTGCTGGCTCACAATCACAGCAAGCGCACCAATTTCAACCTTAATTTCACCTGCTCGCGCTTCACTCTCGACTACACGCATCAGAGCATCGATGGTGGTGCCCGACTCACACATGTGGGGGAGATTTTCAAGGATACCTACGTGTCGGTGCCATTTGACGGCCTGAAGAGCGACCAGAAATCGTTGTTGGGCTTCTATATTTTCAACCATCGTCGCTACAGTCACGCGGCAGCCTACTGCTTCTCCAAATATCAGTTAAAAGATGCCGGGTCGTGGGTTGCGGGCTTCAATTATCTTAACCGCAACACCACAATCGACTTTTCGGGGCTTGACCCCGAGCTTTTCAAGCCCATCCCCGATATACAGATGACCTATCGCTTCCATTATTCCGATTATATGGCTATCGGAGGTTATGCCCACAACTGGGCGCTAAAGCCTCGGGTGTGGCTCATCAACCTGACATCGCTGCTCGGATTGGGATACAAGCACACCGAAGGCGACTCGTCCGACGGGAGCTGCAACATGGTGGCACTGCAGGCACGCCTGATGGGCAGCGTGGTGTACAACCACCGCGGCCTATTTGCCGCACTCAATTTCAAGGGGTATGCGCCGTTCTTCTTCAACGGCAAGTACACGATGATTAATACCGTACTTTCAGCCGAAGCTACCGTAGGCTTAAGATTTTAGATTCACTCATGTCAGCAGTCAAAACACGTGAACGCCTCATCGATGTCGCCCGTCAACTTTTCAACAAGAAGGGGATTGAGAAAACCACAATGAATGACATCGCGTCGGCTTCCGACAAGGGGCGACGCACCATCTACACATATTTCAAGAACAAGCGAGAAATCTATAACGCTGTCATCGAACGTGAAAGCGAACTGCTGGTTGGCGCACTCCGCGAGATTGCCCAGTCGCCGCTACCTCCGGTAGAGAAATTGGAGAAATTCCTCTCCAAGCGGTTTGAAATAATCCGTGACACAGTCAATAACTATACACGATTCAGATCGCTGATATCGTTCGACTCAAAGCGTATGCAGCGCGTACAGCATATTGCGTCGGTAAAAATCAACGAGATGTTAACGCAGATGCTCGCCCAGGGTGTTAACGAGGGCACATTTGACCCGGCTCAGGTGAAACGTATGAACTCGATGCTCCAGGCTACAATCATGGGGGTCGACGCATGTTACATCCAGGGCTTGCAGAATGTGGGTTGTGTCGACCAGGAGAAATTCGAGGGTGACATCATACAGTTTATTACTACAGCCATCACCATCCGATGAAACGCTCGATAGCCATTATAACGAGCACCCGTGCCGACTGGGGGCTTCTATCTCCGATAGCCACGGCGTTGCGGCAGCATCCCGGTTGTGAGGTATCGGTTGTGGCAACCAATATGCACCTTAATCCGAAGTTTGGACACACGATTGACGATATAGAGGCCGATGGATTCACCATCGCAGCCCGCGTGCCACTTACTCCTGTAACCGACTCTCCGGTCGATACCGCCGTTGCCATGGGTGAATGTGTGTCGGGGATGGCCCGGGCACTTAATGACCTGAAGCCCCACATGGTGGTTATTTTGGGCGATCGCTATGAGATGCTGGCAGCAGCATCGGCGGCCACACTGCTCCGTATACCTATAGCACATCTGCATGGTGGTGAGGAGAGCCAGGGTGCTGTCGACGATATGATACGCCACGCCATCACTCAGCTTTCGCAGCTTCATCTTACATCGACCGAGCCTTATCGCCGGCGAGTGATAGCAATGGGGAAGAATCCGGAGAGTGTGATCAATACAGGTGCTATCGGTGTGTATAATATGCTCCACGTGCCGCTCATGTCGCACCAGGAGCTGGTAGAGTCGCTCGAGGGATGGGATCCCGGCGAGAGTGCCCTGCTGGTGACACTGCATCCGGCCACTGCCGATGATTCGATCACGTCGGCACAGCAAGCACGGGCTATGTTTGAGGCTCTTGACCGTTTCCCCCGACAACGACTGCTTATAACTTATCCCAACAACGATCCTGATCATGAGTCGATTATCGAGTCGATTGAGGAATATTCCCGCAAATGGGGCGACAGGGTCAAGGTAGTGCCATCGCTGGGATGGAGGCGCTACCTCTCTGCCTTGCGCTATGTCAAGGGTGTTGTGGGCAATTCGTCAAGCGGCATCATTGAGGTGCCATCGGCAGGAATACCGACGGTTGATATCGGATCGCGTCAGAAGGGGCGCATCGCCGCAGAATCGGTGATTCATTGCCTCCCTGATGCCGATAGCATCGAGGCCGCTATTGATCGAGCTTTGTCGGACGACATGCAGCAGCTTGCGGCGAAGTGCCACAATCCTTACATGAAGCCCGACACACTCCGGCTCATTGTTGAGGCTATTGCTGGAGTATCGCTTTGATTGTCGGGAGCATTGACTTTGCTACGGTCATCATGCCCAGGTCGGTGAAGTGATAGTTGTCGACTGTGCCTTCCCACTCATCGCCGAGCAGGTCCTCTCCCTTGTAGTAGTATACGTTTTTGTCGCCGGCGGCCACAGTCTTGTCGTAAAATTCGCGTAGCCGGGTGTTCTTTTCCTGGATATCATTCATCACCTGAGGCACCAGGCGCGTGATTGGGAAATATGGACTTTCTACCAGCATTATGGGCACGTCGGGGTGAGCGGTGCGTATTATTGCGTAGAAATCGTCAATGCGACCTGGAATTTCTGCGGCCTTGAGGTTGGGGAGAGCGTCGATTATGAACATGCCTGCGTCGGCCTGGGCCATCAGGCGGGCTATCTCAGGATCGAGTTTGGCGTTGCCGCTGAATCCGAGATTGATGATCTCGAGGTCAAGATCACGCTCTATTATGTTGGTGTGGGCCATGCCCGGGCGGGCTGCGCATCCACCCTGCAGAAGGCTGGTGCCGTACCACACTATCGGCTTTTCACGTCGGGGAGAGTTTACTGCGGGAGGAAGCAGCACTGCGGCTGAGTCGACACCGACCGTTAGGGAGTCGACACCGTCGTATAGAGGCATATATAGCATGTATTCGCGCATCTGTCGGGGCATTCCTCCGATAATCTGCACTGTGGTGGTGGAGTCGTTGAGTCTGGGGCGTGCGCTTGATGCCGTAGTCCAGCGGCCATCATCGGTGAGCAGATACAGGTCAAGTCCACGTATGCCGGTAGCCGTCATGTGGTTCATGTTGAACTTCTTATGGGAGCGCCATTTGGCGTGAATGTCGGTGGCGTCTGATCGGAATCGTAGCGCTATTCCGGCCGAATTGCTGCCAAGATCCCACAGCTCGGGGCGTATTTGCGCCAATGAGTCGGGCAGTCGCGAGAAAGGTTGCTTGGCGTCGGGAGCCAGAGTGCCAATGATGTCGAGGTCGCGAGCGTCGACCCAGCGCACCGGCTCGGCCACAACGTGGGCTAACGATGTGGCTGTTAATATAAAAATGCTAAATAATAAAGAGTTGAGTTTCATGTGGCAGGGTTTTGTGATAGAATTGTTATTTTGTTGCAAAAATACCAATTGCCCGCCCATATTGCAAAATTTCTCTCCAAAAACTGATAGGTGTAAGAGCCCTACGCACTATCCGCACAGCTCCTGCGCATTTTAGTTTGGATACACCCTGCAAATTAAAAACCGAAGTGCGAAAGTTCAGTAGGTGAAAGACGTCCCCTCACTC
>CAZFEU010000050.1:0-15340 GCA_964517875.1 uncultured Muribaculaceae bacterium | reverse complement strand
GGCGGTGCGACCGTGCCACTGCTCTTTCCATTGAAGTAACTTGCTATAAATCTTGCGTTTCATAGTTAAAACACACGTTTTCGAGGGTTAATGTATAAGCTTAAACCCACGTTTTCGAGGGTTAACGCATGGGTCTAAACCCACGTTTTCGAGGCTAAAGTAATGATTAGCGATGAAATTACCAAGTAAAATGAAAAATTTGTAATTTCGCGGCTATGGGAAGGCTCTTGGCAATCGACTATGGCAGGAAGCGGTGCGGTGTGGCGGCTACCGACACGCTGCAGCTTGTGGCCAACCCGCTCACCACGGTGCGTGCATGCGACCTTGAGAAGTGGCTGCTCGACTATGTGGGGAGCGAGCCGGTAGATGCCATCGTGGTGGGGCACCCCACTACGATGCGCGGCGAGGAGTCGGAGTCGATGCGCTGGATTGAGCCGGCGCTGAAGCGGCTGCGGCGCGTGCTTCCGAGCCACATTAACATAATAATGTGGGATGAGCGATTCACGTCGGTGCTGGCCCACAGGGCTATGATCGACGGCGGGTTGTCGCGGATGGACCGCCGCGACAAGTCGATGGTCGATAAAATCTCGGCGGCTATTATCCTCAACTCTTACCTTGAGTCACGCCCCAAAATCGATTGAATAAAAATAAACATATATACCCGATATGCGACTACCAATTTACTTATACGGCCATCCGGTGCTCCGCGCCGTGTCAAAGCCGATTGATAAGGATTACCCCGAACTTAAGACACTGCTCGACAATATGTGGGCCACGATGTACGCCTCAGAGGGTGTAGGGCTGGCTGCTCCACAGATAGGGCGCAACGACAGGATAGTGGTGATTGACGCCGACCC
The DNA here is from genome assembly GCA_964517875.1 of uncultured Muribaculaceae bacterium. GTDB lineage: Bacteria > Bacteroidota > Bacteroidia > Bacteroidales > Muribaculaceae > JAJPXC01. Next base: position 14,483 of record CAZFEU010000050.1, on the reverse strand, counting down.
GATGAAGGAGGCTTTTCCCGAATGCGAGGGGAGGCGGCTCACTCTGATCAATCCCGTGATAGAGGTGCTTGATGGCGACAAGGTGTCGCGCGCCGAAGGGTGCCTGTCGCTGCCGGGGCTTTCGGAGGATGTGAAGCGCGTGGAGCACATACGCCTGCGCTGGCTCGACGAGAACTTCGAGGAGCATGAGGAGGAAATAAGCGGCTTCCTGGCACGCATAGTGCAGCATGAGTGCGACCACCTGGAGGGAAAGGTGTACACCGACCACATCTCGGCCATACGCAAGCAGCTCATAAAGTCAAAGCTCAACAATATAGCGCAGGGTAAGGTGAGGTGCGACTACCCCACCAAGCTCTACAGAGGTCGGCGATAGGCGCGGCGGCGGCGGTGCTGCCGGCGTTCGAAGTACTGCCATTGCAGCTGCACGTTGGCATTATCCTCGAGCTCAAGGTTGGACTCGGCCCATGAGTATCCGGCCTTAATATAGTTGGGGAGCAGGTCGGCGAAGAGCATGGCATTGACCCCCTTTGACTGATACTCGGGAGCGATGGCCACGAGCATCAGATCGACAGTATCGGTCTTGGCGCGCAATGCCTGGAGCAGATGCCACCAGCCGGTAGGTAAAATGCGTCCTGCGGCACGCTGCAGGGCGCGCGAGAACGACGGCATCGATATACCTACCCCCACAAGGCGGTCATCATCGTCGACTATGATGGATATGCAGTCGAGTCGAAGTATCTGTAGATACATTTTAATATAATAGTCGATCTGGCGCTGGGTGAGTGGGGAGTAACCATACAGACCGTCGTAGGCACGGTTGATGAGCTGAAACAGCTCCTGACCGTAGTCGCGGGCCAGGTCCTTGATTTTTTTGTAATGTAGGGTGCGGAGTTTGTATTTCTCCGACACTATCCTGGCTATGCGCAGATATTTGTCGGGCACGCGGTCGGGCACAGTCATCTTATATTCCACCCAGTCCACATCCTTTTTAAATCCCATGCGCTCCATATGCTGCGGATAGTAAGGGAAATTGTAGATGGTGGCCATGGTGCCGAGCTCGCCGAAACCCTCTACAAGCATCCCTTCATGATCGAGGTCGGTGAATCCCATGGGTCCTACTATAGAAGTCATCTTTTTGGAGCGTCCCCAGTCTTCCACGGCCTTGAAGAGGGCGTCGCACACCTCTGCGTCGTCGACAAACTCAAGGTTGGCAAAACGCAAGTCGTCCTTTCCTGTACGCTTATTTACCGCATGGTTGATGATGCCTGTGATGCGCCCCACGGGCCTACTGCCGCGGTAGGCCATAAACGACTGTGCCTCGCAGAAGTCGAATGCCGGGTTGACATCAGGGAGAAGATTGTTTACCTCATCGAAGCGCAGCGGGGGCACGTAACAGTCATTACCCTTGTAAAGGTCTACGCCGAAGTTTACGAATGCGCGTAGTTCGCGCTTGGTGGCATTAATGGGTTTTACTGTAAGTTTATCCATAGCAGCAGCATGATCATGATGATGAGAAATGATATTATGAGGATGTAAAGGCGCGAGGAATTACGGTCGGACAAAGCAAACCTCAGCTCCTGTATGTCGCGGTAGCGGTGAGCCTTACACTTGTCGGCCACATGCTGTAGGTCGGGGTGCTTGTTAGGAAGAGCGTTGAGCGCTGCCTGAAGCACCTTGCCGTACTGCTCTATATCCTCGGCGGCTGAAGCCGGAGTGAGATGTGACTTCTGGTCAAATCCCACATCGATCACCTTGAGGTTGCCCACATTCTCGGTGAATATTATGGTTTCGGGGCGTATGGGGTGATGCACAATATGGTTGGTCTGTATATAGTCGAGGGCGTTGACAAGGTCTACGGTAATCTTCTTAAAATTATCCTCGGTAAACTTACCCTCGCTTATCAGCTTGGCCATGGAGTCGCCATATACATCGTCGGTGATGATGCAACGTCCTATGCCCGGCACTTCCTCAAGGTCGTTAATCATCACAATATTTGAGTGTGCCAGATTGTAACGTACCTCAAACTCCTTGTCGAGCATCTTCTCGTAGTCGGGATTTCCCTTCAATTCCGGACGAAGTGTTTTTAGCATCAGCCACTTGCCATACTTTTTGGCAGTGTAGATGTGATAAAACTCCTCATCCCACTGTGGCAGATGCTCTATCTCAGTCCATTTTTCATTATTGTGGCTCATAGGGCACAAAGATAAACAAAAATTTGATGTTGATAAGTGTGTTGATAAGTGTTGATAAAGATTTGAAATAATTATAGCAAATAAATTTGCAAAATCCTCCAACACATATATACAGCCACGCTTTAATTGCTAAAAATATTTCATAGTGAAGATATCAAGGCATTATCATCGGTAAAATGTTGACTTATTAAAGCTTTATAATAAGAAAATTATTAACTTTGCATATTATTAACATGATGTTGATAAGTAATATAAATAGCTGATTACAAACTATTATTGATGTTGATAAATGGTAGATAAACCAATCACATGCTTTCATAACACTTAAATGCAAGCAAATCACCATAAAGTTATCAAAGGTATCAACACCCATAATACATCATCATAGAAATAATTTTTTTATAAAAAATTTTTTTATTTATAAAGAATGAAAGTAGATAACTCCAACGATGAACTGGCCGCACGAATAAGGAGGCTCAAGGAGAAGCGCGATGCCGTGATACTGGCGCACTACTACACCGATGCTGAAGTGCAGGATATGGCTGATTTCATTGGCGACTCGCTGGCACTGGCCCGCGTGGCCACCACACTCAAGGAGAAGGTGGTGGTGATGTGTGGTGTGCACTTCATGGGTGAGACGGTGAAGATACTTTGCCCCGACAAGACGGTGCTTGTGCCCGATCTTGAGGCAGGGTGCTCACTTGCCGACTCATGCCCTGCCGGGGAGTTTGAGGCCTTCATCAATGAACATCCGGGCTACACCGTGATAAGCTATGTGAATACATCGGCGGCGGTGAAAGCACTCACCGACGTGGTGGTGACATCGTCAAATGCCGTGGACATAGTGGAGTCGCTGCCAAAGGAAGAAAAGATAATATTCGGTCCCGACCGCAATCTTGGCTCATATATAAATTCGCTCACAGGCCGTAATATGGTGATATGGGATGGAGCCTGCCACGTGCATGAGCAATTCTCAGTGGAGAAGTTGGTGGAATTGAAGCGACAGTATCCCCAGGCCAAGGTATTGGCTCACCCTGAGTGCCGCAAGCCGCTGCTGATGCTCGCCGACAAGGTGGGATCGACCAAAGCTTTGCTTGACTACGCTATCAGCTCACCCTGCACACAATTTATAGTAGCTACTGAGAGCGGCATACTGCATCAGATGCAGCTGCAGTGTCCAGATAAGGAGTTTATACCCGTACCACCCAACGACTCAACTTGCGCATGCAACAATTGTAGCTTCATGAAGCTCAATACGCTTGAAAAGATAGCGCGCTGCCTCGAAACCCTTGAGCCGCAGATACACGTAGATGAGACATTGGCCGCCAAGGCGCGACGTCCCATCGACCGCATGCTTCAACTATCGAAATAAATAATAAAAAAAAATATCAATGGACTACAACCACAAAGATATAGAAGGCCGCTGGCAGAAGTATTGGAAAGATAATGAAACTTATAAAGTAGATATCGACAATACAAGGAAGAAATTTTATGTGCTCGACATGTTCCCCTACCCTTCGGGTGCGGGCTTGCATGTAGGTCATCCGCTTGGATATATAGCATCAGATATATTCGCACGCTATAAGCGTCTGCAAGGGTATAATGTGCTCCACCCCATGGGTTATGACGCTTACGGACTTCCTGCCGAGCAGTATGCCATACAGACGGGGCAGCATCCTGAGGTAACTACCCGCAAGAATATAGAGCGATACCGCGAGCAGCTCGACAAGATAGGATTTTGCTATGATTGGAGCCGTGAGCTGAAAACTTGCGACCCTGATTATTATAAGTGGACTCAATGGGCATTTATAGAGATGTACAATCACTACTACGACACCAAGCTGAAAAAAGCTATGCCCATCGATCAGCTTGTAGAGCAGATTGCCACCAATGGAACAAAGGGGCTTACCGCCTACTCCTCGCGCGAGCTTGACATCACCCCCGGGCAGTGGGCGGCGATGAACGACAAGGAAAAGTCGGACGTGCTGATGAACTACCGCATAGCCTACCTGGGCAACACCATGGTGAACTGGTGCCCTAAACTTGGCACTGTGCTGGCCAACGACGAGGTGAGCGAGGGGTTGTCGATACGCGGAGGATATCCCGTGGAGCAGAAATTGATGTGGCAGTGGTGTCTCAGGGTGTCGGCCTATGCCGAGCGTCTGTTACAGGGATTGGACAACCTGGATTGGACTGAGTCATTGAAGGAGACTCAGCGCAACTGGATAGGTCGCTCTGAAGGAGCAGAGATGAAATTCAAAGTGGCCGGCTCCGATGTAGTGCTTGATATATTCACCACCCGTGCCGACACCGTATTTGGTGTAACATTCATGGTACTCGCACCCGAGAGCAAGTATGTGGAGATGGTCACCACTCCCGACCAAAAGGAGAAGGTGGATGAATACCTGCAGCAAGTGAAGAAAAAGACCGAGCGCGAGCGCATGATTGATAAGAAGGTGACCGGTGTATTTTCAGGCTCATATGCTGTAAATCCGTTGACAGGTAAGAATATACCTATATGGATAAGCGACTACGTGCTGGCCGGGTATGGCACGGGAGCCATTATGGCTGTACCGGCTCACGATGCGCGCGACTACGCTTTCGCACGTCACTTCGACCTACCCATAATACCACTGATCGAAGGAGCCGACGTGAGCGAACAGAGCTTCGATGCCAAGGAAGGGAAAATGATAAATTCAAGCAATGGAGAATTTTCGCTCAATGGCATGGAGGTGAAAGAAGCAATAGCTGCCACCAAGAAATATATTGAAGAAAAAGGTATAGGCAGGGTGAAAACCAACTACCGTCTGCGCGACGCCATATTCAGCCGTCAGCGCTACTGGGGTGAGCCATTCCCGGTGTATTATAAGGATGGAGTGCCGCAGATGATGACCCTGGAGGAGCTACCGCTTATGCTCCCTGAGGTGGATGCCTATCTTCCCACCGAGTCGGGTGAGCCCCCTCTTGGCAGAGCCAAGAATTGGAAAACCAAGGAAGGATACCCCATTGAGCTAAACACCATGCCGGGGTTCGCAGGATCATCGGCCTACTATCTGCGCTACACCGATCCACACAACCCCGACGCATTGGTATCGAAAGAGGCCAACAACTACTGGCACAATGTAGACCTGTATATAGGTGGCACCGAGCACGCCACCGGACACCTTATATATAGTAGATTCTGGGATAAATTCCTTTACGACCTGGGTGTGATTGCCGATGATGAGCCCTTCAAAAAGCTCATAAATCAAGGTATGATACAAGGCAGGTCTAACTTCGTGTACCGCATCAAGGACAGCAACACATTTGTGAGTCACGGGCTTAAGAACGAATACGACACCACCCCTATACACGTCGACGTGAATATAGTGAGCAACGATGTGCTCGATATCGACAACTTCAAAGCCTGGCGCCCTGAATTTGCCAACGCCGAGTTTATACTTGAGGATGGTAAATATATATGTGGCTACGCTGTAGAAAAGATGTCGAAGTCGATGTTCAACGTAGTCAATCCCGACGACATCGTAGAGCGCTACGGTGCCGACACATTGCGTCTTTATGAGATGTTCCTGGGACCGCTCGAGCAGAGCAAGCCCTGGGATACCAATGGTATAGACGGCGTAAACCGCTTTATCAAGAAGCTGTGGAACCTTTATTATAAGGGCGACCAATGCCTCGTTGATGACTCAGAGCCAAGCAAACGTGCCCTCAAGGCCATACACACATTAATAAAGAAGGTGACATACGACATTGAGCACTTCTCCTACAACACCTCGATAGCGGCTTTCATGATATGCGTCAATGAGCTCACCGCCGACAAGTGCCACTCGCGTCAGGTGCTCAGCGACCTTGTAGTGGTTTTGGCTCCATTTGCTCCACACGTAGCTGAGGAGTTGTGGCATAGCGCATTGAATAATCCTACCACCGTGGTCGATGCCAAGTGGCCCGAGCATAATGAAGAGTATCTCAAGGAAGATGAGGTGACATATGCGGTGTCGTTCAACGGCAAAGCCCGCTTTAACATCACCGTGGCTGCCGATATGCCTCAGGATCAGGTTCAGGCCATAGCCCTGGCCGACCCTGCGGCCGCAAAATGGATCGACGGCAAGACCATACGCAAGGTGATAGTGGTGCCCCGCAAGATAGTGAACATCGTGATTGCTTAATAAATGCTAACTCAATCGCATACCTCTAACACATTACAATAAAAGAGGATAAATCACGTTATCACTTAGCAACGTTATGAATGCACAGCTCCCCACACTGGTGATGGCCACCAACAACAAGCATAAGCTCCACGAGATAAGAGAAATTCTCGAGGGGCAATATCATGTAATGTCGTTGGAGCAAATAGGTTGTCACGACGAAATCCCCGAAACTGCCGAAACCCTTGAGGGTAACGCACTTATAAAGGCCAGATGGGTGAAGGAGCGTTACGGTTACGATTGCTTTGCCGATGACACAGGCCTGGAAGTGGAGGCACTCGGAGGAGCTCCGGGTGTATACTCAGCACGCTGGGCCGGCCCGGGATGCACCCCCGATGACAATGTGGCCAAAATGCTACGGGTAATGAAGGGTGTGAGCAACCGCCGCGCCCGTTTCCGCACCGTCATAGCCCTTATAAAAGATGGTGAGGAAACACTCGTCGACGGTACCGTCGACGGCGTGATACTCGATGAGCCGGTGGGCAACAACGGTTTCGGTTACGATCCGATATTCTCTCCTGCCAGCTCCGGGGGGTTGAGTTTCGCACAAATGACCGACGAACAAAAAAATAGCATCAGTCATCGAGGCCGTGCTACACGTGCGCTGCTGCAACATCTTGCCAACATTAAATGATAGAATTTATCAACTCAAACTCCACATATAATAATATATGTTTAATAAACTGATCACTGCCATAGCTTTAGCTCTGATACCTTTCGCTGGATGGGCTCAACAGGCTGTGGGCTCGTGGAAGGTGATTAAGCCTTACTACGACACACACATTTACGACGCCAATTATTCAGCCGACAGATTTATAGGTTATCAGATGCTCGAAACACCATCGAAGCTCTACTACGTATCTCTCGGTGGCCTATTCTCATATGATAAGGACACCAACGAATCGTATGCCTACAATTCAACCAATAAACTAAGCGACAACTATGTGTGCGGTTTATGGTACAACTATGACAAACATTACCTTGTGATAGCTTACCAAACCGGCAATATCGACATACTCTACGACAACGGCACCGTGAAAAACCTGCCCGACATCGCCGATGCAATTATGACCAGCGGAAAGACCATCTACGATGTGGCCTTCGATGGCGACGTGATGTATGTGGGCACCAACTTCGGTCTTGTCAAGTACAACGTGCCCGGACAGTATGTGATGGAGTCGGGCAATTACGGCTTCCCCGTATCGGCCATCGCCGTGATGGGCGACAATCTGGTGATATCAATCGGTAACGGCAACGATATCCAGCCTTATGGTATCAAGAAGTCGCAGTCAATCAACACGATAAATAATTTCACTCAACTCACATGGTTCAGCCGCTGGCGTAGCAATATCTATCCTATCAACGACACCCAGGCTCTCTATCGCCATCAGGATGGCATACCGTGGATCATCACTTTCAACTTCGACAGAATGACCGCCAATACAGGTGTGGCCCTCAACGGCGCACTGGCTGTTGACGCCATCTCCCCCACCAAGGATGGAAAATGGATGGCCTACACACTCGACGGCAAGAAGATATACACCTTCAATGCCGACGGCACCTTCACCACTACCAACCTACCCGAGGCTATACAGGGGCAGAAAACCTACTATTGGGATTCTCCTGCCAAGGCATGGACTTCATCTGACAAAGGTATAGCGCAGGTTGACCTCACCACCACTCCGATGACCGTGCTCAGCAACTATTTCCGTCCTACCAACTACAACCAGCGTCGCACCGCTGCGTTCAAGCCCGGAAAAGATGGAGCCCTCTATATGCACCAGCTCGACCTCGACCGTGCCCGCGGATTTGAGTTCCATTATCACGAAGCTCCTATCAACCGATATGCCAACGGCCAATTCGAGATACTCTCACCGGTCGACGCCATGAAGGATTCGCGATTTGACTTCGCCCCCAACTACTTCTACGATGCTATGGACATGTGTCCCGACCCCAATGACGAAAACACATATTATGTGGCCGCTCTTTGGGAGGGATTGATAAAGATGCAGAAGCAGGCTGACGGCAAATGGAACGAGAGCTACATCTATTCGGCCAAAAACTCTCCTATAAATGTGGTGACCGGTACATCGTATGAGTCAGCTACGTCAGTGGCTATCGACAACCAGGGCAACCTGTGGATCACTCCTTATCTGCTCACTGCGAGCGAAATCAACAAATACGGCAACGTATTCATGCTCCCGGCCGCCAAACGCAACGGCGCTACCACCAAAAACGACTGGGTGACACTGAAAATACCCGAATTTGTGCCCACCTTCGAGACACGCTCCCTGGTGTGCAAGCACCCATCCAATGCCAATATAATCCTGTTCATGTCGGGATTCTGGAACGGCAATATCCTTGTTTATGACACCAAAGGAACCACCACCACCAGTGATGACACTTACAACGTGATCAGCAAATTCATTGACCAGGATGGCAAGACATTCGAATCGGTGATACCATTCTACGACATGGTGGAGGATAACGACGGTCACATATGGATTGCAACCCATTCGGGCATACTTGAGCTTTCAAGCGCCCGCAACGCCCTTAACAGCAATGTTACTGTTAATCGCCTCAAAGTGCCTCGCAACGACGGTTCGGGATATGCCGATTATCTTCTCGATGCTGTGGAAGTATATGGTATAGCTGTAGATGGCGCCAACAACAAGTGGGTAGCCACCAAAACCGGCGGTCTGTACCATGTGGCTGCCGAAGGCAACAAGGTGCTCGAACAGTTCACAACCGACAACTCACCTCTGCTCGATAACCTCGTCTACACTGTGCAGTGTGTGCCCAACACCAACTCAGTGATCATGGCCACAGAATATGGCCTGATGGAATACTCAAGCGATACTGCACCTGCGGCCGAAGACTTCAGCGACGTATACGCTTACCCCAATCCCGTGCGGCCCGACTATACCGGATGGATCACTATCAAGGGATTGATGGACAACTCACAGGTGAAAATCGCCGACGCCTACGGCAACGTGTTCTATAACGGTGTCAGCGAGGGCGGCATGATCACCTGGGATGGCTGCAACCGCGACGGACAGCGTGTGCGCTCAGGTGTATACTACGTGTATGCGTCGCAGAGCGGCGAAGGCATATCTACACAGGGTGCCGTCACCAAGATTCTCGTGGTCAACTAATGTAAAAATTTATTGTTACAACAAGAGCAGAGACAATTTGTCTCTGCTCTTATTGCCAACAACAATTGACTTATGGACAATAACTTAAAATATAAAGATGCCACCGACCGTTGCTACGGAGTGACAGGCATGGCTATAAGCATAGTGGCCCTCGACGCCGAGGATTTGCTCGATTCACTCACCATCGAGGAGGGTGAGGAGGCAGTGAGATTCACCCCCGAATACTATTTCTCGGGCAATCCGCGATATTCAGCACGCCTGGCGTGGAATCAGATTCTACAGCACTTCTCGGTAACAACCGCGATGGCCATCGGCAATCTCATGTGCCGTCACTATGTGCTCAACGGCAGAAATTTATCACCAGCGCTTACCGTCGCCCTCAAGGAGACCGTAGTGAGCGATGGCCGCGAAGCGTGTCAACTCGACGACGACGAAATCGACAATCTTTTCAACCGCAACTTCAATTACCTGCACCGCCTATTCTCACACAGTGGCGTACAGTCAGTGGCTCGTGAATTCGCCAACACTCTCAGTGAGCGTCGCACACTCACCCGCGCCGACGTAATCGACGAGCTTCGTGCGTTGTCGCTCCTTTGATAACTGGCGGCTGAACCATGGTTCAGACCTACTTTTTGGACGATATCCACCAGCAACTCTCACAACTTTCAAAACTCTCGATAGAAGGTTAAAAAATGTCAACGATGCTGGAAAAATATGTTTTATAACATAAAAAGTCTATCTTTGCAACGTGTTTTTCATGGTATTAGATTTAAGGTTAAGAAGATTAATTGTCGGGAGACAATTAATTTTTTTTTGTGGCTGATTGTAAGTAATTTTGCGTATCATAAACCAATTGTACCCTATTCCGGTCATTATTTTTCTGATATCTGATAACCAATGACATACAAATACGATTATTTGGTAATAGGTTCGGGCATCGCCGGCATGAGCTTTGCCCTGAAAGTGGCCAGCGAGGAGCATCGCGTGGCACTGGTGTGCAAAACCAACCTCGATGAGGCCAATACCGCACTGGCCCAAGGGGGCGTGGCATCGGTGACCAACCTCGAAGTAGACGACTTCGACAAGCATATTCACGACACTATGGTGGCTGGCGACTGGCTCAGCGACCCCGCAGCCGTAGAGTTGGTGGTGAAAAACGCCCCGGCTCAGATAAAGGCGCTCCTGGAGTGGGGTGTGGACTTTGACCGCAACGATGATGGCTCATTTGACCTGCATCGTGAGGGTGGACACTCGGAATTCCGCATTCTACACCATGCCGACAACACCGGCTACGAAATACAGCAGTCGCTCATCAAGGCTGTGCGCGCCAACCCATACATCGACATCTTTGAAAATCATTTTGCCATCGAGATCATCACCCAGCACCATCTTGGCAAGATAGTGACGCGTCGCACTCCCGACATCACTTGTTATGGCGCATACGTGCTAAATCAGGCTACGGGGACGGTCGACACTTTCCTCGCTAAGGTGACATTAATGGCTACAGGAGGTTGCGGAGCCGTGTACCAGACCACTACTAACCCACTTGTGGCCACCGGCGATGGCATTGCCATGGTGTATAGGGCCAAAGGCACGGTGAAGGACATGGAATTCATACAATTTCACCCCACAGCCCTCTATCACCCCGGCGACCGCCCTTCATTCCTGATCACCGAGGCCATGCGAGGATACGGCGCTGTGCTGCGCAACCTAAAAGGTGAGGAATTCATGCACAAATACGACCCTCGCCTGTCGCTCGCACCGCGCGACATCGTGGCGCGCGCCATCGACTCGGAGATGAAGCAAAATGGCGACGACCACGTGTATCTCGATGTAACCCACAAGGATCCCGAGCTCACCAAGCGGCACTTCCCCAACATATACCAGCATTGCCTGGGCATAGGCATCGACATCACTAAAGATTACATACCGGTGGCTCCCGCGGCCCACTACCTGTGCGGCGGCATCAAGGTCGACATCAACGCTCAGTCGTCGATCAATCATCTTTACGCCGTGGGCGAGTGCTCTTGCACCGGCCTACATGGTGGCAACCGATTGGCTTCCAACTCATTGATTGAGGCTGTAGTGTATGCTGAAGCTGCCGCCCGCCACGCCCGTCAGGCTGTAAATCAAATAGCCCTGCGCACCGATGTGCCCCAGTGGAACGACGAGGGAACACGTCACCCCGAGGAAATGGTGCTGATTACCCAGAGTATCAAGGAGGTGAACCAGATAATGGGCACATATGTTGGTATTGTAAGAAGCAACCTCAGGCTCGACCGTGCCTGGAACCGCCTTGACATCCTCTATGAGGAGACCGAAAAGCTCTTCAAATGTTCAAAAGCATCTCGCGAGATCTGCGAGCTTCGCAACATAATCAACGTGGGGTATCTGATAATGCGGCAAGCCAAGGAGCGCAAAGAGTCGCGAGGGCTGCACTACACAATCGATTACCCTCCACAACCTCATGTAGACGCTGAATGAACTTGAAACGCTGGTTGATATTACTCTTTGCATGTGTTTTGTCATGGTCAATTTACGCTGACAATCCTATTGATAAGCTCGACCCCGACAAGACACCGCCGCTGCGTGTCAAAATTTTTGAAGGGAAATATCATACCGTCGATCCCGAAACCGGCGACACTGTGCTGGTGCTCGTGTTCAACGAAATCAAGGTTTACCCCGAGCTGCGTTTCAAGAATAAGAAGGAAGAGGAATACTATTGGCGCATGGTGAGGAATGTGCGACGCACCCTTCCCTACGCCAAGCTTATAGCCGAGACAATCGTCGAAACATACGAATACATCGAGACCCTCCCCACCGAGAAGGAGCGCAACCAGCATCTCAAGCAAATGGAAAAGGAGGTTTTCAACCAATATAAACCGGTGTTTAAGAAGTTCACCAAGGAGCAGGCCAAAGTGCTCATCAAGCTTGTAAAACGCGAAACCGACCAATCATCCTACCAGATTCTCAAAGCGTTTCTTGGTCCGCTTAGAGCCACATTCTGGCAAGGATTCGGCAAGCTGTTCGGTGTAAATCTGCGCAGCGATTTCCAGCCCGAAAAAAACAAGGACGATGCGATGATTGACCTTATCGCTACCAAAGTGGAGCAAGGACAGCTTTGAACGCTCTCACCGATTTTAACCTTTAGTCAACATTAAATAGTGCAAACGTGGTAAAGAAAATACTGAAATATGTGGTGCCCCTGATTATCACCGTGGGGCTATGCTACCTGCTGTTCTCGACTGTCAATTTCAGTGAGATGGTGCAGATAATACGAAATGAGTGCAACTTCTGGTGGATAGCTCTCGCGATGCTCATATCGATTTTCTCCCATGTGTTCCGTGCAATGCGATGGCGCATACAGCTCGACGCGCTCCATATTCATGCCCCGCTGATGCCATTGGTCTACTCGATATTCGGCACCTATGCCGTCAACCTGGTGTTCCCGCGCCTGGGTGAAGTGTGGCGCTGCGGCTACATAGCCGAGCGGCAGAATGCGCAGTTCACCACCGTTTTCGGCTCGATGGTGGCCGACCGCCTCGCCGATACCATCACCGTGGCCACATTGACACTCATCACATTCATCCTTGCCAGCGGCCAGCTGATGTCGTACATAGGGCAGAATCCCGGAGCCATCGAGGGCTTGATGAATCTCGTGGCCTCCCCCTGGCTATGGGTGGCTCTGGGAGCGCTTGTGCTGGGGTTGTGGTGGTTTTTCGCCTCATCAACCCGCAATGGCGTGGTGCTTAAGATGCGCAAATGGGTCAAAGACCTGTGGGAGGGGTTTGCGGTGGTGGCCAAGATGCCCGGTATAGGGCGCTGGCTGCTGCTCACGGTGTGCATATGGGGTTGCTACTTCTTTCAGCTCTATGTGGCTTTCTTCGCATTCCAGTTTACCACCGATGTGGTGGCCAATCATGGTATGCTGGCTGTACTGGTGTGCTTCGTGCTTTCGAGCATCGCCATGGGAGTGCCATCCAACGGCGGCATTGGCCCCTGGCAGTATGCCATTATATTCGGCTTGGCATTCTATATCCCAGCAGGCGTCGACAAGGCCATGTACACCGCCCAGTCAACGGCCTTTGCCAACCTTGTGCTCGGCTCGCAGACGCTGCTCATAATCCTGCTGGGCCTGTGGACATTCATCTACATCGCCCTCTCGAAAAAGAAATTGAAATCAACCATAAACCAATAAACTACTGTGGCAGACGATAAAAAAGTAATTTTCTCGATGGTAGGCGTTTCAAAGACCTACCCTCCCCAAAAACAAGTGTTGAAGAACATATACCTGTCGTTCTTCTACGGTGCTAAAATCGGCATAATCGGTCTCAACGGATCGGGTAAATCATCGCTCCTGAAGATTATTGCGGGTATCGACACTCAATATCAGGGACAAGTAGTCTTTGCCCCCGGATATACCGTAGGTTACCTTGAGCAGGATCCCCAGCTCGATCCCGATAAGACTGTGATTGAGGTGGTGCGTGAAGGAGTGCAGCCCATCATGGATCTGATAGCCGAGTTTGACAAGGTGAACGAAGCATTTGCCGACCCCGAAGTGCTTGAGGACCCCGACAAGATGGATGCCCTTATAACACGCCAGGGTGAGCTCCAGGACGCTCTTGATGCCGCCGACGCATGGAACATCGACTCAAAGCTCGAACGTGCCATGGACGCTCTGCAATGCCCTCCTGACGATCAGCTTATCAAGACACTCTCCGGTGGCGAACGTCGCCGCGTGGCCTTGTGCCGCCTGCTGCTCCAGCAGCCCGACGTGCTGTTGCTCGACGAGCCCACCAACCACCTCGATGCCGAGTCGATCGACTGGCTCGAGCAGCATCTCAATCAATACCCCGGCACGGTAATAGCCATCACCCACGACCGTTACTTCCTCGACCATGTGGCCGGCTGGATTCTCGAACTCGACCGCG
>CAZFEU010000049.1:0-15561 GCA_964517875.1 uncultured Muribaculaceae bacterium | reverse complement strand
GAAGGCCGCTACTTCAATTGACGTCTTTAATGTGTTCTTAAAGTCCTTAACAACTTTCACAACTCCCACAAAATTTTGGGGGATTTATCGGAAACCATTATATTTGTGGATTAATTAGCAGGCACTCGAATGCCGCCGCGGCGGCACGTGTAACCGATGTGGCCCGCAAAGCAACACTGACTATCGCAACATTCACACATATAGCTGGTTAAAAACGCATGACTCAGCAACTTGAACAGACCACACAGCAGGAAGACCGAATGATTGAGGATGCCTTCCAGGATCTTCTCGACGGATACCTGAGGAGCAACCATCGCAAGAAGGTGGAAATCATTGAGCGTGCTTTCCGTTTTGCCAAGGATGCTCATCAGGGTATACGCCGCCGTTCGGGCGAACCTTACATAATGCACCCCATAGCCGTTGCCAAAATCGCCAGCCAGGAGATAGGTCTCGGCTCAACCTCGATATGCGCGGCCCTGCTCCACGATGTGGTTGAGGACACTGAATACACAGTTGAGGACATCGAGCAACATTTTGGCCCGAAGATAGCCCAGATAGTGAGCGGCCTTACAAAGATTTCAGGCGGTATCTTCGGCGACAAGGCATCAGCCCAGGCCGAGAACTTCCGCAAGCTGCTGCTCACCATGAGTGAGGATATACGCGTGGTGCTCATCAAGATGGCCGACCGTCTGCACAACATGCGCACCCTGGGCTCGATGGCTCCAAACAAGCAGTATAAGATTGCCGGCGAAACTCTCTACATATACGCCCCCCTGGCTCACCGCCTTGGGCTCTACGCCATAAAAACCGAGCTTGAGGACCTCAGCTTCAAATATGAGCACCCTGCTGCCTATGACCGCATCGCCGAGCAAATCAAGGAATCGGAGGAGCGCCGCACTGCCGAATATAACGACTTTTTCACCCCGATACGCCCCAAGCTCACCGATTTAGGGCTGCGATACGAGGCAAAAGCGCGCCTCAAATCGGTCTACTCGATATGGAAAAAGATGGAGGCAAAGCATGTGCCATTTGAGGAGGTATACGACCTTTATGCCGTGCGCATCATCTTCGACTGTGATGACCCCGACAAGGAAAAGAGTATATGCTGGAGTATTTACTCAGCAATCACTGATAAATATAAGCCCCATCCCGAACGCACCCGCGACTGGATTTCCAATCCCAAGGCCAATGGCTACCAGGCACTACATCTCACCGTGATGGGTCCTGACGGCAACTGGGTGGAGGTGCAGATACGCTCACGCCGTATGGACGAAATAGCCGAGAAGGGATTTGCCGCCCATTGGAAATACAAGATAGGGGAGGGGGACGAAGAGTCGGAGCTGAATGTGTGGCTCCGCACCATCAAGGATATTCTCGACAATCCAGAGCCCAATGCCATCGACTTCCTCGACACGCTAAAGCTCAACCTGTTTTCCACCGAAATTGTGGTGTTCACCCCCAAGGGTGAGCTGCTTACGCTTCCCAACAATTCCACGGTGCTCGACGTGGCCTTTGCTCTGCACACCCAGCTTGGCACACACTGCATAGCCGGCAAGGTCAATCACAAGTTAGTGCCTCTGAGCCACCGCCTCAACAGCGGCGACCAGGTGGAGGTGCTCACATCGCAATCGCAGACACCCCAACCCGAGTGGGTCAACTTCATGGTAACAGCCAAAGGCAAAACCCGCCTGCGCCAGGCGCTGCGCCGCGAGCAGCAACCAATCATCGAGCGCGGCAAGAAGCTATGGCAGCAGGTACTCGAAGAGCGTCACCTCATAGAGGATAATCAGCTTATCACCCGCGTGCTGGGCAACTACCATCTTAGCAACCGCGACGAGCTGTTTATGATGCTTGGCAACGAGGAGGTGACCCCCGACGATCTTGTGATACCGGCACCGCGAGCATCGGCCAAGCGTCCGCTGTGGCGCAAGCTATTGCGTCTTAACGGTAAACCGGAGGAGGCGGAGGTGATAGCCACAACTGATAATCCTCCTAAGCCCATCAATCGTAAAGACACCTACATGCTTCATTACGACGAGCATGGCGCCAACTTCAAGCTCGCCGATTGCTGCCAGCCCATCCCGGGCGATGATGTGCTCGGATTTGTGACCGACGACAATCAGGTGGAGGTGCATTCGATCAGCTGTCCGCGTGCGCTGGCGATGAAGGCAAGCTACGGGCCACGCATCGTCACCACCCGCTGGGAGGAAGGCACAGGCAAATTCCTGGCACATGTCCATATTGAGGGGGTTGACCGTCAGGGCATACTCATGGAGCTCGTGCAGATAATCTCGGATTCAATGGGTCTTGACCTGCGCAAGGTCGACATCGAAGCCTCAGATGAGGTGTTCCATTGCGACCTTAACGTGCGCATAAGCGATGCCAACGCAGTGCAGGATCTGTGCCGACGAATGCTCAAGGTAAATGGCGTGAAGAGCGCCAGCCGAATACGATAATCTAAATTCATCAAGCTATATGAACTTTAACAAGGAGTCAATAATACGAATTCTGATGGCCATCGTAGCGGTAGCGATACTCGTATACTGCTATCCCGGTGCCGACGAACAGCGCTTCCACTACAAATCGGGAGGCGTATGGAACTACTCGCTGCTAACCGCCCCCTTTGAGCTGCCCATACCCATCGACTCGGTAAGAGCCGAGATGCAGGCCGATTCCATACGCAATGCCTTCATCCCAATCTATCAGCGCGATGATGATGCAAAGAAATCGTTCGGTGAGTTTGCCCAGTCATTCTCAACTGGCAAGCTATCGGCGCATGGCAGAAGTACTATAGATCGATATAAGAAGAAAATCAACAACGCCTACACCGACGGCATTATTGACGATGATACCTACAACAAGATGCATTCGCAAGAGTCGCCAATGCGGATACGCATGTACAATAAGACAGCCAACAAGATCGGCACGCCCCTCTCCGATACACACTTCACCTCTCCACAGAAGATTCAGACTGATTTCATGCAGTCGCTTGATGGCACACAGACTCTACTTGACGAGCCGGCCATAGAGCAGTATGTCGACTCGCTTACAATGCTGATTCAGCCCAATATAGTTTATGATGAAAAGCAGTCAAACTCTTTGTTGGGCAATGAGCTGAGCCATGTGTATGTTAGCAAGGGGTCGATACAGGTGGGTGGCCGCATCATCGATAAGGGTGAGCCCATCACCCCGCAGCTCTATGCGCTGCTTCAGGCCTACGACAAGAAGATGGCTCAGGTCAAGGCCGAGTCGAGTGGTTCGGCCATACTCCGCCTGGTGGGTGAGATAGCTTTCGTGGCATTGATGATTGTGGCGCTGATGCGCTTCCTCTACGTGTCGCGACGCGAAATCTACGACAACACCAAGGCGATGCTATGCATCTTATCTCTGCTGGTAGTTTTCGGTGTGATAGCGTCGCTTGTGGCGTCATGGTATCAGGCGGCGGTATATATTGTGCCCTTCGCTATCCTGCCTATCGTGCTCAACGTATTCTTTGACTCGCGCGTGGGCTTCGTGACATCGATGGTGCTACTGCTGCTTTGTCTGCCGTTCACACAGCTGGCCATGGAATTCATGGTGGTGCAGTTTGTGGCTATTATCGCCGCACTATACTCTATCAGGGAATTCTCGCGCCGCTCGCAGCTGCTCACTGCCGCCGCATGTGTGCTCGGCGCCTACATCGCGTCGTATCTGGCGGTCGATCTGCTGCTCAACGGCGACTATAAGGAGCTATCGGCGCGTATGCTCGCATTCTTTGCGGTCAACGCCGTGCTTATCTCCATAGCCTACCTCTTTATCTTCGTTCTTGAGAAGATATTCGGATTCATCTCGGTAGTGACTCTTGTGGAGCTCTCGGATATCAACAACCCCGTGCTTCGCGAGCTGTCGCAGGAGTGCCCCGGCACCTTCCAGCACTCCATGGCCGTAAGCAATCTGGCCAGCGATGCCGGGCTTAAAATCGGAGCCAACGTGGCGCTGATACGTACCGGCGCGCTCTACCACGACATCGGTAAGCTCGATAATCCGGCTTTCTTTACCGAAAATCAGCATGGAGTCAACCCTCACTCCACACTCGATCCCATCCAAAGTGCCAAAATCATTATACGCCACGTCACCGATGGCGTGCGTCGGGCCGACAAGGCCAAACTCCCTCAGGTGATCAAGGACTTCATACTACAGCACCACGGACGCGGCACTGCCAAATACTTCTACAACACTTATTGCAACGCACACCCCGACGAGGATGTCGACCCGGCAAAGTTCAGCTACCCCGGCCCTAATCCGCAGTCGCGTGAAACTTCGATACTGATGATGGCCGACGCTGTCGAGGCCGCTTCGCGCTCGCTCAAAGATTACACCGTCGAGTCAATAACCGCGCTTGTCAACAAGATTATCGACGGGCAGATAGCTGACGGTCTGCATAGCGAGGCCCCAATCACCTTCCGCGATGTGAAGATGATCAAGGAGTCGTTTATCAAGCGACTGCGCACTATCTATCACGCCCGTGTGGCCTACCCCGAGCGTAAGGCTCCCGAGGCCACATCAACCGCTATACCAAATAAATCAGAATAATTACCACAATCAAATACCAAACAGAATATGGACGATAAAACCCGCTTCGATTCCACCGGGGATGAGGTGACGCGTATCGACTCACCAAAGGGCGGAAACGCCACACCGGTTCTTGACCTGCAGAAAGAAAAAAAATCACCTAAGAGTACAAAACCAAAAATCTCGAAGAAGGCACTGCTTATTGCGGCTTTGGTAGTGATACTGGGTGGCGCCGCCACTTGTGCCTACTTCTTCGTACCTTGGAAAACACTCTTCGGCAAGGAAAACGCTCGTACGGTCTACGACGATGATGAAGAGGAGGAAAAAGTGTATACCGGAATTAACCCTTTCAATGGGCAGCCAGTTCCAACACGTAAGTTCACCATTGCGCAAATCAATAAGATGAACAAGGTGGAGTGGGATCCATGGTCGCTTTCCCAAGAGGAGATTGAGTCGCTGGTGCTCATACCTGAAAAGAAAGTGCTTATTGGCTACAACATGAGCTATGGCGACAATGTGGTGTATATTAACGCCCTTGGGCCTAAGGGGGGCTTGCTCCTGGAGGGAGAGGAGGTGATACCGTCCGACGATATGGAAATCGACCTATACCCCTCATACCCGGTGGAGGAATCCGTTGACTCGGTGATGGCCGTTACCGAAATTAGTATAGTAGATGATGCCCCCAAAGCAGATAGCAGAAATAATGCCCCTGCAGCCGATCCATATATAGGTGTCGTTGACGTTGTAGCTCCTTCCGAAGCCGCCGCTGTCAAGGAGGAAGTGATGGTCAAGGAGGAACCACGCGCGCAGCAGACTAACGAAGTGTTCCGTACTGTCGAGCAAATGCCATCATTCCCGGGGGGTGACGCCGCTCTATATAGATTTCTTGGCGATAATATGGTTTATCCCCCAAGAGCCGCTGAGAATGGCATCCAGGGCCGGGTAGTAGTACAATTCGTCGTTCAGAAGGATGGCTCTATCGGCAAAGTGGAGGTAGCCCGCGGTGTTGACCCTGACCTCGACAAGGAAGCGGTGCGTGTAGTCAAGAAACTACCGGCATTTAATCCCGGCCGTAACAACGGCGTGCCCGTATCGGTGTGGTATACACTCCCCATCACCTTCAAACTCGCCAATTAATAATTTTACCGATCTAAATTTCACAATATGAAAAATTATAAACCAGGCCTGCTTTTAGCGGCTTTGATAATGATAATTGGTGGCAACGTAGCCAATGCGTCTAATTACCCTGATGATAAGTATGGGGGTGTTGATGACCTTCGCTCCGGTTCGCTTCCGAAGGATATTGTCATAGCAGAAGAGCGAGTAGTAGTAGAGCAAGAGCCTGCTGCGAGAGAAATAGAAACTGAAAATGTGTTAAGAGTGGCGGAACAGATGCCGGAATATCCAGGTGGTAATGCCGCACTCTTCAAGGCGATAGCCGACAACATGGTATACCCGGCCTCAGCTTTGGACGAACATATCCAGGGGCAGGTGGTAGTGCGATTCGTAGTTCAGAAGGATGGCACTATCGGCAAGGTAGTGGTAGAACGCGGTGTTGACCCCGACCTCGATAAAGAAGCGGTGCGTATAGTGAAGAAGCTTGGCAAGTTCTATCCCGGACGTAACAACGGTCAGCCGGTGGCGGTATGGTATATGCTCCCCATACGCTTCAAACTCCCCGCCATGTAATCAACCTACAATAACAGTCAATCTTAGATAATATGCAAAATCTCAAACCGGGCTCCTTATTGCGCGGGGGCACATACAAGATAGTTAGATTCATTGCCAGCGGAGGTTTCGGCTGCACGTATGAGGCAAAGCACACCATGCTTGACTCACGAGTGGCTATAAAGGAATTTTTTGTCAAGGACTTCTGCAACCGCGCTGACGACACGGCCCAAATCACCGTGGGTACACTGTCGAAAAAAGGACTTGTCGACCGCCTGCGCCGTAAGTTTGTCGATGAGGCCAAGGCACTTCACTCGCTTCATCACTCAGGCATAGTGTCGGTGACCGATATCTTCGAGGAGAATGGTACTTCCTACTTTGTGATGGACTATATCGACGGACAGTCGCTGAGTGCCAAGTTGAAAAGTGAAGGCCCCATGAGCGAGGCTCAAGCATTGAAATATATTCGCCAGATTGCCGATGCATTGAAATATGTGCACGCTAATAATCGCCTGCATCTCGACATCAAGCCTGCCAATATCATGGTGAACGCCTCGGACAATGCGGTGCTTATCGATTTTGGTGCATCTAAACAGTATGACGAGGTGAACGGCGAAAACACCTCGACACTTATGGGCAAGACTCCCGGCTATGCTCCATTGGAGCAAATGGGCAACGATGTGGTGCAATTCTTCCCATCGACCGATATCTATGCTTTAGGTGCAACCCTTTATAAGCTTCTCTCCGGCATCACACCGCTGAGCGCCAATATGCTGGCCGCGGGGGAAGAGCTTCAGCCACTCCCAGCCAACGTAAGCGCTACTACCGCCAACGCCATCAAGCGCAGCATGTCGCTTAAGCGCTCAGAGCGTCCACAATCGATTGATGAATTCCTGGCGCTGCTCCCGGCCGAAGGCACAGTAAGCACGGCAAAACCGGTGGCAGCGGGCATCAAAGGTGACATAGAGGCTACTGCCCTGACAGGACCCGGGGGCCGTCCGCTCGAAGGCTCAAAACCGGGCGACGACGTTGAGGCAACACAGTATGTAGCCGGGAATGGTGGACACAGTGTAGGTAATTCCGGTTCAGTGCCGATAGAGTCTGTAAATATACCCGCCTCCGATGACCACGAAGAGCGTGCCGGGGGCAAGGGGTGGCTCCCTATATTGGTGGCCATCGTCGTAGCTGCCGGCGTGTGCGTGGGCGGATATTTTGCTTACAATAAATGGTTTAATGAGCCTGATGTGCGCTCAGTGACTATTGATGATTTCGACATCCCCACCCCCAAGAATGGTTATGCGGATTATCGTGCAGCAGAGGCCGACACAACCTACTATTATAATGACTATGTAGAGGATAATGACTATGTAGCGGTAGCGACCGACTCGACTGCTGTGGCGACTGACGCATACTACTATGATGATTATAATGATGTAGCGAAGTGACGCTACCGTTGATATGGCATAGAATATAATTATGGAACATCTGAAAGAAGGATATATACTTGCTGGCCGTTATCGTATTGACCGCTTCATCGGCCGCGGCGGCTTTAGTTGCACATACGTTGCCACCGACTTGAAGGGCGATGGC
This sequence comes from uncultured Muribaculaceae bacterium, assembly GCA_964517875.1. Taxonomy (GTDB): domain Bacteria; phylum Bacteroidota; class Bacteroidia; order Bacteroidales; family Muribaculaceae; genus JAJPXC01. The sequence goes on along the minus strand of CAZFEU010000049.1, from coordinate 7,752 downwards.
AACGGTGAAATAAAAGTAGCCGTCAAGGAGATGATAATTAGGGATTTCTCGACCCGCGGAGCCGATGGTGTGACAGTGGTTACTGTCAACAGTTCGCGCCATCCGGTGGTGGAGAGGGTCATGGGCAAGTTTCTTGAGGAAGCACAATTCCTTCAGTCGATTTCTTCGCCCGACATAGTGCATGTGAGCGACTATTTCCGTGCCAACAACACTGCCTACTATGTGATGGATTATATCGACGGGGAGTCGCTGGCCGATATGGTGAAGCGCGGGTCCTTGACTGAGAAGGCAGCTGTGGGCTACATCAACCAGGTGGCAGAAGCGTTGAAGGTGGTGCACGGTCTCAATCGACTTCATCTCGATGTAAAGCCAGCCAACATTATGGTAGACCGCGATGGCAATGCCATCCTCATTGACTTCGGCACATCCAAGCAGTATGATGCTGAAAATGGTGAGAACCACTCAACACTTCTTGGCAAGACTCTAAACTATGCTGCCATCGAGCAGTGTGGCAACGCCGTGGAGCATTTTCATGCCGCCACTGATATATATGCCTTGGGCGCTACACTTTATAAGCTACTCACCGGCGTTACACCCCCCGGGGCGGTTGACCGCGTGACCGGGAAGGTGCTCCCTCCACTGCCGCCTACGGTAAGCCCTAATACGGCAAAGGGCGTGATGAAGGCTATGGAGATACGGCGCGAGGATCGTCCGCAGACGATTGATGAGTTCCTTGATTTGCTCAGAGGCGTTGAAAGTGCTCCGGCCCTTGAGGATGACGATGAACTGGAGGTGACGGTACTCACTACGGTTAATAATGAGGAAGTTGATAGTGAGTCAACGGTGATAGGTACCACTAAACCCGTGGATAAAAACACCGAAAATCGTGCGTTGCTCGACTTGTCAAATGCTGCTCACGCTGATAAGAAGAGTGTGCTGAGTATGGGCGCTGGCACTCAAAACCCGGCCATGCGCTGGGTTGCTATTGGCGTGATAGCCGCCGTAGTGGCTGTGTTGGTAACGTGTACCGTGCTATACTTCACCGACAGCAAGCCTAAAAGCTCATCCACTCCATCCACGGCCACCACAACCACTTCAACATCCACTTCAAGCTCATCAGCCGATGCCGGCGGCGATGCTCAGATCAATGATGCCGACAGAGAGGTTTTGCAGACGTATCTCGGGCATTTTAATTCCTTTTTTGCTGATAGAGAGGTAGCCCGCGGGATGTCCTGCAGAGACATTGAATTGCACGGTAGAACAATCGTGTTCAATCTTGTTATCAGCAATAATATCAGGTTAACTGACAAGGATATGGCTGAGTTTAAGAACGAATTTGTCCCACAATTTGCACGAGGATTTATGATGGCCGCTTCCCAAAACGGTGAATTTGTGGCTCTAATTAAGCGCAATAATATGGATGCCAGGGTTAACGCATACCAGGACGGTAAGTTGCTGGCCTATGGCATTGCGTCGTTATCAGATTTATAACACCTCTACTGTGGGGGCGATGAGATAAAGCCGCTCGGTAGTGCGGGTTATCGCATTGATTAACAGAGAGGAAGGGACATACCGCCAAAAGAGAATGCGGCGGGTACCCCCATGGCCTTAAATGCCCTTATGATAGTGCCTATTGTGAGATTGTGCCCCTTCTCAATCCTTGACACCTGTGCGCGTTGTACGCCCATTAGTACGCCAAGTTGCTCTTGAGTCAGGTTTTTCTCCATTCTCGCTTGCTTAATGGCTTCGCCGATGAGATAGGACTGTAGTTCTGCTTCCATGGCATCACGCCGCTGTGTTCCCTTCTTGCCGACAACACGGTCGAGCATTTCTTCGTGTGTATATAATTTCATCTTCTCCATGTCTTATTTCTTTTTCCCATTATAATAAATTTTCCTCAATGCTTCCGCATGGGCTATCTCACTATCCGGGGTCTTCTGAGTTTTCTTGATAAATCCATGTGTGGCGATCACAAGATTGCCGGTATCTTTGTCCCAAAATGCCAGCAAGCGATATTTGAAGCCTTGATATATGGTTCTGAACTCCCATATGTTGTCATTGAGTTTTTTTGAATAGCTCATTGTCCATAAAATATCGGCTTTCGGAGATATTATATGCAATCTTGTCTTTTACCTTGTCAGGTAAAGATTCAAGAAAGGTAATAGCCTCCTCCATATATGTAACATCAAATTTCGGTCTCAGTACCATCACATAGGTTTTTAGCTCGGCAAAGATATAGATAATGTTACATATATGGAAACAAAGTGGTGGTTTTTTTGTCCCGGGGGATGAATTTCAACATAAATTTTTTATACCGATTACCCTATCTCTACGGTGGGGGAGATGAGATAAAGCCGCTCGGTGGTGCGGGTTATCGCGGTGTATAGCCAGCGGTAGAAGTCCATGCCTTGGGATTCAGGAGGTATTCCCGCCATGTCGACAAACACGTTGGGCCACTGGCCTCCCTGCGCTTTGTGGCATGTGACAGCGTAGGCATACTTGACCTGTAGGGCGTTGAAATAAGGGTCGGTGCGCAGTATCTGGCGTTGTGCGGTGAGCGAGAGCCCAGACCCTCCCGGCGCATTGGCGGCCAATACGTCATGTTGCAACTGAGCGATTCGCTCCGCGGGCATCGCCGCGGTGTCGGAAGTGAGTGTGTCGAGCATCAGTTTGCAGTCGATTGTGATGTCGCGGTGGGTGAGATGTATCTTTGCGTCGGCAAAGAGTAGCCCGTAGCGCAGCTCCGAGTCATATATCTGTTCCACTGTGGCAATGTCACCGTTGGCTATAAAGGGTATTGTTGGTATCTCCTTGGTCCAGTGATAATTGTTTTTCGCCACCATGAGGAGTTCACCGCGCGTTATCATCTCCTCGCGCCCTAATATGCGGTTGCGTATCTCAAGATTGTATGCAGTGGCCCGGCGGTTGGAACGGGTGATGAGTATTGAATCGCGCTCCCCCTCGTCGGCGCGGTAAGCCGTGGCGAGAGCATCCTCCAGATCCTCTGACTCCAGTATCTTTATGTCGGTGAAGGGGGTTACGGTGATCCGTGGTGCCGGGAGGGGGTTATGTGCCATGGCATGGCGCAGCCAAGTGGCGTTGTGAAGCACCCCCGATGATGCTGATTGGCGCACGGTGGCAGTAAGTTGCGCCCGCGACACCTTCAACCCAAAACCCCTTAGCGTCTCGGCCGACATAGCCGGCGACTCGGTGAGACCCACCGGTGGGAGTTGGGCCGTGTCGCCAAGCAGCAGCATGCGGCACCCTGTGCCTGAGTATACATAGTGTATCAGATCGCTCAGCAGGGAGTTGTCTTCACCTATCATCGATGCCTCGTCGACCACAAAGAGCGCATACTGCAGCGCATTGGCCGCTAAAGTAAGCCCCTGGGTGGGAGATAGCCGGTAAATGAATCGGTGTATGGTATAGGCATTCGCCCCGGCAAACTGGCTCAGCACCTTGGCCGCTCGTCCTGTGGGGGCGAGGAGCACTACGGGTGCACGCAATGCCTGGATGGCGCCTACCAGGGCTCCGGCGATCGACGACTTGCCTGTGCCGGCGTATCCGGCGAGAATAAATACCGGGTCATCAAGCAAAGCCTGACGGCAATAGAAGCGAGCCAACGCGGCAACAAGCTGGACTTGCTGATGCGTTGGCTCGTAGGGGAGTCGCTCGATAATCATCGAGCCGAAATGCAGTGGGTCAAGTGGAGTTAGTTGAGAGTCCACTCAGCGCCATTCTTTGTGTCCTTGACCGTGAAGCCCATGTCGGCGAGGCGGTCGCGAATGAGGTCGGATGTGGCCCAATCCTTTGCGGCTTTGGCCTGAGCGCGCACTTCAAGCAGCAGATCCACGGCCTTGCGATAAGGAGTGACATCGATACCTGCCGATGCTTCGGGGCGTGTGATGCCGAGGATGTCAAACATGAATGTGTCAAAGAGCTGCTTCAATGCGGCCAGGTCGGTGGCCGAAGCCTTTACTGAACCATCGTTGATCTGGTTGACCAGGCGGGCTGCGTCAAATAATGCGGCAATCACCATCGGGGTGTTCAGGTCGTCGTTGAGCGCATCGTAGCAGCGCTGCTCAAGAGCTTTGATCTCTGACTCGAGTAGCGCGGGTTCATCAGCGCCTGATGCGTCGTTGGCGAGCTTGGCTATACGCTCGTATGTTTCAAGCATGCGGTTGAGAGCCTTTTCAGCGCCCTGGAGGGCTTCGTTGGAGAAGTCGACCGTGCCGCGGTAGTGAGCCTGGAGTATGAAGAAGCGTATTGTCATCGGCGAATAGGCCTGGGTGAGCTTGGCGTGCGTGCCGTTGAAAAACTCGTCGAGGGTGATGAAGTTGCCGAGTGATTTTCCCATCTTCTGTCCCTCGATGGTTATCATATTATTGTGCATCCAATATTTCACCGTGGGATGCCCGTTGTGGGCTACCGACTGTGCTATCTCGCACTCATGGTGGGGGAACATAAGGTCCATGCCGCCGCCGTGGATGTCGAAAGTCTCGCCCAGATATTTCTGCCCCATAGTAGAGCACTCAAGATGCCATCCCGGGAATCCGTCGCTCCATGGCGATGGCCAGCGCATGATATGTTCGGGCTGGGCCTTCTTCCACAGGGCGAAGTCAGCTGGGTTGCGCTTTTCGCTTTGTCCGTCGAGCTCACGGGTGTTGGTGCGTGTCTCGTCGAGTGAGCGATTGGAGAGTATGCCGTAGCGGTGATCTTGGTTGTAGCTGTTAACGTCGAAGTACACTGAGCCGTCGCTGATGTAGGCATAACCCGACTCCAGTATCTTCTTCACATATTCGATCTGCTCGATGATGTGCCCTGATGCGTGGGGCTCGATAGAGGGGGGCAGCACGTTGAGCGCCTCCATGGCTTGGTGGTAGCGGTTGAGGTAGTATTGCACCACTTCCATCGGCTCCAGCCGCTCCAGCCGGGCCTTCTTGGCTATCTTGTCCTCACCCTCGTCGGCATCGTGCTCCAAGTGGCCCACATCGGTGATGTTGCGCACATAACGCACCTTATAGCCCAGATGGCGCAGATAGCGGAAAAGGATGTCGAAAGTGATTGCCGGACGGGCGTGCCCCAGGTGGGCGTCGCCATATACGGTGGGTCCACAGACGTACATACCCACCATACCCTCATTGATGGGCTTGAACAGTTCTTTTTGACGGGTGAGGGTATTGTAAATCAGCAGGGGTTGCATTATGCGGGTAGATGAGTGGGTTAAGCCCTATGATCAGGCCATAAAGGGGTTGGGAATTTCGTTGCCACCTTTGTTGCCGCCATTGATGGGCTGCTTATGCTGGATTTCGCCGAAGGTGTTCTCGTATTTCTGCAGGTTGTCGCGGAGCGCAAACAGGAGGTTCTTGGCGTTCTCGGGGGTCATGATGATGCGCGACTGCACCTTGGCCTGGGGCATATTTGGCGCTACGGTGATGAAGTCGACAAATACTTCGTTGGGCGAGTGAGAGATTACCGCGAGGTTGCAGTAATGGCCGTTGGCTACTTCGGGAGAGAGTTCGATTTTCAGTTCGTTGGGTTTCTGATTATTGTTGCTCATGAGTTCGGGATTTTTAAAGTTGGTTTAATAAATTATGACCCAAAAGGTCTAATGCAAATACAAAGATAAAGAATTTATTCCAATTCCCCCACATCAAGCCCTAAATTTTCCAAGGGAGTTGTGAAAGTTGAGAAAGTTTTTAGGGTTTTGAAAGTTGTTAGAGGGAGTGCAAGTGCAATTTTCGTCGAAGACGAAACATTTGGCCATCCTCATTTTGAGATTGGTCGAAGACCCATCCTACATGAGGTAATGAGGCAATAACGTCTGTTTCAACCTTGAAGAGGTTGAATCGGTATGAGGTTGAGGAATCTTGAGGTAATGTACAACCTCTTCGAGGAAGAACCACAAGCCAGATCACATAGCGGTCATGTGATTATATAGAGAGCAGCCCTCCGGGCGGTGCATGGTAGGGGTTAGAATATGAACTGGGCAGTTGCGGCAACTCGGAGGTTGGTCACTGCATGGGTGTCGGCGACGCGACCATCGCTGGCTTGCGGCGTGCCGTACCATGCGGTAGATGTCGACACTTCTACACCAAATCGCCAATGTGCGGGGTTGAACGTGATTTGTGCGCTCACCCCGAGCATCTGGTCGATGTCGAGCCCCTCGCCGTAGGTCGGTCCGGTGATGGGATGTGATGTGCCGAGGTTCTTGAGGTAGCCGGCGAAGAGTCCGGGTTGCCATCGCTTGCCGTAGATCAGATTAACCCATGTCATGGAGTGGCGGAAGGGGGTATACCGGCATTGATGCGTAGTGGGATCGGTGTCTATCACGCCAAATCCGCCGAGCATTGATGTGTGAGTCAGATTGTTGGCCAATGTAGTTTTGGCTGATGCTGTAAGGCTCGGGCCTTGATATTTGATGTGGGCCTCGGCTGAAAGCGATGTGACCCGCTCGTTCACTTTATATGTCACATTGTCAACGGTTGCCTCGGTGCGGGGCCTGAGCGACAGCATCTCTGCTCCGATGCCGGCTGTCAATCGCCCGCGGCGGTAGTCGGCGCCGATGAAAAGCTCGGGTATGTTGCCGTATTTCTGATAGTTGTTGCTCTTGCCGCCGGGGCCTACTGATGTGTACTGTGCTTGCCAGATGGAGGATGCTGTCAGTAGCCAGCTCCCTGCAGTGAACCGACCCTTCACTTGCGGAGAGCGGTTGAAGGGCTGGAAGGGAGCGCCGGTGGAAAGATTGAGCACGCTTGGCGACACCTCGCCGAACAGTGGGTGCCACATCTGCCCGACAAGGAGCGCCCATCGCCCCCAGTCAAGGTTGAAGTAGGCATGGCGTATCCTGGGCACCGAGTAGTTGGAGCCTGCGCCGCGGAAGTCGATCTCTACCTTGGCCGATGTGGCGGCGGTGCCGAGGTTCGGTCCCTTGATGTCGACACCAAGTCGGGTGAAGATGGAATAAAAGCTTCCGTGTGATGTGGCATTGAGGTCTTGCCCCAGGGGGTCGTAGTTGTGATCCTTGGGGTACATGTAGAAAAGGCCGTCGACCGTCTCCACGTTTGAGCGCGAGTTGTAGTAGAGGTCGCTGCGCAAGATGCCGTAGAAGTGCAGGTCGAAATCGCCAACCCCCTTGGCCAGCAAGGTCAAGGGGGCGAGCAATAAGATGATGAGCAGTTGACGCATGTTGCTATTCTACAACCCAGTGGTCGCCGGCGATAATCATGTCGCGGAGGGTGTCAAATCCCTTCTTGGCGCGCACTTGCTCAACCTGGGCATCGATTTCTTCATTATACACGGGGGCATCGACGTCGCGTATCACGCCGACGGCCAGGGGCAGGTCGGTGCCATCCATCATGGCAAGCTGTTGGTGCAGGAAGTTAGAGCGGCAGTGAGCGTCGTGCACCAGCACGTCGTCGATGGTGTAGCCGTCCTGGCCAAGTGTTACAGCCTTGAGCAGGAAGCCGTCTTGCACCAGGCCTCGGTTGAGGTCGGCCCCGAACAGCATCTTTTCGCCATGACGCAGATGTATGGTGCGGTCGGCGCGGTACTGGCGGTCGGTGATGGCGTTGTGTATGCCATTGTTGAATATCACGCAGTTTTGCAGAATTTCCACTACCGATGTGCCTTTGTGGCGTGCTGCCGCCACCATCACCTCCTGCGATGTGGCGAGCTCAACATCGATGGAGCGCGCGAAGAAGTTGCCGCGGGCGCCAAACACCAGCTCGGCGGGGATGAAGGGGTCTTCGG
>CAZFEU010000048.1:0-18075 GCA_964517875.1 uncultured Muribaculaceae bacterium | reverse complement strand
CGTGCTGCCCCCCGTGTCGATCCTCACCCCCGAGCAGACCAAGTACTACTTCCTGTCGGGCTTCACCTCAAAGCTTGCGGGCACCGAGCGCGGCATCACCGAGCCCACTCCCACATTCTCGGCTTGCTTCGGCGCAGCCTTCCTGTCGCTGCATCCCACCAAGTATGCTGAGGAGCTGGTGAAGAAGATGGAAAAGAGCGGCGCAAAGGCTTATCTGGTCAACACCGGCTGGAACGGCACAGGCAAGCGCATCTCAATCCGCGACACCCGCGGCATCATCGATGCCATCCTCGACGGCTCGATCCTCACCGCGCCCACCAAGGAGATTCCGATTTTCGACTTCACCGTGCCCACCGAGCTCCCCGGCGTAGATCCCAAGATCCTCGATCCCCGCGACACATACGCCGATCCCGCAGAGTGGACCAAGAAGGCTGAGAAACTTGCTGAGATGTTTATCAAGAACTTCACCAAGTTTGAGGGCAACGCCGCTGGCAAGGCACTCGTAGCCGCCGGCCCCCACCTCGATAAGTAATCGACATCAAACCACTATACACACTGAAGGCTGCGCCCCCGGCGCAGCCTTCGTCGTTATAGTATTGGTCGGCACAGTATTTTGTCTGTGTTTTAAAATGTTTTTCATAAAGTCCTTTTTGGTCCTTATTAATATTATCTGTTTATTGTTATGTCTTTTGGGCTTGAAAATTTGGATGTCATTTTTTTTTTTTTTTTTACTTTTGCCCCATGACCTATCTATGAGCCACCTCCTTCGTTTAAGATATTGGAAGTAAGCGGATTATGTGGGGTGATTTGCGCAGATTGGGTGGTTTCAACAAAGCACTTCAAACCCAAAATTATATTATTAATCACTAATTATTACAATTATTATTAAAAATGAAAAAAGTTTTGTTTTTCGCGGCTGTAGCTGCGGTAATGTCATTAACATCGTGTGGTGGTGATAAAGACTCTGCGACTTCCGGGTCTGCAAGCTCTGAACAAACATCCGCTGGTTCTTCGGATGGCGGTTCCAGTGTGACCACAGAATCGTCACAATCCTCAGCAATAGAAAAGAAGGCAGAAAAGAAGGACGACTCAGTTATAGAGGTGGAAGACGTGATTATTCCCAGTGAGCTCCAGGGAAAAGTGGAGGTTCTTAATGCTAAGAAATTTATCGATTCAAAGTTTTCACATTATCCCACTATCAACGTTACATTCAAGCTCCTGGAGACTGTTAATACAGCTCCCTTTGTCGACGGTCACGGCCGCATGTGGATAGGTGGAATAGCTCAGGACGAAAATGGTGATGATGTCGTAGCTCTTATCCCATCTGCGAAATGCTGGAGAGGCAATGACTCCAAGGGTACTAAATTTAAAGAGTTCATTGAGGGCAATCCCGGCGCAGAACTCAACATAGACTTTACCGGTAACAACGGTAGCAAAGAACCTGATCTTAATGTGTCTGAAGAACTTGCTAAGGTCAAGAAGTTTAAGCTTCAGTTGAGAAAACAACTGTAAGATTATATTATTAGCGAAGGGCCGATGTCATTGATTGGATGATACCGGCCCTTTTTATGTCTCGCCAGTGCCTGTGTGGCGGAGTTAGAAGGTGATGAAAAGCGACTCCAGGGCTATGGTGGCTATGCCGGCCAGATAGCCCACGAGCCCCAGCCAGGTGATGCGCTTCAGATACCAGGTGAACGGTATCTTCTCGATGCCCATGGCCACAACGCCCGCCGCCGAGCCGATGATAAGCAGCGAGCCGCCCACCCCGGCGCAGAAGGTGAGAAGGTGCCAGAAAAGACCGTCCTCCACGAATAGAGCGGTATAGCCCGGATCGGCAGCGACCGCAATCATCTCGGGCGTTGCCACCGGATACATATTCATGCACGCGGCCACCAGAGGCACGTTGTCGACTATCGACGACAGCACGCCTATTATACCGTTAATGAGGTATGCGTTGTGGAATGTGCTGTTGAGCCATCCGGCCAGCTCGGTGAGGATGCCCGCTTGCGATAGGGCTGCCACGGCCATGAGTATGCCCAGGAAGAAGAGTATGGTTGACATGTCGATGCTTTTCACCACTTGCGATATGCGTCCCTCCATCTTGTCGTCAAGGCGGTAGTGGTATACAATCAGCTCGGTTATGAGCCACAGCACGCCCAGCGACAGCAGTATGCCCATGTAGGGGGGCAGGTGGGTCACCGACTTGAACACCGGCACAAACAGCAGCCCTAAAACGCCCAGGATGAGTATCGCCACCGATAGGCCGAAGTGGTGCTCCGAGAGCACGTAGCCCACGCGCTTGTCGCTTTCGTTGAGGCCCTCTACAGGGAGTGGCTCTATATATCGGGTGGCAATCCATGTGGGCACTACCACCGATACGAGCGAGGGGAGCAGCAGGTTGGTGATGAGACTTACCGATGTCACATAATTCTTCATCCACAGCATTATGGTGGTAATATCGCCGATGGGCGACCATGCGCCGCCGGCGTTGGCTGCGAGAACTATCACCGATGCAAACATCCACCGCTCCTTCTGATTGGTGAGCATGCGCCTGAGCATCATCACCATGATGATGGTGGTGGTCATGTTGTCGAGAATAGCCGATAGGAAGAAAGCCACCACGGCGAGCACCCACATCAGTCCCCGCTTGTTCTTGGCCGATATGCGCCTCACTATTATATTGAAGCCTCCGTAGCGGTCGATCAGCTCCACGATGGTCATCGCGCCGATGAGAAACACCACTATCTCGCACGTGTCGCCCAGGGCCACGATCAGGTCCTCCGACAGTACTGAGTCGTGTCCCATCATGGCGTAAACTGCCCATAGCAGCGAGCACATTATCAATGCGAAAGTAGCTTTGTTGACGTGGCATATGTGTTCAAGCGCTATGCCAATGTAGCCCAGCACAAAGAGGGCAATCATCGTGGTGATCATGGTTAAAAAAACGGTTTCTATGATTGAAATGGTGTTCAGGAGGTCGACGCTGCGGCACAACGGGTGCAAAGTTAGGCAATCGGCCAATTATGACAAAGTGAATAGCGCAAACTTTTGCGAGGAAATGCGTATCTTCGCGGTATAAAACGCAAAAAAAAGATATCTGACATTGACATTCGAAGACCTCCCATTAAGTTACGACGTGCTCGACGCCATCGATGCGATGCACTTCAACGAGTGCACCCCCATCCAGGAGAAGGCAATCCCTGTCATTCAGCATGGGCACGACCTGATAGCTGTGGCGCAGACCGGCACCGGTAAGACCGCTGCCTACCTGCTGCCGGTAATCGACGAGATAGCCGGCGGCGACTACGACCCCGACCACATCAATTGCCTGGTAATCGCCCCGACACGCGAGCTTGTGCAGCAGATCGACACCCAGATGCAGGGATTCGGCTACTACCTCAATGTAGGATCGCTCGCCATCTACGGCGGCACCGACGGCAAGGTGTATGAGCAGCAGAAGCAGGGACTCAAGCTCGGAGCCGACGTGGTGATAGGCACCCCCGGCCGACTATTGGCCCACATGAGCATGGGGTATGTCGATCTATCGCATGTGCGGTTTCTTATACTCGACGAGGCCGACCGCATGCTCGACATGGGATTTTTCGATGACATAATGCAGATAGTAAATGCACTGTCGAAGGAGCGTCAGACGCTACTTTTCTCAGCCACGATGCCCCCCAAAATCAAGAAACTCGCTCAGACCATACTCCGCGAGCCCGTTGAGGTAAAAATCGCTGTATCCAAGCCCGCCGACAATATCGACCAGGGGTATTATCAAGTGCCCGAACCCACCAAAATCCCCTTGTTGTGCCATTTGCTGCGCCAGCACCACAACCGGGAGCGCATCATTGTCTTTGCCTCGTCGAAGAAGAATGTCAAGGAGCTAAGCCGGTCACTGCGCTCCATGCACCTCGGCGTGGCCGAGATGCACTCCGACTTGTCGCAGGACGAGCGTGACCAGGTGATGCTCGACTTTAAGGCCGGGCGCAAATCAGTGCTTGTGGCCACCGATATCGTGGCTCGCGGCATCGACATTGACGATATAGCTATGGTGGTAAACTTCGATGTGCCCCATGATGCCGAGGACTACATACACCGCATAGGGCGCACCGCCCGCGCCGGAGCTCAAGGCACGGCCATCACCCTCGTGTCGCCGCGCGACCGCCGCCGCTGGACCGATATTGAGCGTTTCCTTGGCAAGCACATAGAGCGCAAGCAGCTACCTGAACCGTTGGCGGCAAAGAATAGTGGCAAAGATGACGACGCCGAGCGCAAGCCCCGTAACTCGAAGCAGCCACGCCCTCGCCACCGCTGGCGCCGCAAGCCCGGTGGCGCCTCCTCAGGCGTTAAGGATGCACCGAAGAGTGCGCCGAAGGGGGAATGATCGTTACTTCCCGAAAAAATATTTTGCCATGAATGAATTTTATGCTAACTTGCGCTTAAAATTCATGCAACGCCAAATTCTGAGAATCCAATCAATCAACCAATAACTTAACACTAACCAAAATCATATCGAAATGGAATTTTTAACCAACGACAAGCTCGTGATTGTAGGCGCAGCCGGCATGATCGGCTCCAACATGGCTCAGACAGCCATCATGATGGGTCTGAGCAGCAATCTTTGCCTTTACGATGTATTCTCGCCCGAAGGTGTGGCCGAGGAAATGCGTCAGTGCGGTTTTGACCACGTCAACATCACCGCCACCACCAATGCCGATGAGGCATTCAAAGATGCAAAATATATCATATCATCGGGTGGCGCACCTCGCAAAGAGGGTATGACCCGTGAGGATCTCCTCGCCGGCAACGCTGCTGTGGCTAAGGAGCTTGGCGAAAACATCAAGAAATATTGCCCCGACGTTAAGCACGTGGTGATTATCTTCAACCCCGCCGACATCACCGGCCTTGTGACCCTGCTTTACTCAGGTCTGAAGCCCAATCAGCTCACCACACTCGCTGCCCTCGACAGCTCACGCCTGCAGAGCGCCCTTGCCAAGCACTTCGGCATCGCTCAGTACAAGGTGGAGAACTGCTGCACATTCGGCGGTCACGGCGAGCAGATGGCAGTATTCGCATCACCCGTTACCATCGACGGCACTCCGCTGCTCGACATCATCGGCACCGGCAAGAAGGTTAACGGCGTAGAGCTCACCACCGAGCAGTGGGACGAGATGAAGAAGGCAGTTACCCAGGGCGGAGCCGCCATCATCAAGCTCCGCGGCCGCTCATCATTCCAAAGCCCCGCTTACATGAGTGTTGAGATGATCGCTGCCGCTATGGGTGGCAAGGACTTCCGCTGGCCCGCAGGTTGCTACGTGGCTTCCGAGAAGTATCACCACATCATGATGGCCATGCCCTCATGCATCACCGCCGATGGCGTTTACACCAAGGTCGTAACCGGCACCCCCGAGGAAATGGCCGACCTTGAGAAGAGCTACGGTCACCTCTGCGCTCTCCGCGACCAGGTAATCGGCATGGGCATCCTTCCCAAGATCGAAGATTGGGGCAAGGTAAACCCCTACATGGCATAATTAGCCACACACTACGGAGCCTCATCACACGAGACTCCCCCTAACTATTTAATAAGCCCTGCGACTTCAATCGCAGGGCTTATTTCGTTTATCAGGCTGCTTAATTGGCTGGTTTTTTGTGCCGGGGTATCGTACGTTCGCGGCGGGTTGTCTTAGTGGTTGTCTGGGTTTCGCCATTTACTTTCGATGATTCCTCAACACTTTCAGTTGCCACTTCTGTTTCGGTATTCGCTCTCTTGTATCGAGCCGGAAAGCCGAAAACCGTGATGCGAAGAATCTTCTTGCCATCTTTCAGATGGGTGAATTGCGGATTGAACAGCGTGGCGCAATTGTATTTCATAAGGCATTCGGTCAGTGCTATTTTCTGAGCTTCGTAGAGACTAATATTCTTGAGCTTCAGTGCTCCCTCGGGCGTAGAAATATCAATGGTATATGTCACACCCGATGGGTCGAGATCCATCGTCAATTCATTGTAGCTGATTATTTCGGGAGCTACTGTGGCCGATGCATTTTGTTCAAGAGCAGATGTCCTTGGAGAGCTGCATGAGGTAAAAATTGACACGATGCATAGAATGGATGCATATATAAATAAATTGCGAGTTTTCATAGCTATTAGAATTTAAAGGTCATGCCGAGTCCTACGGTGTGGGTGCGGTTAATATCAGCCATCATATCCATGCCTACTGATAGTGTTTTCCCATTAGAGTCAAGAATATCCTGGCGGTAGATTGGGGCTGTTGTCAGCAAGTTTTGTTGAATGGCTTTTCTCTTGTACTGTGCAATGAAAAAACATGTAGGAATCGTTACTACACCTGCTGTTGCTAATCCTGTTCCAAGAAAGAATTCTGTGGGATGCATGGATTGCCAAAATTCTATAGCAATAAGGATACCAACTCCTGTAGCTATCATGGCTCCGCCCCCTATAAATCCCCACAGTCTTATTCTATTTGGCACTTTATATGGATTTTCTTTTAATAAGTGCATTTTATACAAGTCGGTGTCTCTTATCTTGCCAGTTCTGCCGCTTAGCACCGTGGCGGGCACCGTTTCTTCTTCATCCACAAATACATCAACATCGCCGTTTTCATAGTTGATGCGCATTATATTGTCGGTGTTAATCGAATAGATTGGGCCATCTTGATGGTTGACCTTTGTGTATTTAACAATCGATTCCGTCACCTCAATTACTTTACCCGCAAGCTGGCTACCATCTCTTCTCACGATAACATCCTGTGCTGCTACCGTAAGGAAGGAAAAAATTAACGACAGCGCTACAATAAATTTTTTCATGATAAATTGTATATGTGCCGCAGGGCCCTCCTCGTTGGCAATAGATTGGTTTATAAAAAAAGCGTGAGAGTCTGTATCTGTTACTCGTCCCGCTTCTTGAGGCTGTGGCATGTGCCCTTCTAACTAGAACGAGCAACGCGGAGCCTCACGCTGTATGATATATGTGACAATAATAGAATGTATCGCTACAAACTCTCACATAAGTATATCATACCCGAAAGGCGTCTATCGTTGCTTCATCTCTGAGTTAGAATTTTGAAATTGCCACATTTCAAGAATCCAGAGATAAGAGTAGATAAACGCTCTTGTATTATGTCTGCCGTCCTACCCAGATTGCCCTTGACCGGGCTCTGCGATGCGGTCGGCAAGCGCAAAGTTATTAATAATATCTTATTCACAAAATAGTTTCCCGATAAAGATAAGGGAAACCGCAATAAAATGTTTAGTCTAAACAAATAGCCCGCAGGGCTTCACTCTATATAACCACATGACTGCGAGCGCA
Organism: uncultured Muribaculaceae bacterium; assembly: GCA_964517875.1. GTDB lineage: Bacteria > Bacteroidota > Bacteroidia > Bacteroidales > Muribaculaceae > JAJPXC01. The sequence goes on along the minus strand of CAZFEU010000048.1, from coordinate 10,752 downwards.
GCGAGCTGGCTTGTGGATGTGCGGCTATTGGAGTTGATGTGCCTGTGTGGCACTACTCTAATATCATTAAGTGCATAGAGTAGCGCCCTCGGGGGCGCTTCCCCTGACGAGTGCGGTGCTTTCCACAAGCCAGCTCACGGAGCTGTCATGTGGTTATACAGAGGTCAGTCCTCCGGGCCGTGACATGTTCCCCAACCATTATGCCTCTTATCATTCCATCCCACTGTGACATATAGATTGATGGTATTTTGACGCTGTTGCCCTGGTGTAAGTATGATTTATGCGACTGGTATTGATGTTAAGATGTGTTAATTTTGAAGGATTGCGGGACCGGGGATGTATATTTATGGCAGCTTTTTGAAATGGTATGCGGCAAGTTTTGATTTATATTATGTGTGGGGCTGTGTGCATGGCGTTGATGGCCAGCTCAAGGCCTAATGCGCGTGAGGTGATTAATGATGCCCATGGGGTGGGGGTGAGACTCGATGACCAAGGACGCAATGTGTATTTCGTGTTTTCGGCTGATTCGGCATTTGAGGGAGCCGAGTTGGCGCTCAATGCTATGCTTGAGCGTGGATGCCTGGGTTCGTTTTTTTTCACCGGTCGATTCTTGCGCGACACGACAAATCGCCACGTTGTGGAGCGTATTATCTCGGAGGGACACTATGTGGGCCCTCACTCCGACCAGCATCTGCTGCTTGCCGAGTGGGATGAAGAGCGGACGCCGCTGGTTGCAGTCGACTCGCTTATCGCTGATACACGTGCAAATCTTGCTACGCTGGCGCAATGTGGAGTCGACACTGCGGGCGTTAACTGGTATATGCCTCCCTACGAATGGGCGTCAACGTGTCATGCCGAGGCTGTCCGCTCTATGGGGATGACCCCGATTGCTCCGACACCCGGTATACTCACCTACCGTGATTACACCACTCCTGATATGGACGAGTATCACAGCTCCGACACTCTCTATCGGCAGCTGCTTGACTACGAGGCTGCTCACGGCCTCAGTGGCGCAATCGTGATAGTGCACCTGGGCACGCATCCATTGCGTACCGACAAATTCTATTGGCGCTTCCCCCAGCTGCTCGACACCCTCCATGCCCGCGGCTATATCATATCACGCTTGCCTTAAAGGTGTAATCATGGGCGAGCAATGGGAGGTAGGCATTTAAGGTAGAATTAATTCGTTTTTAGATATAAACACGATAAAGGGCTGCGCGGTGGCGCAGCCCTTTATCATTTGTATGTGTTACTAAATCAGTTTAGACCTTGGCGGGTTTGCGGTTGCGGCGCTTGCTGTCGGTGAGATATGCCACGGGAGCTGCGATGTAGATGGTCGACAGTGTACCGGTGATAACGCCGAAGAGCATTGCGAATGTGAATGAGCGGATGGCGTCGCCACCAAGGATGAAGATACACAGGAGCACGAGCAGGGTCGAGAACGAGGTCATTACCGTACGGCTCAAGGTAGAGTTCATTGACATGTTGATGATGTCGTAGAAGTTCTGCTTGGGATAGAGACCTACGTTCTCACGCACACGGTCGAACACTACCACGGTATCGTTAATCTGATAACCGATCACCGTAAGGATAGCGGCGATAAATGTCTGGTCGACTTCCATTGCAAACGGCATGATGCCCCAGAAGAGGGAGTAGAATCCGATGATGGTGAAGGCGGTGAACGCTACGGCTGCCAGCGCTCCGAGCGAGAAGGCTACGTTGCGGAAGCGGAGCAGGATGTAGAGGAACATGGCGATGAGCGAGAGCATCACGGCTATGTAAGCCTCATTGCGCATGTCGTCGGCCACTGAAGGACCTACTTTCTGCGACGATACTATACCCTGCGACTCGTCGGTGGTGGAGAATTGCTCCATAGTCATGTCGCCAAGCTCGGGATTGAGCGCTTTGTAGAGTTTGCCTACGATTTCCTTCTCAACGTTTGCGCCTTCCTCGTCAATCTTGTAGTTGGTTGAGATACGCACCTGGTTGGAGCTTTCGATCTTGATTACCGATAGAGCGTTGGGGGTGGGGAATTCTTCGCGGAGCTGGTCGGTGAGAGTCTGGGTGTCAACCGGCTTTTCAAATTTCACCACGTAGTTGCGACCACCGAGAAGTCGATACCCTGATTCATGCCGCGGGTAAAGAGCGAGATGGCAACGATGGCAATAAAGATACCTGCCACGGTGAAGCTAACCTTGCGTTGTGCGAGGAAGTTGATGTGGGTATTGGTAAAGAGGTTGCGCGATATCTTGGTTGAGAATGTGAGGTTGCGGAACCAGCGTGTCTTCTGGCCGAGGATGAACACGATGCGGCTCAGGTAAACGGCTGTGAAGAATGAGCAGATGATGCCGATGATCAGCGTGGTGGCGAATCCCTTGATCGGGCCTGTGCCGTAGAGAAGGAGGATTACGCCGGTGATGATTGATGTAAGGTTGGAGTCGAAGATTGCTGAGAAGGCGTTCGAGTAACCGTCGGCAACGGCTTGTTTTACGTTCTTGCCAGCGCGAAGCTCCTCCTTGGCACGCTCGAAGATAAGCACGTTAGCATCCACGGCCATACCGAGGGCGAGGACGATACCGGCGATACCCGACAGGGTGAGCACTGCCTGGAATGAAGCGAGAATACCTAAGGTGAAGAACAGGTTGCAGATCAAACCGAAGTTGGCGATAAGGCCGGGAGCCCAGCCGTAGATGCTGACCATGAAAATCATAAGGAGCACCAATGCCACTACGAATGAGATGAAGCCCGACTCGATGGCCTGCTGACCCAGTGACGGACCGATTACCTGGTCGGAGATGATCTCGATGCGTGCGTCCATCTTACCGCTCTTGAGCACGTTGGCCAAGTCTTGAGCCTCCTCAACGGTGAAGTTACCGGTGATTTGCGAGCGTCCACCCTCGATTACTGAGTTAACGTTGGGATAAGAGTAAACCTGGTCGTCGAGCACGATAGCCACGGGACGGTTGAGGTTGTCCTTGGTGATGCGTGCCCAGCGCTTGGCGCCGTCGTTGTTCATTGTCATGCTCACCACGTTGCCTTGCAGCTGCTCGAAGTCTGCGCTTGCCGATGTCACTACCGAGCCGTCGAGGGCGGCCTGACCATTGTTGGTGCGTAGTGCTATCAGGTTGTACACGTTGGCTTTCTTGCCATTGGCGGCAGTCACCTCATGAGGCTTGACATCCCAGGCGAATTTAGCGTCGGAGGGGATATATTTCTTGGCCAGATCGCTGCGGAGCATATTCATCACGGCTGCGGTGTCGCTTGCGGCGCCCACGATGGGGGTATGAGCCATGGGCGACATCTCAAGCATCACGGTTGAGAGTGTGCTGTCGGGGTTGATGGCTGCGAGCTCCTGGTCGAGCTGCGCTATGCGCGAGCCGAGCTCTTCGGTGGTGTAGGTGGCGTAAAATTCGAGGTTGGCCGACTTCTGAAGAAGTTCGCGTACGCGCTCGTGGTCTTTAACACCGGGGAGCTCGAGGAGTATCTGGCCATCCTTGCCTTGAAGCACCTGGATGTTGGGCGATACTACGCCGAATGCGTCGATACGCTTGCGGAGCACGTTGGTGGCTGAGTTGTTGACGCGGTCTTTCACCTCGGTTTTAAGCTTAGTGGTGACTGCGTTGTCGCTATCGCCCGACTTGATGACTTCGGGGAATACAACCGAGAAGTCGGCGTTGGGGTTGAGCGACTTATATTCGGCCACGAATGTACCTACATAATCGTCGGTTTCGTGATTTTTAAATTTATCGTTGGTGGCAGCGATCGCCTTGTCAAAGTTTTCGTCCTTCGCCTCATTTTTGATTGAGGTGAGGATGTCGGGGATTGACACTTGGAGGATAACGTTCATACCGCCCTTGAGGTCAAGACCAAGACCAACGCCCCACTTCTGGATGTCGTTGTAGGTGTAGCCTAAGTAAAGGGGGTTGCTGCCGAGCGAGTCGGTGATGTAGGCCTTGTAAGCCTTGTTGTAGACATCATCGGAGGCGTTTTTGCCGGCTTTGGCCAATGCGGCGCGTGCGTGTTCTTCGGCTTTGTTCTCATAGTGGTTGCCCACAAACGAGAATGAGAGGTAGAAAAGGCACACGAGCACCAGAAGGATAGCAATAATACCAGCAACGATGCTGCCTAAGGTTCCTTTGCTTTGCATGTGTTTAGATATTGTTAATGTTGATTTATTAGTTTCGCAAAATTTTCAGCTTGCAAATATACGGATATTCTTTTATTTAGCCAATTCCAAATGAAAAAAAGGGGCTACTCTCTGTAAAATTGAGAATTTTCATGGTCGCGAGGTGCGTTTGTCGAGCTGCCTGGCGCAGTCGTCGGTATTAGCTTTGGAGAAGACTGATGCCTGGAGCCGGTCGGCGAGTAGCTGTGCTTCGGCCTCGTTGAAGGTGCCGGTGATCTGCGACCGTCCTCCCTCGATAGCGCAATTGACCGTTGGTGCCGAATACACCCTGCCGTCAATCACCATGGCTATCGGTCGCCCTACATTGTCGCCGGTAATCTGCCTCCACGCTTTGGCAGCTACGGGCCTCATCCTGATATTTATGATGTTGCCCATCGTGGGGTCGCACTCGGCGTAGGCCAGCTCAAGGGCACGGTAGTCGAGTACGGGTGCGCCGTTGACGGTTTTAAGGGCTATCAGCGAAAAATGATGTTGGTCGGGGTCACCGTAAGTGGGGTGAAGCGACCACATCGGGCGGAAGTCGGCAGGTAGGTAGGCCCGGGCCTGAGGGGATGCGAGGATGCGGTTGACGGTGGCTGTGTCCGACTCGTGGCATGACAATATCTCGGGTGAGGAGTAATACTCGCTGTTGATTGTGCAGATATCGGTGAATGATTGTCCGTTGCGGGTCAAGGCTGTGATAGCCGAGTCGCCCGACATTTTGATGAAGTCGGGGCAGATTTCAGAAGCGATGTATGTGGCATAAAATTCCAGGTAGGCAGGTTTGACACGTGCTATGGGAGTGTCTGATGTCTGTGTGGAGGCTTCCGGATCGCTGTCGTCCTCAATATGCTGTTTTTTGGAGTTGCCGCACCCGGTGATTGTGATGGCTAAGGCGACAATTAATGCGTGAGCTATTCTCATGGTATAATATATTAATGGTGAGTATTCTGGGATAAATCCCTATCTTAAGGCTTGTGCTGCGCGGCATACCAGAAACAAGGATGCCATAACGAGCACGATCAGTGCCGAGCAGGGCACGTCGATGGTGGTCGACAACGCCAGTCCGGCGAGCGACGTGGCAAGCGAAATGGCCACCGACAGCCGCATCATCGACATGAATCGATGGCAATATATCTCGGCTATCATCTGTGGCAATGTGAGCATCGACATCAGCAGCATCACACCTACGAGCCTTATGGTGAGCACAACGCCTATCGCAACCATGACGGTCATGATCATTGTGACGGAGCGCACGGGGAGGCCGGTTACGCGGGCGAAGTCGCGGTCGAAGGCGCATGCTTCGATCACCTTCCCCTTGACCGCGAAAAGAATGATGAGCACTGCGGTGAATATGGCAAAGGCCCACAAATCGGAGCGGGTGATGGTGAGGATGTTGCCGAACAGGAATGTGTTGAGCTCGGGCACGTATCCGGGCGTGAGAAACACAAATAGCACACCCACTGCCATTCCCAGAGCCCACACCACGGCTATGGCTGAGTCCTCGCGCACTTTGTGACGGCTCGACATCCACTCCACGCCCAGTGAAGAGGCTACGGCAAATACACCGGCCATCAGTATGGGGTTCCACCCCAGGAAATACCCCAGTCCGAGGCCGCCGAAGCAGGCGTGGGTGATACCGCCCGAAATAGCCACCAGTCGGCGCGATATTACGTAGGTGCCGATGATTGCGGTGGCTATTGATATGATAGCCACGCCTATAAGTGCGTATTGGAAGAATGTATAGTTGAGTAGCTGGATCACGGTTGATGGGGCTTAGATGGTTGGCGATTTTCGGATGCGAGCAGCAGAAATTCGTCGCGTACGGCTGATGGCAGGTTGATGCCGCGGAGCTGAATCGACCGTCCCCAGGGGGCTACCTCGTCGGGGCGGAGGGTGAGGAGCACTTCGCGAAATTCGTTGGCTTCGTCGTCGGCATAAGCGTCGGCTCCCCGGCCACTGAAGCGGTCGAGCTCCTCATCGTCGAAATACTCGATCGGCCGCGAGGCATCGGCTATGAGCAGGTCGCGCTCGCACACGAGGTGCTGTCCGCAGCACTCTGTGGGCGTGGCGGGTTGCGACACCTCGGTGATGTCTGCACCCTCACGGCTCAGGTCGCGGCGGTACATCAGGTAAAGTGGCAGGCCCACTGCTACCAGAGCGGCTAATATGACGAGGCTTACGATCATCGGACGTTTAAGATTGGGCTGAGTCGGTATCGTCGGCAGGTTCGGCTGCGTCGGTTATTATAAATCCGGCATGGCGCAGATGGTCCCAGTATTGAGGGTAAGACTTCGACACTACATCTATGTCATTTATGATTATGCCCGGTATAAGGGTGGCCAGCGGGGCAAAAGCCATGGCCATGCGGTGGTCGCCGTAAGTGTCAATAGCCGGAAGCTCGAACACCGGCATACGTCGGCCTTCCCATATCACGGAGTTGCCGCGCTCTATCTCCATCTCCACGCCGAGTTTAAGCAGCTCGTTGTGTAGTGCTTGTAGGCGGTCGCACTCTTTGATGACAAGTGATGACAGGCCTGTGATGTGGAATGGCACTCCCAAGGCGGCGCACGCCACTATGAGGCTTGGAGCCAGGTCGGGGGTGTCGGTCATATCGAGGTCTACGCGCCCATACATGTCGGGCGATGGCGACACCTGGAGCACGCCATCCTCCTCCTCGGTCATCACGCCAAGGCGCTGAAATATCTTTGCGCAGTCGGCATCCCCCTGTAGCGAGGGGAGCTTGAGCCCCGGGAGACCGATGTAGGCTGAACCCATCGACGATAATTCGTACCAATAAGAGGCTGCGCTCCAGTCGGGTTCGATGGGGGTGGAGGTGGGTCGGTATTCTCCGTTGCTGACCACGATCTGATCGGGGATGCGCTCGCAGCTGATGCCGCACTGCTCCATCATGCCCAGGGTCATGAGTATGTAGGGTAGTGATGATGGCTCACCCTTGAGGTTGAGGGTCAGCCCGTTGGTCATTGTGGGAGCTACCATCAGAAGCGATGAAATGAACTGCGAGCTGATAGTGGCATCGATGTCAATGGTGCCACCGTCCAGGTGCTTGCCGCGGATGAGCAGCGGTGGAAAGCCTTCTTGACCGGCGTATTCTATATCGGCTCCGCATTGGCGCAGTGCATCGACAAGCGGCCCGATGGGGCGCTGGCGCATTCGTTCAGAGCCGTCGAGCGTTACGGCGCGCCCATGCTTGGTGGCGAAATAGCCGGTGAGAAAGCGCATCGCCGTGCCGCAGTCGCCGATGTTGATGGTGTCGGAGTTACTGACGAGAGCATCAGCCAGCACGCGGGTGTCATCGCACTCTGCCAGTGCGCCCAGCCCGTAGTCGGCCGGAGTGAGGGCCTGCATTATCAGGGCGCGGTTGGTTTCACTCTTTGATAGCGGCAGGTTGATTTCGGTTTCGATAATCTCGTCGGGCGGAAATATGCGGTAGTCCATTGTGAGTAAGTGTTAGTGGGAATTAGAGCGATTTGAGCGCGGCCGACAGTTGCTGTAGCGCAGCGGTGAGCTTGGCTCGGGGCATGCCTACATTAAGGCGCATGAATCCTATCCCCTCGTCGCCGAATATTGAGCCGTCGTTGAGCGCCATATGGGCTTTGCGCAAGAAAAAGTCTACAAGCTGCTCCTGGCTCATTCCCAGCGAGCGGCAGTCGAGCCATATCAGGAATGATGCTTCGGGGCGTATACCCTTTATGCCCGGGCAGTTTGCGGCAATGTAGTCGAGGGCGGTGTCGATATTTCCGTCAAGGTAAGCGAGGAGCTGGTTGAGCCATTCCTCCCCTTGGTTGTATGCGCTCTGGGCGGCGATTATAGCACCCATGTCGGGGGTGCAAAATTCGTTGATGTCAAGCCAGTTGAAGAAGGGTTCGCTGAGTTTGGGGTTGGGTATTAGGCACCATGAGCTGGCCATGCCCGGTATGTTGAACGTTTTAGATGGAGCTCCGAGTGTAACTCCGATGTTGGCGGCCTCCTGGCTTACGGTGACAAAGGGAATGTGTGCCCTGCGACCGAGCATCAGGTCGGCGTGGATTTCGTCGGACACTACAATCATCTGATTATCATCGGCAATTCGGGCCACTTCGCGCAGAGTCTCCGCATCCCATTGCAGCCCGATGGGGTTATGGGGGTTGCAGAGTATCATCATGCGTGGATGCTCGGCCTCCACTATGCGCCGCAGCCCTTCGAGATCCATCGACCACTTGCCGTCGCGCTCTATGAGGGGGTTGCACACCACTTGCCGCTGATTTCCCTCGACCACGTGTCGGAACGGATGATAAACCGGGGGCTGTATCACCACCTTGTCACCACGGTCGGTGAAATAGTTGACGGCCAGGGCAATCCCCTTGACCACGCCGGGTATAAACCGCAGTTGCTCCCGGGTGGCTGTGAGGGCGTGGCGGCGTTTAAGCCAGCTTATTATTGCGTCCCAATAGCTGTCGGGCACAATGGTGTAGCCAAGCACCGGATGACAGAGGCGTTGGCGGAGGGCCTCGGTGACTGCCGGACATGATTCAAAGTCCATATCGGCAACCCACATTGGGGTCACATCGGAGCAGCCAAACCATTGGTCGAGAGCGTCGTACTTGATAGAACAGCTCCCATGGCGGTCGATGATCTTGTCAAAATCGTAGTGTTCCATGGCGTAAGGGTGGTAATTTTGCACAAAAGTAATTAAAATTTCCATAACGCCCCCTATATTGTGATGGGCGCAATTTTTGCTTATCTTCGCGGCATGGAAGTGAAAAAGTGTCTTGCGTATGTCAAGCTGTTGGGTGCCAGGGTCATATCACCGTTGCGATTCGCCCCGTTGCTTGTCTACATTTCGGCTGTCGCTACCGTTGTGGCGCAGCTGATGATACTTGAGTACTGGATTGCGGAGGTGAATCCGTGGATGGATGTAGAGTTGCTCCAGGTGCTGGCCGATGCTATGGTGGTGATGATGCCCTTTGTGTGGCTGCGCCGCCGTTGGCGTCTGCTTGTGTGGGTGCCCATCGCGGGTTTCACGATATTCTGTTACGTTAACCTGTGGTATGCCCGCGCATTCTACGACCTTATGCCTTTGGAGTCGGTAGGTATGGCCGGCAACATGGAGGGGCCGGTGATCGACGCTTTCTTCGATATGGTTCATGCCATGGACTGGCTGCTGCTACTCCCGGTGGCTGCTTTCGGGCTGGTGACGTGGCTGTTGCGTGCCCCATGGCTAAAAGGTGAATTTCACTTGCTGGTGAAGATATGGCTTCCGGTGGCTTCGCTACTGATGTGGGTGCTGGCCTACTCGGTGAGGGTGTACTACTATCGGCTGAACGATTGTGCCGGACTCCCGTACACAAAGGTGTGGACCGACTATTACGAGCTGAGCAAAACAAAGTCGTACAAGTTCACCCAGCATCTTCACCGCATGGGATATGTGGGTTACGGCATATGGCAAATCAACAATATCTTCAACTCTCGCTCCATCACCGACGAAGAGAGCGCTGAAATCGAGGAATATTGGGCTAAACAACGTCTCACCAATGGCGACCATGACGGCACTTATGCTCACAACCGGGGGCGCAACCTCATTTTCATCATCATTGAGTCGCTGGCATCGGATGCCGTCGGTATGGAGGTCAATGGGGTGCAGGTGACACCCAACATCAGTCGCCTTATAGCCGACGATTCCACGGCAGTGGTGATGCGGCATGTGGTGGCGCAGGTCAATCATGGACGCTCGTCCGACGGTCAGTTTATTTATAACACCGGGCTGTTGCCGTTGCGCAACAATGTGGTGGCCAAGCGCTTCCCCGCGGCTAATTACCCATCGATAGCCAAGGCTCTGGGCTATCCCGCCGCCTTCGAGGTGATAGGAGAGAGGTATACATTCTACAATCACAGCACCACCAACCTCAGCTACGGATACCATAAACTCATTGCGGCTCCAACCTCGCAGATGATTCCCGATGAGGAAGTGCTGGCCAACTTCCTGGGCGAAATCAAAAACGCCAAAACGCCATTTTATGCCGAGATGACCACCCTCCAGACCCACGACCCATATCTCGGTGGCGCCGACAGCCCGTCGGCCATTGTGGCCGACTTGTCGCACGATATCCGCGACCTCAATTATCTTGACCGCGTCAGGGAGTTTGACGAGCGCTTGGGCGTATTCATCGACCAGCTCAAGGAGAGCGGTATTTACGATAATTCCGTGATTGTGCTTGCCGCTGACCATGAGCCACGTAAGAGTTGCCTTAGTGAGGATGGATTCATATCGTCCGATATCTTTTTCGCCGCTCTCAACACCGGTGCCAAGGGGGTGGAAATCAATCGCACTGTGGGGCAGGTCGACGTATTCCCTACAATACTTAAGATAATGGGAATCAGTGATTATCGATATCCGGGCCTGGGTGTGAGTCCACTTACCGATGCCGATCATCACGGAGCTCAGGATGCGTTTGGCGAAGTGTATGGCGGCCCCGATGCTGCCACACTCCGGCGCATCGAGCAGGCATGGCGCTTGTCCGAAATCATGATTGAAGGCCGCTACTTCAATTGACGTCTTTAATGTGTTCTTAAAGTCCTTAACAACT
>CAZFEU010000047.1:0-18269 GCA_964517875.1 uncultured Muribaculaceae bacterium | reverse complement strand
AAAAAGAATTCTTCCGACATTTTATTTAATTTCGCACTTGCTTGTTTAATCTGCGGTTGTTTTAGGGGTGTGATTTTTTTTGGAGGGTTGAGAAAAAGTTTCTATCTTTGTGGCCGGGTAAGTCCTACACGACTAGCTCCCCGGGAACTCCGCCAGGTCTTGATCGAAGCAACGGTACCGGGTTGTAGCGGTGCGATGTAGATCGCTTACCCTTTTTTCGTAACTATCCACAACCTACAATATATGTCTACTACTATCTCCATCGCTGACCTTGAAGGTCTTGACAAGGCTGCCCGCGAGTTTGTGAAGCTAATGGGCGATAACACAGTATTTGCTTTCTACGGCCCGATGGGTGTAGGCAAAACCACGTTCATCCGTGCGCTGTCGCGTGTGCTGGGGGTGGAGGAGGATATGGCCAACTCCCCTTCATTCTCGATTATCAACGAGTATCGCTCGGACACAACGGCTGAGCTGATTTATCACTTCGACCTATATCGTCTTGAGGATGAGGATGAGGCGCTTGACCTTGGCGTGGAGGATTATTTCGACTCCGGGGCGCTGTGCCTTCTCGAATGGCCCGAGCGCATCGAGTCGCTGCTGCCCGACGACACCGTGAAAGTCACCATCGCCGAGGATCCCGACACCCACGCGCGCACGCTCACTATCGATTGATGGTATATCTTGATTCGACACCATCTACCAATGGTGCGGCACGTCAGCTCCTCGCCGAGCAGCATGTGGCACACGGCACCGTTGTGTACACTCACTGCCAGACGGCGGGTCGCGGTCAGCGCGGCAATTCGTGGGAGGCTGAGCCGGGAGCCAATGTGACGATGTCGATGATACTGCGCCCAGATGGAGTGGCGGCAGCTGAACAGTTTTTCGTGTCGGAGGCCGTGGCACTTGCTGTTGCTACCGTTGTGGCTCAGGCCATTGGTGATGATGCCAGCGATGATGTGAGGGTAAAGTGGCCCAATGATATATATGTGGCCGACAGGAAAATAGCGGGGATATTGATTGAAAACTCGCTGCAAGGCACGGCGATAGAGACGTCGATAGCGGGAATTGGGCTGAATGTGAATCAGCGGGTGTTTGAGTCGGATGCTCCCAACCCGGTGTCGCTATTCCAGCTCACGGGGCGCACGTATGATGTGGAGCAGCTTATCCGAAGCATAGCCTACGAGATTCTGGAGAATTTGGAGCGCCCAATGGCTGAGATTCACGCAGAGTATAAGCAGCATTTATGGCGCCGCGATGGCTATCACACTTACTCCACCCCCGGTGGGACGACATTCGAGGCATGCATAGCCGACGTGGCGCAAAGCGGTATGCTGCGGTTGCAGCCAGCCGCCGGCGAGCCTGAATGGTTTGCGTTCAAGGAGGTTTGCGCTATCATTTAGAGCTATGAATAATCATGGCATCACTTTTGTGACACTGCCATCTGAATAGTGAATTATTGTGATTCCTCTATAATCTTGGCCTACAGGATGTCCCATGAGGTTGAAACGTGCTATCTCCTTACGTTCATGTGCACTGTTCTCCTGAAGATTTTCAACTGACAGTGTTTCATAGTATTTCTCTTTTACAAGTTCGGCTATAGAGATTGGCCGGAGATTAATTCGACCGTCTTTCATAGTGGACAGAATGCATGTTGTGCTATTTGACCAGAATGGATACCAATCAATTGAGGCTCCTATTGTGTAGGGGTCGTCCTTGAATTTGCGAATATAGATGCTGTTGTCTGGCCAATAAAGATAATTCTCAGGACGTATCACATACGTCTGTCCCTCAGGGATATTTGGTAATGACATCTTTAATTGCACGCTCTCATCTTTATAACTATGCCCGTATTTTGTGGCTATAAATGACCAATAACGCAAATCACCATTTGTAATACGTTTTCCCAAATACCCATTGTTCCAATCACGATTGCGATATAGCGCACGGCTTGGATTGTCCCAAACCCATGGAAAAGACTCGTAGAGGAATAATCCGAAGGCCACTCCTGTGTGGTTACCATATTTAAATCCAAAACAAGAAGTATTTATATATGCTATATCGTTTAGGCTCACGGTGAATTCTTCTCCCGGTAACACCGATGACTTATCCACGGTAACTCCACCTTTAAGAACCAGCGAAGGACGATAGCACTGGGAATCAAGAGATAATAATCGTTGATCCTCTTTCTCTCGGTTTTTTATAATGTAAACCGTTTCTATAAAGTCTCTACTGTACCAACCGTCAGCAGTTCCGCTCCAACCCCAGTTAATATGGTAGAAACCGTTTGTGTCGACGCCATCCATAACAACAAGATGACCAACCCCTTGACCCTCGAGACTCAGAACCTGTGGCTCAGTAGAAGATTCTAGAAACTCGAAAAGATCTTCTGGCTCCACACTTATGCGTGAATACCCATCCATATAGAGAGGGACAAATCCAGATGTTGCTTCAACTCCATAATAAGTGATTGCTTCTTGTGTTAAATCAGCCATCAATTCTCCTACTGCATCAGCTTCATCTTCGGTATAACCCCCATCATCATAGACATCACGCATCTTATCCCATTGGTATTGACGATATCGACTATTTTCAGGATATCGATAATAATACATAAGCTGAGCAATTGCCACTGTAGTACAACCAGCTAGCGCATGTGTCTGTGCGGTAGTGCAATATGGTAAAAATTTATTATAAGGTGCACTTTGTCCCCACCGAGTGGTGAGTAATGGTCCCCACACAGGAGATACCTTCTGGAAATCTTGAGCCTTATTCTTTGCTATGTTTTTTAACTTTGACGAATCCTTATATAATATTTGGTAGAATTCTTTTGGAATTTTCTCACCACATTCAAATTTGCCAATCATGGAATAAGCTATAACATGCCAAGTGTAGGATTGTCCTGGTGCCAACATAACCCACCCCTCACCATCTAAATTATTGAATACACGAACTCCCTCTTGAGTGTCGGACGAATGTGCGTACTGTCTTACCTTTTGTGGAGAATCCAAAACGCCATTTTGAATTTGGAAGAACCGTGAGGCTGCCATTTCTGGAGATTCCCCATAAGCGGTGTGATATGTTATTAATGTCAAGGTTGCTATGGCAATTGATAAAATTTTTGACTGGGTTAACATATAATATAGCGAATTAATATTAAATTATGTTATATTAACATGCAAATATATCCCTAAATACACATATCTCAAATTAATTACATAATTTTAATATATTTTAAATTAATACTTATTTGCAATTGTATGGGAGACTAATGAATGTACTTTTCAAAAGGATCAAGATAGTGAAATACTATAATTTGATAGAGACGTCGATAGCGGGAATTGGGCTGAATGTGAATCAGCGGGTGTTTGAGTCGGATGCTCCCAACCCGGTGTCGCTATTCCAGCTCACGGGGCGCACGTATGATGTGGAGCAGCTTATCCGAAGCATAGCCTACGAGATTCTGGAGAATTTGGAGCGCCCAATGGCTGAGATTCACGCAGAGTATAAGCAGCATTTATGGCGCCGCGATGGCTATCACACTTACTCCACCCCCGGTGGGACGACATTCGAGGCATGCATAGCCGACGTGGCGCAAAGCGGTATGCTGCTGTTGCAGCCAGCCGCTGGCGAGCCTGAATGGTTTGCGTTCAAGGAGGTGCAGGCTGTGTTGTGAGAGATTTATAGCTGCTCTGGGTGCTTGCGGTAGTACTCCTCAAGAAGATTCCTGATGTTGAAATAATATCCCTTGGTGGCGTCGCTGTTGCCCGGGATGGGTTTTAGCGTGATATGGTCGTAATAGGGCTGGGTGAACTCTTGTGAGTCGGCTTCGCGTCCGAGGAAATTGATCACAATGTATTCATGCTCAGGATTTATGACATACCATGCATTGTCGGGGTCGAGCCCGGTGCCGGTCGACAGTATGGCCTCGAGCAGGTGGTTCATGCGAAATTGCCAGATATTGGCCATGTTCACCTTGCCGCGCTTGCGGTAGGCATAGGTGAGGAAGTTGAGCTGGCGCAGGTCAAAGGGATTGTCCTTTAGCGACAGCTCGGCGTACTTGATGATGGTGTCGAGCTCGGCACGGTTGTGCTTGTCCTGGTAATAAAGACGCTCGATATGCCTGGTGTGGGTAGACTCGCGGTAGGGGTTGAAGTCTTCCTGAAACATCTGCCCCAGATATAAGTAACGGAAATCGTTGAGTGTCATTATGGTTTCGTTCTTCTCGTACTGCTCCATCAATCGTGGATAGTAGTACTTTGAAGTCGAGTCGGTTACCTCACGCTTAATCTGATCCATGTCGGGCTTTTCGACCACGAATTTACCCTGGCGAGGGGCAGCGTTGGCCATTAAGAGCGACGTGAATATCAGAGCTGCGAGGTAAAGGATGTGTTTCATTATAGTCCGGCTTGATTTAAGGAGTAATAAAGAATAAGGCCTATCTGGCTGAATGTGATTACAGCCGGGAGCCCGCGGGAGCAGAGAAAGCGCACAAATAATGTGGATGGAAATTCGAGGCTGCGCCCTTGCGGTGTGCGGCTATAGGCCATGGCTCCGAGAAATGCGCCGATCACGGCACCAAGAATGATGCCGGCCGAAGCCATGAGCATACCCACAATCATTCCGGCAAGCGTGCCCACCCCAACATATCCTCGGCCGGAGGTAGAGGTGGAGCTGTCGCGGGGTAGCAGGCGGTCGGCACATATCACCAGCACAGTGGCGACACCCCAAAACAGGAGCTCGCGCATCGTCACCGGAAAATAACCGCTCAAATGAAAGGCCCACAACCCGGCGTAGGCTAACAGCGATCCCGGAAACAGTGGACGGAATACCATCGTTATTGCGCCGCACATAAGCAGCGAGCCTAATATGATATAGAGTGTGGCCATATTCTTGAAATTTTAGTCCTTACAAATTTAAGGGATTATTGGGGGTAAATGTTCGAGTATTACAATTTTAAATAAGGTTTCACAATTTACAACACTTTTATTGTCGGGGAGTGAGTGTAATGAGTGGCACGAGCATCTCCTCCATCGATATGCCGCCGTGCTGGAATGTGCCGGTGTAGTATTGCACATAGTGGTTGTAATTGTTGGGGTAGGCGAAGAAATCGCGTCCGCCGGCTACGATATATGTTGTGGATACATCGGGCGAGGGGAGTCCAAACCGCTCGGGCTGCTTGATTTCGTACACCTGGCGGGAGTTGTAGTTGAGATTCTTGCCAAGCTTGTAGCGCAGATTGGTGTTTGTATTTTTGTCGCCCACCACTTTTATGGGGTTTTCTACGCGGATAGTGCCGTGGTCGGTGGTAAGCACTATCTTGTACCCTTTTTCGCTGATGCGCTTGAACAGATCGATTACCGACGAGTGGCGAAACCACGACTCGGTGAGTGAGCGGTAGGCGGCATCTGACGAAGCGAGTTCGCGTATCATCTTCGACTCGGTGCGGGCGTGCGACATCATGTCGATGAAATTCAGCACTATCACGTTCAAATCGTTGACTTCCAGATTGCTGAAATCTTTGAGTAGCTTCTGTGCCCCT
This sequence comes from uncultured Muribaculaceae bacterium, assembly GCA_964517875.1. Taxonomy (GTDB): domain Bacteria; phylum Bacteroidota; class Bacteroidia; order Bacteroidales; family Muribaculaceae; genus JAJPXC01. The sequence goes on along the minus strand of CAZFEU010000047.1, from coordinate 12,730 downwards.
ATCGAGTCGTTGATTTTATTGTATGAAAACCGGCATTTGCGGCGGTAGCGTTCAAACTGTGTGGCAATCAGGGGCGACTCGTTGAGGTTTTTCCCTTCCTCTTCATCTTCGTCGACCCATAGATCGGGAAACATTTGCGCAATCTGCAACGGCATCAGCCCGGCGAAGATCGCGTTGCGGGCATACTGTGTGGCTGTGGGGAGTATGGTGCAGTAGATCTGCTCGTCCATTGTGAAGATGTCGCTCAGCAGCGGCTTGACTGTGAGCCACTGATCAAGGCGGAAGTTGTCAATGAGGATGAAGAACACCTTCTCCCCCTTGTCGAGCAGCGGGAACACGCGGTTGCGGAATATGTCGACACTCATTTCGGGGCGATCGGCGGGCGATTGGGCTGTGACCCAATCATAGTAGGTGCGCTTGATAAACTTGTAGAAAGCCTGGTTGGCCTCATCCTTCTGCATCGATAGCATTTCGTCCATGTTGGTTTCGGTTGATGCGAGCTCCATCTCCCAGAACACCAGCTTCTTGTATAGCTCGCGCCAGTCGTCGATATTATATGAGTCGTTGATTAGCGAAGTGATTTTGGCAAACTCCTGGCGGTAGTCGCTTGTGGCTTGCTCCGACACGAGTTGATCGCTATGCAGGTTTTTCTTGATTGAAAGCAGTATCTGGTTGGGCTTCACGGGCTTGATGAGGTAGTCGGCTATTTTGTTGCCCACGGCCTGGTCCATGATGTTCTCCTCCTCACTTTTCGTAATCATTATTACGGGGGTGAGCGACGCTATCTGCTTAATGCGGCTCAGGGTTTCGAGTCCTGTGAGGCCGGGCATATTTTCATCAAGGATTATGAGGTCGAAGTGGTTGTTTTCGACCAGTTCAAGGGCGTCGCGGCCATTGTTGACAGTTGTAACATCGTATCCTTTACCCTTGAGGAAAAGGATGTGAGGCTTCAGCAAGTCTATCTCGTCGTCGGCCCATAATATGTGAGGAGCGCTCATAGTATATTGTTGGTTATGTGTCGATTATATAGGGTTGAGTGCCAACTGCGGCTATCGTGTGCTTCTTGTCAGGGTTCATCGAACAGCGGGTCGTCGCCCTCCGAGCCTTCGGGATACTGAGGAAGTGGTGCGGCTGGAGTAGTGGGCTTCACCTCGGGCTTCACGGCAGGCTTCTCTCCGGGCTTCACGGCAGGCTTCTCTCCGGGCTTCACGGCAGGCTCTTCGTCAGGCGTTTGAGTCGTAGGCTCAGGTTCGGGCTCGGGCGCTGCAAGTGTTTCGGGCTCGGGCGCTTGTGTTGGGGTTGTGGCCTCACGGGCTTGCTGCTGAGATGTCTCCTCCTCGCGCTCTTTTAGAGTCTCGGCGGGGCCGAACACCTCGGGGGGAAGTACGTCCTCCTGAGCCTGACGGTAATTGTTCTCGTCGAGGAAGCGGAAGTAGTCGTCAAGGCTGCGACCCTCGCGGATTAGGGTTTCAAAGTTCTTGGCGCTGATCATTATCGGTCGCACCTGAGGGGGTATCTGCAATTCGACGTCCTGTGACATGGTGTTGCGGTAATGATCGAGCTCGCGTTGGTTGGCGAATCCTTTTATTATAAGCATTCCAAGGCGGCCAAAGTTCATTTGCTCGAGCTCAAAATCGCGCACCACGAATGTAGTGAAGTTGTGGCGTGCGATGTCGTATAGGAGCTGGTTGGCCGACACGGAGTCGGTGGGGAACGTGAGCACCAGCAGCTGCTGGCCGTCGGGATTAAGCTCGAAATTGACAGGCTGGTCGGAGGCACCTGCCGAGGTAGAGTCGTTGCCCAGACGTATATCCCACAGCATGCCGCGAGTGTTGACCGGGCCGCTATGCAGCTTACGCCCCTGGTTGAGCTGCTTGAGGTAGGAGCTTGCCACTGGTGTTATATCGGTTTCGGGGTAAAGCTCGAGCATCTCCTTGAGGGTGGCCTGGAACTTCTCGGGCTCGTTTTGGGTGACGTAGGTAAGCGCCTCGATGAACATGAATTTAGGCATGATCTTGCTCATGGGATAACGGCGGCGCATCTCGTCGTAAATTGAATGTACAAGTGAGTTGTCGTTGTCGAGATAAGCCTGGTAGGCCTGCTTGTATAGCTCCTCCTGGATTGCGGGCATGGCTTTGAGGTTGTCGAGATATTGCGGGTCTTGCATCGCCACACCATATTTCGACTCGGGGAAGTCGTCGAGTATGAGCTTACGGTAAAGCTCGGCTTCGGCGGTTTTGCCCTCGCGCATATATATAAGATATATGTTATAATAAGTGTCGAGACGATACACATTGTCGGGGTATCGGGTAAGCAGCCTCCCAAACTCACTGAGTGCCGCAGGATAGTCCTCAAGCTTGTCTTTAAGGATTACGCCCATGTTGTATAGCCCTTCCTGGATTATGTCGTTGCAGGTTTGGCGCTCCTGCGGGGTGGCAGGTATCTGCTTGAGGTAATATTCGGGGTAGTGGGGGTCGTCGGCTCGCTTTGCGGCCTCCTTGTCGGCCGGTGATTCAGTCGAGTCGGAGTCCTCTCCTGGTGAGTCGGAGTCAGCATCCTCCTCATCCTCGTCGTCGGTGTCGTCGCCGAAGTCGCTCATTGAGAATGAAGCTTTGTTGCGGCGGCGCCAGTTGTCCTCAAGTTTTCGTGAGCCCCAGCGTTTCTGGAATTCCGTTTTACCGGAGTTTTTCGATGTTGTGTTGTAGAAGTACCAGGAGTCGTCGGTGTTGAGTTGGAATGATGTGGGAGCGTTGGCCGAGTTATTGGCATTTGCGCCGTTGGCGGCTTGTTGAGCCAGATACTCCTCGCGGGCGGCAGCTTCGGCCTCCTCTTTTTCCTTCTTTTTAAGGTCGTCGATTATTTTATTCACCACTTTCAGCTGCTCCTCCTTGCTCATCTCTGACAGGCGCAGCAGCGAGTCCTGGAGCTGCACGTTCTGGGAGTATACTGCCAGCTCGTCGAGCACGTCGGAGCGGCGTTTGAGCAGCTGGTAGTCGGGATAGGATTCGGGAAGCAGCGGCACTGCCTCGGCAAAGCATGGCTGCGCCAGATCATACTCATGGCGAGCGTAGTAAAGCTGGCCGAGAGTGATTTGGCTTATGGCTTTGTCAATGCCGTTGCGCTTTGACTTCTCGGCGGCAAGCTTGTAGTTCTCGATGGCGGGCACGGTGTCGGCACGGCTCAGGTATAGATTGCCGATGGCATAATATATCTGGTCGAGATAGTCGGCGTTGCGGTCGTAGCGGGTCATGCGCTTCAAGGCTTTTACCTCAGGCTCGATATTGGAGCCCGAGTAAACCTCGCTCTGCTTGATGCGGGCGTTGAATTTAGTGCGGTATGTGGCCGACGATGAGCTTCCGGCCTTTTTAAATGCCTGGTAAGCCAGCGCTTTATTGCCCAGGCGAGAGTAAACCTGTCCTAACAGGAAGTTAAGGCGCGTCTTCTGCGCTCCGCTGGCATATCGTATCGCCTCCTTGAGGTATGGCACCGCTTGCTCCCACTCTTCGCGCTGCACGTAGTAGTCGGCGTAGTCGTAATTGTAAAGCGATTTGAGCGTGTTGTTGGTGAGTTCTTCGGGCTTGATTTTGGCCACGATCATTTCACCCTCATACAGCCACTGCATCGACAGATAGGAGCGCGCTTGCCACAGCTTGGCCTCGGTGACAGTGTTGGGGAGCCATGTGAAGTGCTTGGCAACGTAGAAGAATGTGGAGGCCGCTCCCAGGAAGTCGCCGTTGTAATATTGGCTGCGCCCCATCATCATCCATGCGTTGTGTAGGAATGGGTTGTACTCGTCGCGCTTCATCCAAGCCTTATAGTCGGGGTCGTTGTTTTTTCCTTGCTTTTTGGCCGGTTTTTTCTTGATGGAGCGCAGTTGGATAGCTTTTTGCGCTTTCTCGATCGAGCGGTCGAAGTTGCCGGTTGGTTGGGGCGCTTTGGGGTCGTTTTTGCTCTCCACGGGGTGCATGAACAGCGTGCGGGTATAGTCGTCCTCATAGGCTCGCTCCATGTCGTGAAGCGTCTCCTTGAAGTGGGTGTCGCCGTTGTAATATATGTTGTACTTGGTGATGAACGCCGTGTAATGGCGCGTTGAGGCGGTATTCTTCTTTAGCGAACACCCTGCGAGCGACACCCCGAGCATGACCAGCAGGGCGTAAACGAGCCAATTATGTCTATGAGCGCACTTCATCTATAGTTAAACGAATTTCAGCCCTGAATATTGTGCGCGCGGCTCACGTCCCGACGAGCATGGTGTCCGACGAGCCGCGTAGCGTCAGCTCCGCATCGCAGGGCACCGGATATGGGTGGCGTAGCCACACAATATGGTAGCCGTGGGTTGCGCCCACGGAATAGGGTATAACGTTGTCATTGACCGATTTATCGGTCGAATAGCAACATTGTTAGACCAACCTTTGGTCGTTTTGTTGGGACGATATCACAGTCCGCGGGTTTCACCCACGGCTACAATTATTTCGTGGCTACGCCACGTCCAACGTAGAGTTTTTATATAGAGGGAAGCCGCGCCGCGGCACCGCAGCGTAAACTCTCACAACACTCACGACTTCTTGTATGGTTAACAAAAAAGGGCAGTAAAACTGCCCTTTTCAACCGGAAATTCCGATCCTTAAAATCGTTGCTTTCGCAAGCGAAGTGTTTCTTTGTGGGGAAACTACCCGTATTTTATAGCGCAAATTTAAGCAAAATTTCGTTATTCTCCAAATTATTAAAGGTTAAATTTGCTCAAATGGTTTAATGTGGTATCACTTTTTGGCCTAACAATCTCCCATTATCAGAGAAAATATTATGTTTGAATGCTTCGTATGCTGGATTTTTTCTTTCGGGATATAGCAAATGCGTAGTAATTGGGTATGCTATCAAGTCAGCTATTTGTAGTCCTATTATATTAGCCTTCTTAGCCTTAAAAGTAAATCTACTAATTCTTTTCTGCATCCGTTCTGCATTTACCCATTTTGTTCCATTGTTCCTAAGGCCATTATAATAATTCAAAAGTGTTTTATTTTCTTTTCTTCCTCTTTCTTCAACAATTACTGCAATATGAGGATTTTGTGCAGATTGATTATCCACGTAGAAAATACTTCGCTCTAAAAGATACGCTAAGGATAATCCGTAAACATCATTTTCTTCACCACGAACACAAAACTTATTTAATTGCTCTTTTAAAATTGTGCAGCTTACAATTGTGTAGATATTGTGTTGTTGAAGTATTTCTGTTATACCCTCTAAAAATGTTTTACGAAGCTCGGTGTCTCTAAGTATCTTAAAATCATCTTTCCATTTGCGTAAATTAACAGAGTGTATAACTATCTCCGTATTGCCAAATGTTTTCAGCTTAAGATTATTAAATGCTCTATTTAGGGCGTTCAGGTTTCTTTCTGGAACAAGAATCCCACATAAAGTAAATATTGGGAAGTTGGGGTCATAGTGTTCCAGATTTTGATCTCCACACTCATCGATGTAGAGATAGTATTTAGTATTTATTTGGCTTTCTGCTTCCATTCTATCCGCAAATGTACGAAAATAACGGAGTTTCCTCTATGTGAATCCTTGATAACCGCATCCACCGATAGCCGCGCCGCGGCACCGCAGCGTAAACTCTAACAACTCTAAAAACTCCTTGGACTCTTAGGGATATCGGGCCGATAGCCGTAAAATAACTTTGCGCAAAAAAAATATCTCCCACCACTATGACTTGCCATGCTATACTCAAGGGGGCGCTTAATCTGGCTCCCGACACCCAGGATCCATCATTGTTGCGTCCAGTAAGAATACCAAGCCGCTATACCTCACACCAGGGCGAGGTGCTGTGTCAGATACACCATGCCGGGGGTTCATCTCTGGTGTTGAAAAATGAGTTGGCCGTAACTATCATCAATGCCCTTACCGGTATGTGTCAGGCACAAATCAGCATTGACGACACAATTTTCTGCGCCACTGCCGACGACAGCGATATCTACATCTTTACCGACCGGGGTCCATATCTTGTGAGCTACGATGCAGCGGGTGGCACCTGGCTCGACATGGGGTATATGCCCCAATTCCCGGCCATAGCCATTACTGCTCACTCCACCACTACATTCCAGGTATCAACCGTAGCCGCGAAGCTTCATGGAGAATATGACCATGGCGAGGGGCCACTGACACCTGCCGATGCCAAGGCAATCACTGCGGAGACTATCGATGCATATCAGCGTATAGTGGCCGATGCCGCACAGGGTGGATACATGGTGCAGCCATCGCTGATGCGCTACAGGCTGCTCGACCGGCATGGCAGGGTGCTTTACGCATCTTCGCCGGTGCTTGTATCCAACGGCGGATTCCAACTCACATCGACGGTTAATGTCGATGTGAATGCCACTCGTACACAGCGCAATGGTCACACCTTCACGGCCAACGCCTGGCGCCCCGGGTTGCTACTTGCCACGGTTATGGAGGATGAGGCGTGGGCTCATCGTGTCGCTGCGATTGAAGTGCTTGCCTCGCCGCAGATTCACCCCCTTAACTTCAACCTTACCTGCTCCGGACGCATCACCTCGGCGGGGAAACTCTATTACAACCTGCCCGGTGCCTCCGCTACCCCCGACGGCAACGAGCATCGCAGTTGGCTGGTGCGTAGGATGCTTGAGCGTGCGGAGTCGATGATGTGGGTTGTGGACTATATACCCAAACCATTTTCGGGCGGACTTACCCCCGGCGAAAGTTACAGGGTGAACATTATGGTCGATGACGATGCCATTGAGCAGAGCCATGCGATGATGAAAACACTAAAATACGGCACATCGTCCGGCAGGAGCGAGCTACTGAGCTTTCCCCACACCTTCACGGCCACAGCAATAGCGCGTCAAGGTGACACAATGGTGTATGCCAATCCCCGGTTACTGCCATTTGCCGGGCACTCGCTACAGTCGATGTGCTCCCAGCTGTCGGCCGTCCCCGGTGGATGGCGTGCAGACATAGTGGTGACCATGGGGGATGATAGCCGTCGGGTGGTGTGGAGCGGTAGTGGCGAGGAGTCTGCCCCATTACAGGTCAATCCGTTGCTCACTTATCCGTCGGCCGATGCGGTGAAGATGACCATATTTTACTATTCTCCCACCGGACGCTTCTCACGCTACGAACTGCCAATGAAGGGTGTACCGCTGTCCGATTTCGCCTACTATCTCCATCCCACGCTTCAGCCCTGGGGCTTTGCAGCCAATTCCACCGGGTGGATCTCCCCGGAGTCGACACTGACCACAGTGGCCTATGACGGCTACATAGCTTGTGGCCCCGCTTCGTCGCCTCTGTCGCTGGTACATCTCAAGCGTGTGGCGCCATCGTCAATCAGGGAGATTCAGGCAGCCAGCTACACATCTTCGGGCTTTATGTCGGGCAATCCACACTTTTATCTGGCATCGGCTGATGGCATCACCCTGGTGACTACCAGCACGGATACATCGATGGTGGTGAGAGCGTCGCTAATCGAGCGCCGCGGCGTCACCACCGCCGGTTGTTTCACCGTTGGCCCAGAGTGCTGCTACGCTGTAGCGGGCGGCTCGCTGCTACGCATCGAGGGCGCAAAGGTAAAGGTGCTGATGACCGACATCACGGCCCGCTCTTTGGGCTGGACGTCGGCCTACGGAGGTGAGCTATGGATGCTCACCATCACTGGTGATGTGCGGGTTTATCATCCAGCGCAGCAGTGCATATCGCGTAGAAAATGCTCGGGCTCATCGTTATGGAGCGATGGCAACAATCTGTATATCACCGATTCGCATGGATTGCGCCGCATAGCGCCAACCGATGCCACGCAATGGAGCGAAGCGCTGATTTCTATCGAGCTTGCCACTCGTCAGGAGTCTCCACAGTTACACACCCGCTATTGTGGGGTAGACATCGTGGAGGTGCCCATCGCCGGCGAGCAGGTCGAAGCCACTGTCGATGTGATAGGCACTAATCACCTTATGCCACAGGGTGGCGCTGCGGCGCCTGAGGCATCGCGCCTGCTGAAAGCAGCGGTTAAGGGTAAAAATGTGTCAAACCCCCGTATTGCGTTCCTCCGCCCTCGCCGCAAGTATATTCACTTAGAAATCAGCGCACAGGTGAGCGCTGACACTATCATCCAGCAATGAAACTCATTACCTGTGATTACGATAAAATCTGGGCCGAGCACTGTAGGCGCAAAGAGCTAAGGATGGTTGGCTTCGACCCCGCCACGGGTCAGGGTTGCCCGGATGATGCCTTGCGTACTGATGTGACCGCTCCCGATGGCCATAGGGTGAGGGTGCCGTTATCGATGACCTGCGACCCGCTATACTCTGCCCGGATAAGTCTCAGCGACTTCGATATGCTTCGCTGTAGGCATGACTTCTACTTCTGGGCGTGGCGCTGCGTCACAATCAAGGATAAAATCAGCGGGTGTGACTCCCGGTTTATACTCAATGCTCCACAGCGCAGGGTGGTGGAGGTGCTTGAGTCTGACCGTCGCGCCAACCGCCCCATGCGCCTTATCATCCTTAAGGCGCGCCAGTGGGGAGGATCAACCTTGGTGCAGCTTTACATGGCATGGATTCAAAGCTGCTGTCAGCGCAACTGGCATTCGTTGATATGCGCGCATGTGAAGGACTCCGCCGCCAATATCCGCGGGATGTATACCAAGATGCTTTCCCGGTATCCCCGCGAACTCTGGGATGGAGAGGGCGACACGGCTCCGAAATTCGTGCCTTACGAGCGTTCGGCCAACGTGCGCGAAATCGTGGGTCGGGGATGCCGCGTGACACTTGCTTCGGCCGAGAACCAGGATTCGGCCCGCGGATCCGACTTCGCTATGGCTCACCTGAGCGAAGTGGCTTTCTGGCCGGCAACAATCCGCAAAGACCCCACCGATTTCATCCGTACAATCTGCGGTGCCATAGCGCGTGCACCCTACACGTTGATAGTCATGGAGTCGACGGCCAACGGAGTGGGCAACTTCTTCCATCAGGAGTGGCTTCGCTCCCGCGAGGGGAAGAGCGACAAACACCCCATATTCGTGCCGTGGTACGAAATCGAGATTTATAGCGAGCCGACCACGCGCGCTGAGCTTCCGGCACTGTGGGAATCACTTGACGCTTATGAGCGTAATCTCTGGGAATCAACCGATGCCATCACCCTCGACAGCCTCAAATGGTACCATAATAAGCGTAAGGAATATTGCAGCCACGCCATGATGCAGGCAGAGTATCCCACCAACGAGGATGAAGCTTTCACCAACACGGGCAATAACGTGTTTGATGCCGCACATGTCGAAGCTATGCGTGCCGACTGCCGCCAGCCGAGAATAGGTGAACTCGGTGATGGTGGGGAGTTTGCCGACGATTCCCTGGGGTGTCTGAGCTTGTGGGCCACTCCACAAGTGGGTCACCGCTATGTGGCGGCTGTCGATGTGGGCGGACGCTCGCGCTCGAGCGACTGGTCGGTGATAGCGGTGCTCGACCACACCGGTCCACGCCCCGAGGTGGTGGCGCAATGGCGTGGGCATATCGACCACGACCTACTTACGCGTAAAGCTGCGAAAATAGCAGGCTGGTACAATGAAGCCCTGCTGGTAGTGGAGTCAAACACGCTCGAGACAGAGAATGGTGGCGATTCGCTCTACTTGCTCACCAACTTGCGCAACTGCTATTCTAACCTGTATCTGCGCCATTCTTACGACACCGTTACGGGAAGTACAACCACGCGCATAGGTTTTCACACCAACCGCTCCACCAAGGGGATGGTGATCGACCGTCTGATCGAGATGGTGCGCGAGCATGGATATGTGGAACGCGACACCTGCACAGTCAACGAGCTGCTCACCTACGAGCAGCTTCCCAACGGCTCGTACGCCGCCCGACATGGATGTCACGACGACTGCCTGATGACCCGCGCCATCGCCCTGTTTGTGGCCAGCGACGAAGCTCGCCGCAGCTGCCAGGCCGGTCCCCTTCCCCCGCTCACAGCTTTTTGACCCCACATCACTTCATTTTCTTTTCAAAGGTGACCACCAGCTACCTTTGAAAGGTGTTATACGCAATGAGATGCAAATATGTGCCAACTCAATGATGCGTGTGCGCCTTCAGACGGTGTCACACCAACCTCCAGGTAAGATTGATGCGATGCTTCAAGATATTCATGTTTGTATCGGCTCATAATTTTTTGAAAAATTGAGCCTTAGGCAGTGGGCGTTTCGCGGCAGTCAGTACATTGTTATTTGTTCTTATGATGTTCGAGAAAGAATTGTTTTTGGCGCTCAATTTCGCTTCTCAATTCTTCTTCGGTGGGCATATATGTCATAAACTTGGCGGCAAACAACTGATTGCTATCGTTAAGAACGGAATATTTAGCGATGGTAGAATCGGTGTCGGTGCATAGAAGAACACCAATTGTAGGATAATCATCTTCACCCTTTACAAAATCATCGTACATTCTAACGTACATATCAAGCTGCCCTATGTCAGTATGCTGCATTTTGTGCGTTTTCAGCTCAAAAATTACAAACCGCTTCATACGGTAATTATAGAACACAAGGTCAATATAAAAATCGTCTATTTGGGTAGTGATGTGCTGCTGTCGTTCAACGAAAGCAAAACCTTTACCAAGTTCAAGTATAAACTGCTCCAGATTATCAATCAAAGCTTGTTCAAGGTCACTCTCGCTGAATTTCGTGTCGCGACGAAAGCCCATAAATTCGGCGACAGTCGGATTTTTAATATATTCCAGAGGGTCGGTGTCGTTGTATAGCGCAACAGCCTCAGGCAAATTATCGGTAGGATTTTCGCGTTGCTCTGCCAAACGACGTTCAAAATATTGCGATGAGATGTTACGGTCAAGCGTCGTTGTGCTCCACATATCTTTAGCCGCCTGGGTAAGATACCATTGACGCGCAACAGGATTTGTGACAGAGAGCAATCGGCGGATATGTGTCCATGTAAGATTGTGAACGAGCTCGTTCACAATCTGTATATCCTTGAATAACAGATAGAATTTCCTGAAATAGTCAAGATTGCGCTTGTTGTAGCTTGAACCATATTCCTTTCTAAGATTTTCGGCAAGTCCGGCTATCAGTCGGGAACCGTAATCAGCGCGACTATTCCCTTTCTGTTCTTCCTCAACGATACGTTGCCCTATGTGCCAATATGTAGTAAGAGATAAAGTACTTGCAGCCGCGTAAGCTTGTTTGCGGCCATTTTCAATAATCTCTCGAACATCTCCAAAAAAATCTTGTGGAATTGAAATTAGGGATTTATCGTTTGCCATAAGTGTTCTAATGATGGATTGGTCTATATCAGATAGATTTGCTCTACGTGCAAAAGTAATAGATTTTGTGAGACTTCGCGCATTTCTGGAAAAAATAGGGGCAACCACATCAAAATACTGAGAGAGCAGCCCTTCAGCCGTGTGACGGCTCTTTACCACTGCGTGGTGGCGATGTCGCACCGAGCCTTTGGGTAAAAGAATGGTGGAAATTATGGAAAATTGCTATTGTTCTCAAAAATTATGTGTATATTTGCGCGGATTTCGCTAAAATAGATTGCAAAAACATGGAAAAAATAGATAATCTCGACCGACGTATTCTTGACATCATCATACGCAATGCGCGCATTGCTTCCAAGGACATCGCCGTTGAGTGTGGAGTGTCGCGTGCGGCCATCCATCAGCGCATACAGCGCATGATCGACATGAACGTCATCACAGGTTCGGGTTATAATGTCAATCCAAAAATACTGGGCTTCAGCACATGCACATATATCGGAGTCAACCTTGAGCGAGGAGCGCTCTATCGCGAGGTAGTGCCTGAGCTTGAGAAAATTCCCGAGATAGTTGAATGCCACTTCACCACAGGCCCATATACAATGCTTATCAAGCTGTTTGCTCGTGATAATGAGCATCTTATGGAGCTACTGAATGATAAAATCCAAAACATCAAAGGTGTGACTGGTACTGAGACGCTGATTTCGCTCGACCACTCTATCCATCGCGAAATCCCCATCACCTCCCGACAATAAAGTGCCCTGAGTGCTGCGCCGGGGTACAACCCTATACTTTGAAGTTTATATAGCTGGGGAAGTGGCGTAGCCACGAAATAATTGTAGCCGTGGGTGACGAACCCACGGATTCGTGATATTGTCCCCACAAAACGACCAAAGATTGGTCGAATAATTTCGGCCATTTGACCGATAAATCGGTTAATGACAACGCTATAACCTATTCCGTGGGTTGCACCCACGGCTACCATATTGGGTGGCTATGCCACCCACATCGCGGGGCGCCTATATTACCACCTGTCGGGCGTGGCGTGGGCGTAGACGCCCGGCTACGCCGATCTGAGAGGTGGGGCGTGATTCCATCCTATGACTGCGCTCGCGATGCCGAGCTTATCGTGTGCTAACACATGCGCTCGGACGCCGAGCCATCAGCGGCTACTCCGCTCACGCAAAAAAACCGCATAGCGTTAGCTCCGCATCGCGGAGCATTAGTTTAGCCTATGGCAAGCTCAGGGTAGCGAGCGCGGCCATAGGTCACGCACGACCCTCCTCAATCCCCCGGCTTCGGAGAGGTCGCACCATGGTAATGCTGATTTTGTGAAGTTGGTTGTTCGCCAACATTCCATAGCGATAATCCCACCGGTTACTTATTACTTACTTTGATTTTCATGTGCATAAATTAAAAACCGAAGTGCGAAAGTTCAGTTGATGAAAGGCCCCCTCACTCT
>CAZFEU010000046.1:0-18808 GCA_964517875.1 uncultured Muribaculaceae bacterium | reverse complement strand
CCTGAGGGGGGTGGGTTGCATACGTGTTACTCACCCGTGCGCCGGTCGCCGGCGGGCGTAGCAAGCTACGCCCCCGCTGCCCCTCGACTTGCATGTGTTAAGCCTGTCGCTAGCGTTCATCCTGAGCCAGGATCAAACTCTCCGCTGTTTATCTCTTGTTATTTTCTTTCTCTGAAAATGAGCCTCGGGCCTATAAGGCCCGCCGGCGCGAGACATCAATCTGTGTTGCTGCCTTTCGCCCCGGCCCCGGAGAATCCGCCCCGCGCACTCATCGGATCGCGCTGGTCGTTTGTCTGTGGAACTGACAAGGGACTTACATCTTTAATGTTCCGTCTCTTGTACTTTCTCTGTCTCAATAATTTCAATGTCCTTAGTTGTTGCCCCTGGGCGTTGATTTCCCAAAAGCGAATGCAAAGTTACAACCTTTTTCTGAAATAGCAATAGGCTGCGAGCAATCACGAGCTGTTAACATATGTTATTTAGCATAACAACACGCAGTGAATAGGGAGGTTATTGCCTGTAAAACAAAATGTACATTTAACGTATTTTAACACCAAGTCTTTACTATTGCATCCTGCGCAGTGGTATTTCAGATAATGGGTTCTTATTTTGAAGATGCCAAATGCTGCTGCCATGCCCACGCCGATCGCATGGTGTCGTCGATTGAGGTGTTGGCTTTCCACCCGAGAACATTGTTGGCTTTGGCGGGATCGGCCCAAACCTTCTCGATATCTCCTGGCCGGCGGTCAACAATCTTATATGGCACTTTAACGCCCGTAGAGTGCTCGAATGACTGGATAAGCTGGAGCACCGACAGGCCTATCCCGGTGCCGAGGTTGAAGATCTCGATTCTGTCGGGCGATAAGTCATCAAGCATACGCTGGATGGCTACGACATGAGCCTGAGCGAGGTCAACCACGTTGATAAAGTCGCGGATACATGAGCCGTCGGGGGTTGGGTAGTCGTCGCCGAAAACACTGAGCTGGCTACGGATGCCGGCGGCAGTCTGTGTAAGATATGGCACAAGATTTTGGGGAACGCCGTTAGGAAGTTCGCCTATCAGTGCCGACGGATGCGCCCCCACGGGGTTGAAATATCGGAGGATGATACTCTTTATTGGGGCTCCCGAGTTAACGAAATCGGTAATGATTTCTTCGCAGATCTGCTTGGTGTTGCCATATGGTGATGTAGCCTTCTTGATCGGCGACTCCTCGGTAACCGGATTTTGGTCGGGCTCGCCATAGACGGTGCATGATGATGAGAACACAAATGCCTTTACACCATGTTCGGGCATAGCCTCGAGTAGATTAATCAATATATTGAGGTTGTTGCGGTAATACAGTAGCGGCTTCTCCATTGACTCACCCACCGCTTTGCTTGCGGCGAAGTTGATGATTCCCTTTATGTCGGGGTATGTTTCGAAAAGTTTGTTAATTACCGCAGGGTCGGTGCAGTCGCCCTCAACGAAATCGGGGCGCTGTCCGGTAATACCCGTTATTCCGTCAAGCACCTGGCGGTTGGAGTTGGAAAGGTTGTCGATGATTACCACCGGATATCCGGCCTGCTGGAGCTGGACAACGGTGTGCGAACCGATATAACCGGTGCCCCCGGTGACCAAGATTCGATCCTTCTTCATGATGTCTTCGATATTTATATTCTATATATTAATGTGTATTATTCAATTTTCACAGCACAGGGCTGAAGAGCCGCATGAACGAAGATAGGGCTCTTTCGAGAAACGGACGGTGCACCCACTGAGCAGGGACAACACGCGACGACTGCCCCATATCGTCGGCAAACACTTGACGCAGTTTCTGGTTAAATTCAGCAGAAAACACAAAAAGCGAAGCCTCGAAGTTGTGCTCGAACGAACGGAAGTCGAAGTTGGTCGACCCCACTACCGATATGTCATCATCGATAACTATCGTTTTGGAATGGAGCATTCCCGGCTCATATTGATATATCTTAATACCGGCACGCATACACTCGGCAAAGTATGAACGCGAGGCGTAGGTAAGCATCGACGAGTCGCTATGACGGGGCACCATCACCCTGACATCGACACCGGCCAGGGCCGATGCCTGAAGCGTGCGGAGCAAGCCCTCAGTGGGGAGGAAGTAGGGTGTCTGAATGAACACGCGTTTTCTCGCACCTGAAATGGCGTGATGATAAAGCATGGCTATATTGCTCCACTGGCTTGTGGGTCCTGAAGTCATCAGGAGCATGTGCATATTGGCCGATTGGGGTTGTGGAGTGCCGGTCATAGTGAGCAGCGGCTTGTCGAGGAATGTCCAGTCGACCGAGAACGAGCTTTGTAGAGCCGCAACCGCCGGGCCTATGATACGCACATGATTGTCGCGCCAGGCTCCTCGTCTGTAACCCACCACATAACGGTCGGCTATATTCATACCCCCTACATACCCTATCTCACCGTCGATTATCACCATCTTGCGGTGATTGCGCCAGTTGACATGAGTGCCAAACCAGGGGAAAACAACCTTGAAAAACGGGTGAGTCTCAACACCGGCATCACGCAGCTCTTTGAAGAATTTCGACGGCGTGCGGAAACTTCCAACATGATCATATATCACTCTCACCTTCACTCCCTCACGTGCCTTCTTTATAAGCTCCTGCTGCACCTGACGCCCGAGTTTATCGCCACGGAAAATATAATACTGCATATTGATATAGTGGCGAGCCGATCGAATATCTGACAATAGCTGCTCGAATTTGTCATGACCCTCGGAGTATATAATTGCATCGTTGCCTGAGTAGAGGGTAGCAGACGTGAGCTTCTTGGCCATCTGGATAATCTGAGTAGCCTGCTGCGATTTTGGCCACTGCGAGTCGGCCGGATTATTGATGCTTTCGAGCTTACGCAAAAGTCTACGGTTGCGACGCGACACTATATGTGTGTTTCGGATATTGCGCCCGAATACGATATAAAGCACCAGTCCGAATGCGGGTACTACCAGCAGCACCGTGAGCCATGCGAGCGACTTCACAGGGTTGCGGTTCTCGCTTACCACTATTATCACAACGCTCATTATCGTGGCGAAGTAGATAATCGTGAGGGTCCAGTAGAACCAGGATGAGTGGATTATTTCAGAAATGGTGAGAAGCAAAGCTTAAGTATTTTATTGCTAACTATTTGAGGTCGTTGAGCAGTGTCTCGACAGCTTTACGCAACTGCTGGTCCTCGCCGGTTACGACGACAGCGGGGTCGTTGGCCACCTTTACATCAGGCTCAAGCTGAGAGTTTTCGAGGAATGTGCCCTCAGCTGTGCGATAGCCGATTACAGGAATGCCGAACACGAGCGACGGATCTTGCATCGTAACCCAATTGACCGAAGTCATCGTCCCGGGTACCGGCATACCCACGAGCTTACCGATATTGCGATTCTTATACACCCATGGCGTTCCGTGGGCATTGGAGTAGCATGCCTCCGACATCAGCATCACCGATGGCTTATTCCATCGGCGTGAAGGCATGTCGCATGTCTGTTGACCGCGAATCTCCTGTGTAAGATACTTTTCACCGGTGAGGAGCACTTCGATATCCTCATGCAGACGTCCACCGCCGTTCCAGCGAATATCCACCACAACTCCCTCCTTGCCTGCATACTTACCCAAAAGATCGGCATAGGCCTTACGGAAAGAAGCGTCGCCCATCGAAGGGATATGCACATAGCCGAGACGACCGTCGGACCATCGCTCCACATCTGCCGCCCGGGCTGCTACCCAGCGGTCGTAGAGAAGTGAGTTCATTTTGGATGAGCTGATTGGTATAAGCACCTCCTCCCAGCGGCTTGAGGTGGCTGGATTGTAAAGTGCGATGCGGGTCTTGCGTCCGGCAAGGTCGCGCAAGGCTGCAGCACAGTCAATGGTGTCAGTGAGTACAAAGCCATCAATAGCTTCAATCACCACTCCTGGCACTACCTTTGTGGCCGCACGGTCAAGTGGGCCACCCTTAACCACTTCCGCCACCTTGAGTCCAGGGCCGGCGTAAGTGAGGTCGTACAGCAGACCAAGCGAGGCAGTGCGGTCGGCCGATGAGAATGACGGATAATATCGGCCACCGGTATGACTTACATTAAGTTCGCCCAGCAGTTCGCTCAACAACTCAGCGTAGTCATAGTTGTTGTCGATATGCTGGAGAAATTGGGCATAGTGATCGGTAAGGGCCGACCAGTCAACACCATGCATATCCTTGACGTAGAAGCGCTCGGCCTCCTGACGCGCCATGTCGCGGAACATATATTCACGCTCTGCCGCCGGCTGAAGCATCATTGTAGCCTTGTAGGTGACACCTGACAACTTTTCACCCTTGATTTCCATTTTTTTAATCATATCGGGCCCTGCAATGAAGATGTTATCACCCTTGTTGTCGATATACAGGCGCAGATTCTTGCCATTGAGTTTCGACACAAGTTTGGCTTCATCTTTTCTAAGCGATATTTTCCAAAGATCCTGACCCTTTTCAAACGAAGTGAGATAGTAAAGAGTTTCTCCATCGGGTGTGATAATCGCATCAGCCATGTCGGACGAATTGGGAGTAAGCCTTACTATGCGTTCCTCAAGCCCTTGGGGCTCAACCAGAGTGGGAGTAATCTTTGACTTTTCAGAACCTTCTTTTTTATCTTTCTTGTCCTTTTTATCCTTCTTGTCCTCATCCTTTTTGGCGGCTTTCTCCACTTCCTTCTTCAATGCATAATCCTCCTCCGACAGGTTGAATTTGTCGTATGCCTCCTGATTGAGAAAAACGAGCATTGCATCGTACATAGATCCCCATGAGGCATGATTACGCATGCCATAACGCTCTGACAGGAAGAGGATGGCCTGCCCATCAAGTGCCCAGCGGGGTTGCCCATCGAAGTATCCGGTTTGTGTTACCGGTATCTGCTCGCCAGTTTCAACATTCACCAGAAGGATATCGGTATACGGTTCGCGTCCCGACAGGATAGCCTCCATCACGATCCACTTGCCATCAGGACTCCACTCAAAGGTCATGTCGTCGCTGCGTTCAGGGAATATCGACGAATCAGTAAGCTGCTTCACGGTCTTTGATGCCACATCCAACACCATCAGGTTATTACGGTCGTGCACATAGGCCACCTTCTTATGGTCGGGTGAATATTTGGGCTGCGACCGGTCGACATCGGCGCTCATTTCAAACAGGCGTGTCTCCTCGATGGCCGTAGCGTTAGGGAAATTGGGGTCGTCGCTATGCTTAATTTTAGCTATATAAATGTCGCGCACATCACCGTGTGCGTCACTGTCGTAAATCATTTCACGCGCATTGGCACCCCACTGCACATGATCCTCATGTCCAGGGGTTGATGTAATAAGACGTGTGGTGGGATACTCCACCGAAGTGGCAAGCACCTCGCCACGCACAGTCACCGCAACATCCTTTCCATCAGGCGACACTGCAAACGACTCAGCGCCCTTCGACAACGTATGCTTCACTACCGGTGCGTTCTCCCAATCCTGTACTATGTCAATTGCTACCTTCACAGGCTCTTGCCCGGGACGCATCGTGTAGATGTCGCCATCGTATGCCATCGCCAGTACGTCATTACTTCCAGCCGACAGGAATCGCACAGGGTGATTGGCGAATCGGGTTAGAGTTTTGACGTCAGCGGGAGCACTGATGTCGAACGAATATACGTTCATCGCCCCCCCATTGCGCTCAGATAGAAAATATATGGTCTTCCCATCTGACCCTACCACCGGGTTACGATCCTCACCGGGTCGGTTAGTGAGGTTGCGATGCGAACCGGTGGCCGCATCATATAGCCTAACATCACGGGTGACTGACGACGTGTGATGCTTGCGCCACTCATCTTCAAACCCCTTAATGTCCTGATATACGAAGCTTTTTCCATCAGGAAGATAGCTTATCATTTGTGCCGGAGTGCCCAGTATCTGGCGAGGATTGCCACCGTCAACACTCACCTCATAGAGCTCTGTCATCCTCGCCGACGGGTGCATCGCACTGCTCACCGGATCTTGAATTGATGCGGAAAACACTACCCCTTTCCCATCGGGAGTGAACGCCTCAGGGATTTCTGATGCCGAATTATAAGTGAGGCGTACGGGCGTGCCTCCTGCGGCTGAAATTAGGTAAATGTCGTTATTGCCGTTTTTGTCGGAGGCATAGGCTATGTAACGTCCGTCGGGACTCCACACCGGCACCGACTCGTAGCTTGGCTGCGATGTGAGACGTGTAGCGGTACCTCCAACTGCGGGCACAGTATATATGTCGCCACGGTAACAGAAGGCGATTTTTGACCCATCGGGTGAAATCTTTACATCACGAAGCCACCGGGGAGTTATTGCCGAAGCAGATGCCACTGCGAGCGACATAGCCCCAATCATCAGGATTTTGGAAGATATTTGCATCTATTTTGGAGTAATAATTCTTAAAAAGATTAATTACGCCAAAGTTACAAATAAAATCAGAAATATTCTGGCATCTCCATAATTTTAAGTGTAGTAAGTCAAAATATGTCAGAAGTGTGCAACGCATCCACAACAACTTTGCACTATAGTGAGATCTCCATGGTATTGCCCCACTTGTCAACATAATAAGTTTTTGCGCCGCTATTTACATGCAACAGCCCCCCAGCGAGCTTATTTACTCTATCGTAAATAATCGGAACCACCTCGGTACCCGACGCGTCAATGCAACCCCATTTATTGCCCTTCAAGACCGCCGCTAACCCATCTTGGAACGGCAAGGTTTCATCGTAAATTAGCGGAATCACCTCGGTGCCCGATTTGTCGATATAGCCATATCTACCATCGTGACTTACTGAGGCAAGCCCATCGCTGAATGTTGAGGCATCATCGTATATAAGAGGGACAACCTCATTGCCAGATTTGTCGACATAGCCATATTTTCCATCTTTCCTTACATAAGCAAGCCCTTCGCTAAATTCTGAGGCATAGTCGTATATAAACTGAATAACCACATTGCCTGATGTGTCAACACAACCATATTTTCCATCTTTACCTACCCAAGCACGCCCTTCGCTGAATGAGGTTAAGAAATTGTAAATAATGGGAATTACCTCAAAACCCGTCTTGTCGATAAAACCAATTTTCGCATCGCCACCACGCATTATCAAGACCAAAGCCAACCCTTCGTTGAATTCTAAAGCACCATCATATTTGAACGGAATCACCTCAGAGCCCGATTTGTCGATACAGCCATATTTACCATCTTTTTTCACCCAGGCAAGACCATCGCTGAATGTCGAGGCATCATCGTATATAGGCTGAACAACCTCATAGCCCAATTTGTCGACATAGCCATATTTCCCATCTTTCCTCACCCAGGCAAGCCCTTCGTTGAACGAGTCTGTATAGTCGTATTTACACGGAACAACCTCTTTACCATGATTATCGACAAAGCCATGTTTCGATACGCCATCCGTTACTTTGCGCACCGCAGCCATTCCCTCTTTAAACTCATGCGCATCGGCATAATTAAGCGGAACTACTATATTGCCAGATTCGTCAATAAAGCCACATTTCCATAAGTTGCCATTTTTATTCGCGACCTGAGCCAGCCCTTCGCTGAAATTTGCAACAAAATCGTATTCACAAGGGATAACAACTTTCCCATCCTTGTCGGCAAAACCAGCTTTGCCATTCTGGATGATAGGCACCAGCTCAACTTTGTTGCTTTCCGCCAATTCAGATTGTTCAACCGACGACTTGGTGGAAGGATGGTTGAACCTTGTAATCACATACCAAACACCGAATCCTACAATACACGCCACAAGAGCAAAAAGTGCCATCTTGATAAAAACGCTCGATTTCTTCTTTGCATTGCTGTTTATCTTCCCAGCCAACTTTTCATGAGCTTTAGGCATGGCAAGTTGTATAGGTTGAGCGTCAACGACAGTAACATCGTCGGCAAGATGTTGTGTCGACATCGGCACTGTTGCCCTCATTTCGCCTATATTGGCGAGCAGCTCTGAGGCATCGGCTTGACGATCTTCGGCGTGGAGTGACAGGGCGTGAAGCAGTGTGCGGCGCAGTTTTGATGAAATATTGGCTGGAATTGCCGCTTCTAACGTTTCAGCTCTTAAGTCGAGCGCTTTGGGTAGTCGCTCGCCAATAAGGCAGTAAACCATTGTGGCAGCTAAGGAGTATACATCGCTTGCGGGAGAGAATGTGGTGATACCTGAGTATTGCTCGATGGGTGCGTAGCCGTCGCTGAAGCCGCGAGAGTTGATGGTGGAAGTGGCCTGGCCAGACTCGTCGTAATGTTTCGACAGCCCGAAATCGATGAGAACTGGCCTGATCTTTCCATCCTCGTCAGCCACAATCATTATGTTGTGGGGCTTGATATCGAGGTGGGTTATGTGGTTGCGGTGCAGGAAAGCCACAGCCTCCACAATCGGAATCATAACACCAAGCATCTCACCCTCCGGAAGATGCCCGCACGAAGCCACATAGTCCCGCAGCGACACACCGTCGAGCATCTCCATGGCGTAGTAGGCCGTATCGTTGGCCTCGAACACCTCGTTGACCGACACAATGTTGGGGTTCAGCCCACTCAACTTCTTGAGGCGGCGGGCCTCCCCTACAAAGTCCTTGCGTGTGAGTTCGACACGCTGACGTGCCGGGTCAGAGCACGACACGCATGTTGAACCCTCAACTCTTAAGCAATCGGATTTGACAAAGTGTTCCTTCAGAGCCACATTGGCCTTGACCCTGAGCGACCCAAACAGCATATTTACCGATGCACTATAGGTAATTCCGAATCCACCTTGCCCCAACACGCCGGTGATGGTGTAGGTTGTGGTGGGTGAGCTGATTTTGGTGCCGACAGGGAGGGTGTACATTTCGATATTGAGTGTTGACCGTTGAGATTTGCGCAAAGGTAGGGAATATCGGAGTAATCAGCAAATTATTACTCCGAGCCAAATCGCATACGTAGCAATCGCATCAAAAATTATGTTGGTAACACGCAGGATGAAATGCAAAGGAGGCTGATGGTACCTGTTTCGCACTACTCTAAGCTCTTGGAGTGCATAGTGTAGTGCCCATGTGGGCACTTTTACTGATGTATGCCCCGTTCTCCACAAGCCAGCCCACAGAGCTGTCATGTGGTTATGTAGATAGCAGCCCTCCGGGCAGTGATATGCTCACCAACTACTATGCCTTTTATCGTGAAAATACGCTGCAACATAAAGTTGAAAATTTGATGCGGTTGGCTTGCTAAATTTACGAAGGCGCGCCCTCGGGGAGTGAGGGCGCGCCTTTGTAATTTTTGAGTGGGTTATGATGTCAGTTATTGGAGTGTGCCGTTCTGTGCCTGCTGTATCATCTCGGGAGAGGCGGTGATATAGATCTCGACACGGCGGTTCTGGGCACGTCCCTCAGGAGTGTCGTTTGAGGCGATGTAGTCGGCCATCGGCACGCCTTGCGCATGGAGACGCTGAACCGGCACACCCGAGTTGACAAGATAAGTGAGCACTGCATCAGCACGCTCTCCCGACAGCTTCTGATTGACAGCATACGAGCCTGTATTATCGGTGAAGCCATAGATATGCACATTTGTGCCCGGGTTGTTAATCAGAGAATTGGCAAAAGCAGAGAGATCACGTTTTGCGTTGTTGTTGAGTGTATATT
The DNA here is from genome assembly GCA_964517875.1 of uncultured Muribaculaceae bacterium. Taxonomy (GTDB): domain Bacteria; phylum Bacteroidota; class Bacteroidia; order Bacteroidales; family Muribaculaceae; genus JAJPXC01. Next base: position 9,157 of record CAZFEU010000046.1, on the reverse strand, counting down.
TGCCGGTAGGGAAGAGTATACCACCGTCAAAGGTCACCTTGATGGCTTGCAGACCATTTTGGTCGGTCACCTCCTCCACCTTGGCTTGTTGCTTCAGCTGTTCTTGAAGTTCCTTTTGTTGCTTATCCATCTTGTGGCCTATTAAAGCGCCAGCGCCAGCGCCAACACCAGCACCGATAGCCGCGCCAATGGCCGCACCCTTACCACCACCGATCAATGCGCCTATTCCGGCACCAAGTGCGGCACCACCGCCACCTCCGATAGCTGTGCCTTTGCCGGTATTTGACCAATTTTTCACTGAATTACAGCCTGCGGTACCAAGCAGAAGGCATCCGGCCAATGTAAATGCTGTCGCTACTTTTAGAATTTTCATAGTTATGAGTATTTTAAGTTACTGAGTCAATGATTGTGAAGGAAAGACGTGATGACAAGCAACGCAATTCCGTTAAGTTAAATTATAAAATACAAAGATAGTCAATAATGGCTCCAGGTGACCATGGCTATCATATTTATTACAAAATTATGTGCATAATAGTTTCCGGTTTATCCAAAATTCGATACTTTTGTAGTCGCTAATCCAAATTAGACGACTATAACCACCTCTTATGCCTTCAAAACAATTCAGCGCTACATCACTGCTTTGGTGCCACGTGGGTGCAATATTGGCTGTTTCGGCCTGGGGAGTGTCGTTTATCAGCACCAAGGTGTTGCAGAGCGAAAACGGTCTGACACCTACCGAGGTGTATCTCTTGAGATTCACTCTGGCTTACTTCGCAATCCTATTAGTGAGTCACGACAAGCTATGGGCCAACTCTCTGCGTGATGAGTTTCTGTTATTTGCCTGTGGATTCTGCGGAGGCTCAATCTACTTTATGGCCGAAAACTCATCGCTCCAATACACTTACGTGTCAAATGTAGCACTGCTCACGGCTTTAGCCCCTCTTATTACCGCACTGATTATAGGTCTATTATACCGCTCCGAACGGCCAGGCGCGGGAATAATGCTCGGGTCGGTAATGGCTTTCGTGGGTGTAGGTTTTGTTGTGTTCAACTCACCAGGCGACCCTGAGTCGGCACCAACCAACCAGCCACTTGGCGACACCCTGGCGATACTATCGGCAGTAGGATGGTCAATTTACACCATCGTGCTTCGCAAAGTCAACGCACTCTACACCGCCTGGTTTATTTCACGAAAAACATTCTTCTACGGACTTCTCACCGCATTGCCCTTCCTACTGACCCAGGACCACGTGTCGAGCCCAAGCGTACTCACCAAGCCCGAAGTGTGGGGCAACATTCTCTTTTTAGGACTTTTCTGCTCCATGGGCGCCTACATCATATGGGCACAAACCATCAAGCGCCTTGGGCCCGTGAAGGCATCCAATTACCTCTACCTCTCTCCTGTTGTGACACTTATAGCATCTTATTTCATATTGGGTGAGGCCATATCGCTGATTGGTACAATAGGATGCATTCTTATCCTCGGCGGCGTGTGGCTGGGTGATGAGCTCGAACGCCGCCGCAAAACCAAAGTATAAACATTTCTACAAACTATATATCATGAGATTCACTATCCTGATAGCCACCGCAATGGTAGCCATCACACTGTCAGCACGTACTGCCCGTGAGGAAATCAATGCCGACTTGTCGAAAGCCGGAGGTGTCTACTTCCCCTACCCCGTCACAACGAGCGCCAACACGCCTCCCCCCTCAGGCTACACACCTTTCTACATCAGCCACTACGGCCGACATGGGTCAAGGTATCTTATCAGCGACAACGACTACCTGAAAGTAATCAACGTGCTCAGCGACGCACGCAGCGCAGGAGCTCTCACTCCCCTGGGCATAGAAGTGGCCAACCTGGTCGACTCGGTATGGGTTGAAACTGAGGGGCGTGGCGGTGATCTGTCGCCTCTGGGAGTACGCCAGCACAAAGGGATAGCTCAACGCATGTATAATGCCTACCCCGAAGTATTTCAGGGCGACCCGACAATGAGTGCCCGCTCTACCATTGTGATGCGTTGCGCACTGTCGATGGATGCATTTTGCGAGGGTTTGAAAGAGCTAAAACCCACACTCAACATACCCCGCGAGGCATCCAACCGCTGGATGAACTACCTCAACTACCATTCACCCCAATCCAACGCCTTTACCTCAGGCGACTGGGATAAGCAATACAAGCAGTTTGAGGCTGATCACACCCATCCCCAGCGCTTGATGGAATCATTATTCGCCGATCCCGAATATGTAGAGCGGCATGTTGATGCCCACGACCTGATGTGGGGGCTTTACTGGCTTGCAGCAGATGCGCCCAATACTGAAGGTAAGATTGACTTCACATACATCTTTACCCCCGAGGAGCTTTATGATCTGTGGCAGTGCTTCAACTACCGCTTCTATGTATGCGATAGCAATTACGCCGGGAATAATCATATGCTACTTGACAACGCCAAACCACTGCTCCGCAACATCATCACAACTGCCGACCAATTTATCGCCGATGCCGATAATGGCGCCACGCTGCGTTTCGGTCACGACGGCAATCTCATACCTCTCTCCGGCCTATTGGGAATGGACGATTGTTATAACTCAGTAATGGATCCTTCAGAATTTGCCGACGCTTTTCGCACATATAACATATCGCCCATGGCTGCCAACGTACAAATTGTATTCTTCCGTAACGACCAGGGGGATGTGCTTGTAAAATTCATGCTTAATGAGCGCGAAACCCACATTCCAGTTGACACCGACCAATGGCCATTTTATCACTGGAATGACGTAAGAAACTACTATCAGACAGTGCTCGACACTCCTGATTACCTATCCGCGGAGTAGCTACCCTTAATACAGTGACCATTAAGGGTGTATGCTTTAAGATTTTTAAGATAATTGAAGCGGGCTCACGGTTCGTGTGGCCGCCTCAATAAGGTTGGCTGTTCATATCCTTGGACGTTCGAGCCCTACGTCCCTACTTTTCAAACACTTATCATGACAAGGATAGCCGAATAGCGACCTTAACCCAAGCTAAGTGTTAATATATGTTAAACACAGGAGAAGGGATTAAACCAAGCGGATTCTAAAACGTCATATAGACAAACAGCACAAGAGACAAGCATAAAGACTATCTTTTACGTATTATAAACGACGCCCCCGCTCGTGATGAGTCAGGGGCGTTGGCTTTTTCAGACCTCTATTTTGTGTGACACGTGTCCTCTATTATTTGAAATCGGAGGGATAGAACAGGTCGGTGTATCGCTTACCCTGGTAAGTATAACGAATGCCGAATTTAACGTTAAGCTGGTTCAGCATTTGCACCATCTGCTTCATATCTGAGCCTCCTTCTTCTATCATTCCTATAAGCATATTTTCTTTTATTGTCGTCCGCGGCAAGGAAGCTGCCTCGACAGTTTCAATCAGAGATTTATCGAGGTTGACGTATACACCGTGTGTCGCCTTGTCGTAAGAAACGCTCTCGATACCCGCTTCTCCGGCAAGCTGCTGATTCATTTGCGATGCCACCTCGGTCATAACGTTGTCAATTTCGGACTGTGATTGGGCTTGCGTTGTAAAAGCCGAAACGAATGCCATCGCCACAGCCACTAATAATGCTTTAAGTTTCATAATAATTGATTTATGTGTTGAAAATTATTTGACACAAAGATAAAACTTATTTTGATAAAAACAACCGGAGGGCGTATCTCAGGCACAGGCTAAAAATCAATCGCCCAATCGCAGGGCAGCCTATCCCTTCAATACCCCCTCCTGGAGTAAGAGATATTACCTATCTATTATTTCAAGCTATTTACCGCATTCTGCAGATTAGCATCATCGGGAGCTACTTCGAGAGCCTTGCTATAAGCCTCAAGAGCTTTATCATTCTCCTTTACCGCGCGATAATAATCACCGATATAGCTGTTGCAGCGCTTGTAAGTAGAAGCGCGGCGTGCTTTGTTGTCGGGATCCTGGTCGATAAGGTTCACAGTAGCCTCAAACGCTGCTGTAGATTCGGGTGTACCCTTCATGTCTTTGAGCATCAGCAGCATACCCTTGGTGTAAGGAAGCTGGAAGTTGTCGGGCACACGTGCTATGCACTCATCAATTGCAATCAGACCTTTTTCGGCGGCTGCAATACGTTCAGCCTCATCATTCATTGAGCTGGCGGCCACATCCTGGTAACGGCGGGCAAGATTGAACATGTCGTTGACCGATGCGTTGCCCATATCGATAAGTTGTTGCTGGCTGGCAGCGGCCTCCTTATACATCTTTGCTTTCGACTGGCCCTCTGAGAGATTGCGGAGCATGTCGGCCTTACTTTCCTCAGGAGCAATCTCAACGGCTGCTGCCATCTGAATCAGGGCCAACGAGTCCTGACCAAGCGCCTGAAGTGCGGTACCATACTGCACATAGTCGTTAGCTATGAACTTATCCTTGGCCTTAGGATTGGCGAAGAATACCTCTGCATCCTTTACAGCCTGCTCGTAATTCTTCATGTCAACCATGTCAAGGAATTTCATTCGCTCCATATAGATGTTGCCCGGGTCCTCAGCAAGGATCTGGTTGGCCAGATCATATGACTCCTGATACTTTTTACCGAAGTTGAGAAGGCCTACATAACGCTGGCGGTCTTTCTGGAATGAATTGGGATTCTTGATGTATGTGCCATACTGCTCGGCCGCGGGGGTATAGAAGCGGTTGGCATAGTATGCCTCGGCAAGCTCGCGTTGAGCCATAGCTGAGTTAGGCTCCACCTCGAGGAGCTCTTTCAGACGCTCAATACTGTACTGTGGGTTAATGTTCTCATAGAGCTTGGCATACTTGATATAAGCCTCGGGGTGAACTATCTCCACATTACCGTTTTTGTCGGCCTCGCGGTCAAAGTCCATAGCGGTTTCATATTTACCGGCTGCATCGCCCACATCCTGAGCCTTCACCATGTCGGCTTGAAGAATATATATTGTGGGCTCCTTGATATCTAATTTTGATGCCTTCTCGAGGTATTTGGCTATTTCTTTATCGTAGAGCTGAGGATTGGTGTTGTAGTACACGCGAGCTATCATCGTGAGCACTTCGGCATCCTTCTTGTCAATACTTTGTGCACGTTTGAAGTTGTCCTCGGCTTCCTTTTTATTCCCATTTTTCAGGTCAATGGCACCGAGGCCGATATAGTTGTAAGGACAATCGGCATTAGCAGCTACACCATCCTTATAGTACTTAGCAGCCTTAGCCAGGTTGCCGTTGTCAAATGCCAGCTGCCCGAGATAGTAGTTGGCTACGGCTTTATCAGTTGAAGCATCGTTGAATGTGCGGTCAAGGATAATTTGAGCTTCGTCGGGATAGTTAGCGTTGTAGTAGTCAACGCCATCCTGATAGCCCTGAGCCGACATTGCGGCTGCGCCCGCCAGTAGCATGGCGCTTAACGTTTTAATTCTCATTGCGTTATTCTATTTAGATTTATTATGTTAATGATTGGTTGTTTATATCTCAATTCGAAGCACCGGTGCTTGTGTCCCACACATCCCAACGCTTGAGACGGGCTGGCAGTATACCGGTTGTCAGAATCAGCTTTTGACCCAATTTGCCTGTGACAAATGAGTAGAAGCTATGGGCGGTAGTTCCGGGCACACCAAGCGACACCATGTAGATGGGTCGATATAAGGGGTAAGTGCCTTCATAAATATTTTGCTGATATGGATAATATGCCACAAGTGAGTCGTCGGAGCGCACCGGCACGATCTTCACATCGTCAATAAAATCTTCACCGGTTGTTTCGAGCAGTGTTGTGTCGTTGCGTTCCAGCATCTCCACACGCTCCTTGATGTCGAGCTTTGGGCGTTTCAGGTCACTTGTCAGCCATGCCACGCCTATCACTCCTATTGCATTTTTGTGCTTCTTTACCACATCAAACACACTGGATGTGACATCCTCGGCATAAACATTGGCGCCAAAGGGTTTACCGCCGAGTACTTCGTTGCGCATGTAGTTGGCAGTGCTTGAGCCCTGATTGTCAAAGACAACCATAATATTGCCTTCACTACCTGGCACCACATTGTCCCACGAAGTCACGTCGCCAGATAAAATCTCGGCCAGTTCACCTACTGATATATTCTCGATAGGGTTTGACGGATTGACCACCAAGGCTATTGCATCTACTGCTATCTGCTGCTGGTAGGGGGTGCGTTTCTGACTTTTGAGGTAATTAAGCTCTTGTTCGGTGAGCTGACGTGTTATCACCGCCCCCTGAATACTACCGTGAAGCAACGAGTCAATACAATCGTGCTCGCTGATATAATACGGGAGTATATTCTGTTGAGGATATTGGTCCTCAAACACCTCAATTTCCTGTTGGACTATGTTCTCCATAGTCTCATCACAGGCAAAAACGGCGACTCCACCGGTTTTCGGACCATATTTGGTACAACCGGTGAAGGCCAATGCCCATACGAGGCAGAACGACAGCAAGATGCTATACTTTTTCATCTTCAAAGTCTTGAAAGTTACTGTTGAGTGTCAACACCCGCAAATTGGCGATATGCGCGCCATATACCATAGAGGACGAAAATTCCGCCACCTACCCAGCGGAGCCAACTCCAAGCTGCATCCCACTGGAAGAAGTTCAGGAACAGCAAAATGCCCATTCCCACATAAACTATCACCATGAAAATGGCAAATACCGACTTAAACACCGTCGACCAATTTACGCCCGACGATTTTTCTGCAACTTTGCGGCTTGAGGTAACCACATTGTCATTTTCGCGAGTCTTAGCGGTTGTGTCGTTTATCTCTTTCATAATCTATTAGTTAAAACGTTAAATTCTTAAATTTGATTTGATGATACAATTCCATCGGTTATTTATGAATTTAACACTTCACAGCTACATAAGGTTCACCCGGATTGTCACCTTTCTCAGGGTGTAGTTAATGCGAGGTAAAGTTAGTAATTTTTCTTTTAATCCATAGCCTGTTTATCAAAAAAGTGTGCTCCCGTAAATTTGCCAAATAATTTATTAAATTCTATTAACATCAGTGAGCATCACAAGCTACATCAATTGATGTAACTTTGTGGAGAATATGGAAAAGATACTACCTCCACTGGCCGAGCGGATGCGTCCTCGCACCCTCGACGAATACATAGGCCAAGAGCATCTCGTAGGTCCCGATTGCATACTGCGCCGCATGATTGAGTCGGGCAAAGTCGCTTCGTTCATTCTCTGGGGTCCTCCCGGAGTGGGCAAGACAACGCTGGCCCGCATAATAGCCAACACCACAAAGTCGCCATTCTACACCCTCAGCGCCGTGAGCGCCGGCGTAAAGGATGTACGTGAAGTGATAGAGCGTTGCGCCACCGAAGCCCGAAGCATGTTCTCGCAGGGACGACCTATATTATTCATCGATGAAATCCACCGTTTCAGCAAGTCGCAGCAAGACTCGCTACTGGGGGCGGTTGAGAGCGGTATCGTCACATTGATTGGTGCCACCACCGAGAATCCGTCGTTTGAGGTAATTCGCCCACTGCTGTCGAGAGCGCAGGTATACACCCTGCGGCCCCTTGAGGCTTCACAATTGCAAATGCTCCTCGATCACACCCTCAACCACGATGAGGTGCTGTCGCGACGAGCCGTTGATGTTCAGCAGACCGACGCCCTGTTTCGCTTCGCCGGCGGTGATGCTCGTAAGATGCTCAACATTCTCGAGTTGCTCGAGCAGTCTACCCCTGCCGGAGAAACCATGATAATCAACGACAAAGTGGTGACCGAGCGCCTGCAGGAAAATCCCGCCGCCTACGACAAGCAAGGTGAGATGCATTACGACATTATATCGGCTTTCATCAAGAGTATGCGAGGCAGCGACCCCGACGCAGCCGTTTACTGGCTCGCAAGGATGATTGCAGGGGGCGAAGATCCTGAGTTTATTGCCCGGCGAATGGTGATTCTTGCCGCCGAGGATATCGGCCTGGCCAATCCCAACGCCCTGCTTCTGGCCAACACCACGTTTGATGTAATAAAAAAGATCGGAATGCCGGAGGGCCGAATTCCATTGGCCGAATGTGCGATTTATCTCGCTACTTCACCTAAAGGCAACTCTGCCTACATGGCTATCGACCGGGCGCTGGCCGCGGTGAAATCGACCGGCGACCTACCCGTGCCACTGCATCTACGCAATGCGCCCACATCACTGATGAAAGAGATGGGGTATGGTCACGATTATAAATATGCTCACGATTATCCCGGCAACTTCGTGCGTCAACAATTCCTCCCCGACTCACTTGTCAATCAACACTTCTGGCAACCATGCGACAATAGCGCCGAGCTACGGCTGGCCGATCTTCAGCGCTCGCGCTGGGGTAACAACAAATAAGAACAACTAAGTTTTAAAGACCCCCACTAAACGTATATCTAATCAAGCAACAAATCCTCACATCTCCGACACCAAACCCCCAGCTATTACATGGCGGTAAACGACATTCGTATTTTATCAAGCAGCGACGGCCCCTTGAGATTGACGTGAATATCAACCTTGTCGCTATCCTTGCGCAAGAATATTATCGATGAGTGGAGCACGATGGCCACATGGCGCTCAAACTCGAGAATGGCATGTATTCTCTCAAGCGGTATCTCATGGAAAGGAGAGTCGGCTGGAAGTGAACCTATCACCAGGTTCTTGTCGTCAATAAAGATGTTGTGAGCCTCAAGCGATGGGTCAAACAGCAGACCCACATTGAGCATGTCTACGCTCTTGGGGCGTCGCTTGTACTTCTTGTAAATCGATTCTATTACTTGCTTGGTTATCATTGTTGTTCGATCTGATTTGCTATTTAACTATTTTGTCGCTTCTTTTCTTCGGCGATTACGGAGTTATAACAAACCGTCGTCAAATTAAGTTGCCGCGCCCCACAAGTTGTGACAGCATTGTCACATCTAAAATTCGCAATCCAAGTTATTCATGAGATCCAACCGCCTTAACAACCCATATTATTTCTTAAGAAAGCCTCGTATTAAAAAATATCGGTGCAACCAAAACGCTGTTAACGTTATGATTGCACCGATTATTTGTATTTTTCTACACCCTTAATGGCATAGATAAATCAACTATCAGGCGAGGAAGCCGAGGAGCACACCGGCTGCTACTGCCGAACCGATCACACCGGCCACGTTGGGAC
>CAZFEU010000045.1:0-18980 GCA_964517875.1 uncultured Muribaculaceae bacterium | reverse complement strand
CGACAAGGTGACCAAGCTCACCACCAAGGAGTCAGAGCTGTTGTCGCTCCTATGTGCTCACGTCAATGAGATTCTTGAGCGTAACTTCGCCCTCAAGACGATATGGATTGACGACAACTACTTCAATGCACGTTCGATGGACGTGTACATCACCAAGCTGCGCAAGCATCTTAAAGATGACCCGTCGATTGAGATTATCAACATCCACGGCAAAGGGTACAAGCTCATTGCTCCCGAAGTTGAATCGTCGTCGAAGTAACAATCTCTATTCACCATATATCCCATCGCCCGAGGCCCCGCCCCGGGCGATGCTATTTCTTGAATATTAGAGTGTGGGATATACGCTGAAAATTGCTATTTTTGCAATAAAATATTTGTGATGAAATTTAGCGATATACCCGGGCATGAGTCGGTAAAGGAGAGGTTGCGTGCGATGGTCGACAGCGACCGTCTACCCCATGCATTGCTGCTGCAAGGACCGGCAGGTTTGGGCAAGTTTATGCTTGCCAGGGCTTTGGCTCAGTATATACACTGCGAGAACCCAACGGATGGTGACTCGTGCGGACGGTGCGCGTCATGCTTGCAACACCAGTCGTTCAATCATATCGATACGATCTTCTCATATCCGGTGATAAAGAAGAAGTCGGACCCGGTGTCGGACGACTACAGCAGCGAGTGGCAGCAATTTCTCAACGAATCACCCTACATGGATTTCGCTGAATGGCAGAAGGAGCTCGGCAAAGCCGACGGCCAGCCTGTGATTTATGTGTCGGAGAGCAACGACCTGCTGCGTAAGCTCAATTTCACCGCCCATAGCTCGCGCTACAAGGTGGTGCTGATGTGGCTCCCTGAGCGTATGAACGAGGGCGCGGCCAATAAATTGCTAAAACTTATCGAGGAGCCTTTCGCCGACACGCGAATAGTGATGGTGGCCAATGAAGCCGACAAGATACTCCCCACAATCTACTCGCGTACTCAGCGCATAGAGGTGAAGCGCCTGCCTGACGACTTACTGGCCAGCCTGCTTGAGCGGGAAAATGGACTGGACCATGCCGATGCGCTGGCTGTGGCTCATATCGCCAATGGGTCGGTGCTTGAAGCCCGACGCCAGCTCGACTTGACATCGCAGCGAAGGGAGCAGCTGGAGTATTTCAAACAGATGATGCGTTTGGCCTACGCCCGCAACGTTAAGGGGATGAAAGATTGGGCTACGGAAGTGGCTGACCTGAAGCGCGAGGGTGTGATGCAATTTCTGCGCTATAGCATGCGCCTCGTGCGTGAGAATTTCATATACAGGCTGAAGATTCCCGAAATCACCTACCTTAACCGGCATGAGGAGGAGTTCAGCCAGCGATTTGCACGCTTCATAAATGAACGAAACGTGGAGAAGATCATTGAGCAGATGGAGATGGCGCTCACCGATGTGGGTGGTAATGCTAATCCCAAAATAGTGCTTTTTGACCTGGCCATAAGAATGATTATCCTTATCAAGCAGTAATAGCAACGAGTATGGAAGCCTTTCTGCAACAGATAGCCCGGGCTTATGTGGCCCATGAGAGTGGGGCGATGATGGACTATTGCTTTGTCTTTCCCAATAAACGAAGCGGGCTATTTTTCGCAAACTATATGCGAAAATTGTCGGACGCGGCATCGCTCCAGCCCAAGCTCACCACAATTAATGAGTTTGTGATGGATCTAACCCAGGAGGTTGAAGCTACCCGCCTGGAGCTACTGTTCATGCTCTACAATGTGTATTGCGAGGTGATGGCGGAGCGGGGTCACGGCAAGGATATAATGGAGTTTGACCGATTTGTGTATTGGGGTGATGTGATACTCAATGACTTCAATGATGTAGACCGATACTTGGTTGACGCATCGCAGCTGTTCCGCAACATCAGTGACCTCAAGGATCTACAGTCAAATTACCTGTCGGAAGAGCAAATAGCCGTGATACGCAAGTATTGGGGGGATGTGAATATACAGACCGATGACGTAGATGATTTTTGGAAACATATCACTAAGGGTGAAGGAAACCCTGTGTCAGAGCGATTCATACGCCTATGGCATATAATGCTCGATCTATACAATCGTTTTAATGAGCGACTGATGCAGCTGGGGCTTGCCTACAATGGCATGGCTTACCGCAAAGCTGTGGCTCGACTCAAGGAAATGTCGGCCGATGAGTTGCCATATCGGCGGTATGTATTTATTGGGTTCAACGTTCTTTCGACATCTGAAATACGCATTTTTGAAATATTGCAGCAAAGGGGTGTGGCCGACTTCTATTGGGATTACGCATCACCAGCTTTCAGCAACCGATTCAATAAGGCTACAAGATTTCTCAACGAATATGTAAGCCGCTTTAAGTCGATTTATCCAGTGGCCAACGAGCCAATAACTCATTTCGGCGAGATTGTGATAGAGGGTATTCCCTCAAATGTGGGACAAGCCAAACGGGCAGGGGATATATTGGCTGAGCTACGTGCTGCGGACTCCCGAATGGGTGATGATGAAGAGATGCGTACGGCGGTTGTTCTCCCCGATGAGCAATTGTTGGTGCCAATGCTTCATTCAATACCGTCAACGTTTGCCAATATAAACGTGACTATGGGATTTCCGCTGCGGCATACTCCGGTGGCGGCTTTGATGTCGAATATCGTGTTGATGCAGTCAAAGGCTCGCAATCTGCATGGCGACCGAGCATATTATTATGAGCATGTTTTTGCTGTATTGTCGCATCCGTTGCTAAGGTCGATAGCCCCTGAGGCGTGCCGGGCGCTGGTGGATGAGATTAACACAAATCATATCTATAATCTGGGCTCAAAGTTTGCGATGGATGGGTGGCCTGACCTGGCACCGGTATTTGCTCCAGTTTACAATCCCCGTAATCCCGAACAGGTATTCGATTACGCATCCCAGCTTAGCTCGTGGTTGCTTGAAAATATGACCCGCTTAGGTGCCGGAGAGGTAGAAGTGGGATTTGTGAAACGTTACAGTGAAGGAGTGAACCGACTGCGTCATTTGAGCTCACTATATGCTGTGGAGATGTCGGAGAAAACATTCTTTAACCTGCTTGATCGTACACTTGCCGGAGAATCGGTCAACTTTGTGGGTGAGCCGTTGAAAGGGCTTCAGGTGATGGGTGTACTTGAAACACGCGCACTTGATTTCGACAATATCATTATTCCGTCGATGAATGAGCGTGTATTTCCCAGCCGCCATTATGCCCCTACATTCATACCCAACAATCTGCGACGTGCCTATGGCATGGCCACAATTGAGTTTCAGGAGAGCATCTTCGCATATTATTTCTATCGCCTGATTGCCAGAGCTAAGCGTGTGTACCTACTGTATGATACGCGTACGTCGGGCATCAAAAGCGGCGAGATGTCGCGCTACCTCACTCAGCTGCTATATCTCTATCCGGAGGAGGATGTGAAGCGTATAATGCGATCATACAGGGCTATGGCCGTTGAGCCGCGTAATATCACTGTGGAAAAGTCGGACGATGACATGAAAGCACTAAAAGTTTACCTCGACCCGACTTCCGGACGATACTTGTCTCCATCGGCAATCGATAAGTATGTGAAATGTCCGCTCGAATTCTACCTGGAGTATGTGAAAAACTACAGGGTGGACAATGAAATGACCGACTACATGGATGAGGGTACATTCGGCAATGTGCTTCATGAGGTGGTTCAACATCTTTATCAAGCTCGTGTGCCGGATGGTAGAGATGAGGTTGAGATAACTGAGTCGGCTCTCGATGATATGATCAAGGATTCGCGTGTTATAGAGCGGGAGGTGACCAGAACAATCAATGAGCATTATCTAAAGCGCGGAGAAGATTGTTACGATCAACTCATTGGGGAGGATAGAATTTTAGGAGAGATGATGGTGAAAATCGTGAAGACGATGTTCAGCCGTGAGAAGGCATTGGCGCCGTTTACATTTGTCGCTGCCGAACAATCATATCCTTGCCGACTGAAACTTGCACCGGGGTTGGAGATTAACTTAAAGGGGAAAATTGATAGGGTTGACAGGCTTAGCGACGGCACGATCAGAGTGACGGACTACAAAACCGGTAGTGACAAGACATCGATCGATAATATGGATCAGATGTTTGAAACAGGCAATGAGAACCATCAGAAATGCTTTCTCCAGATTTTCCTGTATGCAAATGCCTATGCACTTAATAAGAAATACTTCGGCCCTATACAACCGATGGTGTATCTTGTAGGAAAGATGGGTAACACACCTATCACACCGCTTGAAATTAGTAAGACTCAGGTGAATGATATTCGCGATTTCAATTCAGAGTTCATAGATGGCCTTAGTGAGAGGATGAAGGAGCTTTTCGACAAAAATGTACCATTCCGCTCAACCCCCGATCAACATGCCTGTCGCTATTGCAAATTCACCACTATCTGCGACCGTGAGTCATGAGCGGGGTGTATATCCATATCCCATACTGCCACTCCAAGTGTGCTTATTGTGACTTTTATTCGACACCTCGTAGGGATAGTCTGGATCAGCTCATCAGTGCGCTTGTCAAGGAGTGGGAAATGCGCAAGCATGAAATTGTTGAGACTCCCTCGACATTGTATGTGGGCGGAGGTACTCCATCGCTATTGCCGGTTGATAAGTTGTATGAGCTTATACGCGGGATTGGTCGTGTAGACTGGACGGAATCGACGATAGAGTGTAATCCGGAGGACGTTACGCCTGGATGGATTGAAGGTGTTAAGTTGCTTGGATTCAATAGAGTGAGCATGGGGGTGCAAACGCTCGATGATAACCAGTTGAGATTCATAGGTAGGCGACATTCGTCGGCTGAAGCACTTGCAAAGGCTGAGATGCTGATGGCGGCTGGATTAAATGTGAGTGTTGACCTTATTTATGGCCTGCCCCAACAGACATTACATTCATGGCGCAGATCGCTTGATGGTATCCTGTCGTTGCGCCCTCATCATTTGTCGGCCTATCTGTTGAGCTACGAGCAAGGAACACGCCTGTGGGCTATGCTGGAAGCGCACAAAGTAGAGGAGGCTTTCGAGGAGTTGGTATATGAAATGTACAAATATTTGTGTGAACGTACAGCAGAGGAAGGTTATGAGCATTATGAGGTATCGAATTTTGCTCAGGCCGGATGTAAGGCTGTGCATAATTCCAACTATTGGATCGGTTTGCCATATATAGGGCTTGGTCCTGGAGCCCATTCATATGATGGTAATATCCGGCGTTTCAATCCATCATCAATCAAGGGTTATCTGTCGGCGATATCACAGGGTAAATTTGCATATGAATTGGATGATGAGGGGGAGTTAGATAGACTAAATGATTTGATCATCACCCGCTTGCGCACTACAGAAGGATTGACTATGCAAGAGGTTGTTGACGGCTGGGGTAGTGCGCTCGCTGAAGAAATAATGAAAGATGCGCGGCCACACCTCGCTTCCGGGATGCTGGTCAGTGAGGGTGGCCGTTTGTTTATTCCTCCGAGTTGTTGGCTGCGTTCGGATTCGGTGATGCGCGATCTTATTCGCGTATTATAATTTCACAATCTCCAGGTGCTTTAAGGTTTTTGTCAAAAATCACTTCACCGATTGAGTCGGCCACGATACGACCCGAAGTTGGATTCTTGACGCTGACGAGATTACCTTTGATGGTGGCATTTACTGTGGAGTATTCAAATAATAGATTGGCGTCGTCGCCAAATGTGCAATCTTCAAGAATAAGGCCGTCGACATAGCAGAGCAACTGTTCGCCGGTGAGATGACACCGTACAAATTTCAGATTCTTACCGTACCAACCAAGGTATTCCCCGTTGATTTCCGAATCGTAGACTGTGACATTCTCAGCTTCCCAGAAGGCATCCTTGGAGTTGATTACAGCATTACGTATCACTACATTGTGGGCGTACTGGAAGCTATAGTTGCCGTCCTGCTTGTAATTGCTGATTTTCACATTGTGGCAGTGCATCATCAAGTAGTCGCAATCATTGATGGCGACATCGTTGAGTTCGATATCATCGCAATCCCAAAATGTTTCTTCTCCTTTGGAAAATTGGGTGCGCTCAACCTTAATGCCACGAGTGCGTCTGAACATCTTCGGTGCATCGACGGTGCAGTCGGTCATCACGCAGTTGTGTGAATACCATAGGCTTGAGCGGGCACTTTCGGCGAAGTAACAGTTGTGAATGTTGAAATTGTCCACTTCCCAAAATACGTATTTACCTTCGAATCTGCATTTTTCAGCTTCAATGTTGCTTCCTTCCTTTATGCTGGATTCACCTGGATGTATTGTCACATTTTCCAGTTGAGCATCGTGGAGGGCATAAAGCGGACGCTCACCTCCAAATTCTTTGTCTTTTATAAGTTCCATGGTTAGATTACTCTATTTGTATACCTATGTAACAATTTAGATGCAAATTTAGCTCAATTTTTGTGAATAAAAAAGGCTGCGCAGCGCGCAGCCTTTATGAGTGTTGTTGGTTTTGGCTTGATTATTTAGCAATCTCCTCGATTGTAACGCAACGATCGAGTGGAGCATACTTGATGCCGAGGTCAAGACGGTTCTGGTCGCTGATGGTGGTCTGCATCTGAGCTGCGGGAACACCTTGCTTCTTCAGATACTTCTCAACGCCGTTTACGCGGTTGTTACGCAGACGTGTGTTGATTGTGGCGTTGCCAGTGTAGTTGTCGGCCCAACCGGTGAGCTTGTACTCGGTGTTGGGGTTATCTTTCATCACCTGAGCAACAGCATCGAGAATAGCGGCATCAGTGCGGTTGATCTTAGACACGTTGATTGGGTAGTAAATGGTGGCGATAGCGTCCTTCTTCTGCTGTGTGGGCATTGGGCGGTTCAGGCAGTCCTTGAGCTGCTGCTCGAGGTCGGCTATGCGTGCGTTGGCCTGGGCGATGAGCTGACGGTAAGCGTCGCAATTCTCGGGCTCGGGGCAAACGGGTACCACGGGGTGATGCCATTCGCGGTCATTGAAGAGGTATGTAAGGCCGAGGTATGCCTGTGCGGCAAAAGCGGTGTTGTTTGGACGGGCTGCTTGGTTGGCGTGGTTGTCATAAGCTGTGAAGCGGAGGTCGAGAGAAAGCTGCACCTGCTTAGATACGTTGAAAGAGTTTATGATACCTGCACGCCAATTGAGCACTGCTTCGTGAGCGTTCTTCCAGCCTTTTGACTCAGTGCCTTCATATTTTTTGGCAAATGTCCAGTAACCACCAGCACCTACATAACCGATGAAGTTATATACGCGTCCGGGATGGTAGCCGCAAATCAGGTTGGTGAAGTTGCACATTACGTCGAACACGGGGCCAACATGTGAATACACTTGTTTGTAATATTGACCGTCAACAAGGGGCTCGTCGGGACGATTGCCATATTGAGGAATGTCAGAAAGTGATTTTGTCTTGAGCCAGTTGACACCAACACGACCTCCCCAAGAGGGCGAGAACCATTTACCGATGTAAAGGCCTGCAGCAGGTTCGAAGCGGTCGGTAAGGTCGCGCTTGTCATTGTACTTGTTGAACAGGATGTCAACGCCACCCTCACCGGTGATAAACCAGTTGTCCTTGAAAGAGTTTAACAGATAACCCTGAGTAGCGTCCTCAACGTAGGTTACCTCCTGCGCATTCTCCTGGGCTACAGCTGCGGGAGCTACAGCGAGTGCGCATGCAAAAGCTAATAAGGTAGACTTTTTCATATTAAATTATTAGTGTTTAATTGTTTACTCGGTTGTATATTTCGCATAAGTGCGGAAATCCGCATGCTGAAACAAGCTTACTCTACATAATTTCGCGCTAAATTACACAATTTTTATCATATAACACCTTCCGGTGCTAAATTGTCTCAAAAAAAGTGATAATAGAGCGAGCTGTTTAAGTATTTTTAACTAATTCTATCCTGATTCTATTGTCAACGTCCAAGATATGCCTTGACCTCAGCCAAAATATTGGCGAGGGTGAAGCCAAATTTCTCATCGAGCACTTTGTAAGGGGCGGATGCGCCGAAGCGTGTCATGCCGTAGACGTGGCCATTAGAACCAACAAGGGCTTGTAGAGTGGTGGGAAGTCCGGCGGTTAGTCCGAAAGCTGGTATGCCGGAAGGTATGATTTCCTGGCGGTATTCAATGCTTTGGCGCTCAAAAAGCCCTACTGAGGGCACTGAAACTACGCGTGCGGCGATGCCCTCGGCTTGAAGTAGAAGGGCCACCTCACAAAGCAGTGACACTTCAGACCCGTTGCCTACAAGAATTACGTCGGGCGACGGGACATCAATCACCACATATCCTCCCCTGCGCATCCCCTGGGCGTCGGCGTATCGGTCGCCACTTGTGGTAGGTAGGTCTTTCACATCCTGACGGCTGAAAATCATCCCTGTTGGCGATTTCTTATTATCCATTGCCATCTCCCATGCTATTGTTGTCTCTGCTGCATCGGCTGGACGAAGTACGAGCATGGCTTGATGTCCACCAAGATTGTTGAATTGTTCGAGTAGTCGGATTTGTGCCTCCTGCTCTATGGGCTGGTGCGTTGGCCCATCTTCCCCAACGCGGAAAGCATCGTGGGTCCATATGTATTTCACTGGCAGTTCCATGAGAGCGGCCATGCGTACAGCCGGCTTCATATAATCGCTGAACACGAAGAATGTGCCGCATGCCGCTATCATGCCACCGTGTAGCACTATTCCGTTCATGATGGCTGCCATAGTAAGCTCTGAAACTCCGGCGTGGAGAAAGGCTCCTGAGTAATCGCCGTGAGCCAGGGGGTGGGTGCCTTTAAGGAAACCGTCGGTCTTGTCGGAGTTGGCGAGATCGGCCGACGACACAATCATATTCTTCACTTTATCGGCAAGTTCACGAAGCACATTTGCTGACGCTGTGCGGGTTGCAATATCAGCTTTATGCACAATTGAGCGATAGTCGATAGGTGGAATATTTCCGTCGATGAAACCCTGGAGCTCATTGGCTTTGTCGGGATTGCTTTCGGCCCACAGGCGATATGCTTCGCGGCGTTCCTTAACGATTGCTCTCATTCGTGACGACCGTTCGTCATAAAGCTTCTTCACATCATCCCATATTTCCCATGGATTGTCGGGGTTGCCTCCGAGGTTTCTTATGGTTGCAGGGAAGTCGGCGCCTGACTTCGATAACGGCTGCCCGTGGGTAGAGCATTGACCTTCAAAGTTTGTGCCCGCGGATGTGACACATCCGCGTCCCATGATGGTGTGACCTATGATGATAGTGGGACGCTTGTCTTCGTTTATTGCCGCTTCCAGGGCATCGGCAATGGCCTGTGGATCGGTGCCATCAACTTCAATCACGTTCCAGTGCCACGCACGGTATTTAGCGGCATAATCTTCATCGTCAACAGCGTCGACATCGGTAGAAAGCTGTACCTTGTTGGAGTCATAGAACATTATAAGGTTCTTGAGCCCTAAGTATCCTGCAATGCGTCCAGCGCCTTGCGATATTTCCTCCTGAATGCCGCCATCTGATATAAATGCATACGTTTTGTGTGCGATTGTTTCGCCGAATCTGGTGGCAAGATAGCGTTCGGCTATTGCGGCTCCCACTGCCATGGTGTGTCCTTGCCCAAGTGGCCCGGATGTGTTCTCTACACCGCGTTTGGGATCGAGCTCGGGATGTCCGGGTGTTACTGAGCCCCATTGGCGGAACTGCTGCAACTCGTCAATCGTGTATAAACCAGTCAATGCCAGCACGCTATAAAGCATAGGCGACATATGACCCGGGTCGAGGAAGAACCTGTCACGTGCAAACCATGTGGGATCGTCAGGGTCGGTCACCAGATACTTATTGTAAAGCACGTTGATGAAATCGGCTCCACCCATTGCTCCACCGGGGTGGCCTGATTTTGCTCGTTCGACCATTGACGCTGCCAGTACTCTGATATTATCGGCGGCGCGGGTCATCAGTTGACTGTCGAGTTGCATACTATATATTATTGTGGTTTATGAGTGTGGATATTTCCACACCACGAAGGTACAACAATAAATTCACGTGGCAAAGTAAGGAGAAAATAAATTTTAACAATTATTCGCAACACTACTCATGCCTAAAGCGTTATTAATATAAAATATTATAGTAAATGAAATCAGTAAAGGACACCCTACTTCAGCGGCGCTCAATCCGCCGCTATGAGCGCGAGTCCATACCCAACGAGGTGATGGAACTAATTTTTGAAGCAATCAACAATACTCCAACAAGTTATAATGGACAGCAATTCTCAGTTGTTGATGTCTCCGACCAGCAACTTAAAGAAAAGCTATATGAAGTAATCGGCGCAAAGCAGATTAAGACCTGCAACCGCTTCTTGGCATTCTGCTCCGACTTCAATAAGATTTCACTTCTTGCCGAGGCCAAAGGGGTAAAGATGCCACCATTTACCGACACTATCGATGGGCTTACAGTAGGTACTATTGATGCCTCACTCGCCATGATGAGCGCCCTCACCGTTGCCGAATCGGCTGGTCTTGGCACATGCTGCATCGGTTTTGCCCGCACTGCCAATCCGCAGGCTGTAGCCGAATTACTTGGACTGCCGAAGGGTGTATTCGTTGTGTGCGGTCTTTCGCTGGGTGTGCCGCGCGAAATGCCCGACCTTAAGCCTAAGCAGCCATTAAGTCTTGTTGTGCACCACAATAAGTATCGCAACGATGATGAGTTGGTTGACGAGCTTGTAAAATACGACCGTTCGATTCAGGTATACAATGCCACCCGCGAAGGCACGAAGAGCGACAACGATTGGTGCTCGCACATCGTAGGCTATTACGACGAGGCTATGGGCTATAACATGCTCTCCAAACTAAAGCCACTTGGCTACGACATCAAGAGTTAGCAACGTTTTTCTTAAAGCTGGCGCTAATTTATTGCTCCTGAGCCGCAATCACTCCCCACCCTCGGCTCAGGAGTTGCTGGTCTTACTGGTATTGTCAGTGAGATTTTACTTCAATACCTCCACTGTTGAGCGCCTCCATTGTTATAGGCTGTTCCTTGAGTGGTCGTCCATCTAAATCACCCACAGTCCATTGTTCCATAATCCTTATTGAAGATAGCGCTTTCTTCAGCTCATAAGCAGAGATGGCGAAGGAAGCTCGGGTTTTTTAAGGCCCATACTCTCAAATATTGAGTCCATACTCTCATCCCAGCCGTCATAAAAGTGATGCTTACTAATCCAGGGGTTAATAATTTTATTATATATGGAATTTTGAAATGCTATCAAGTTTGAATCATGTTCGTCATTAGTCAAGTAGACATAGGAACCCGCAGTAGCACTTATGTCGGCAACATATATGATTGTGCTGTCGGATAAAATCCAAGTGTATTGAATCGGGTCAGGAAAGAATATCCATGAGTGAGCTGGTTTCTCTGGAAGATTTGCTTTGAGATGGAAACTTATTTCTTCTTGAATATCGTAGCCAGGGTAATTGGATTTTTCTTTTTTAGAGTTATACATGTATCCGCCGTAAGATGTGCACGCCTGCAATAGCGCTATTACTATCAATATTAACGGTAATATCCTTGTACTTTTCATGGGTTTTGATCAATTGCAGGTTAGGTGTTGTTATGGTGGCAAATATATAAAAATTATCGGAGATTGCTTAAAAAAGACCGGCACCGGAGCAGCGGAGCGGCGGTGTAGTATCGAGCCCCACATGAAGCGTAGCGAGTGTGGGGGATCAAACGCATAATACATCAGCGAGTGCCGGAGGTACGACGTAGTGGCGCATTCAGGGGAGTTTGGCGTGCAGTCTTTTTGCACTACATCGTGTCTCCGACACTCCTTTGAGTTGGTGTCACCTCTCCCCACACTCAGTCGCGGCCGTTGCCGCTCCCGTCGTGTGGGGTTCGATACGACCACGCCGCTCCGCGGCTGCTTCAATACCAACTAAATTATGCTAAAATCGGCCTCTCCGAGCATCCCCACAACTCCGCTCAAATCGGGATATGCCACAGCTCTCACAACTCTAAATAACGAGCAGCCACGGAGCCGCGGAGATGCGCCCGTAGGGCACACCTCTATATAACCGCAAGACTGCGAGTGTAGCGAGCTGGCTTGCGGAGAGAGTGGAGTTGCTGAGGGAAAGCGCCCCCGAGGGCGCTCCTCTATTCACTCCAAGAGATTAGGGTAGCGCCACAAAGGCGCCTCCGCCTATAGCGTACCCTCAACCGCACGCCAGCTACGCTGTCATGCGGTTATATAGAGGGAGGCCCTGCGGGCCGAGCCACACATATATTTGCGCAACCTAAGCATAAGATAATAAGGATGGGGTATATGAATTTTGTACTAATGTAGCCCCGGATAATGCTAAGGATCATATTGGCGAACAGGTAAATTTAAAACTAATCTAACTAAGTTGTTATGTATCAGGTTTTTTGGGATACGGTGGAAGTTGTGCCTTAAAAGCTTTGTCAATAAAATCCTTTAGGTCCTTAAATTGGTTAGCTATATCTATAAGTTCTCGTGCCTGCAAAGGTCTGTTCCCCATGGTGAGTGCGATCCTATACATGGCTAATTCCTGATAGAGCATCAGATCTGACTCATTTAACACTGGGGGGAGTTGCCGTTTATACCTGTCTAACAACTCGATAATTTCGCTTGTGGAATATCCATAATACAGACAATTGCATATAACGATATATGTATCGACTGGACGTCGGTAACCTCCGTCATCTTCCGGCCAATATGGCGTTGCGGGTGGTGAATAGGGCGCTGGTGAAACAAGGCTATTATCAATGTAAAATTGTATATACCCATTTAATGTAGGTTTTAATGCGGGATCTGTTATCTCACCATAGTCATATACGTCACTGTATATGAATGTAAATTTGAGAGGGTATGTTTCGGCATAATCCAGTTGTGCGTCTTCCAGGCAGCAGTCTGTTATCCACAAGGCACCAGGACCACAATAAATGGCTATGTTTAGCAATCCGTTTTCCGCGGAGGTTTTGAATCGGGAGCAACCAAGGGATGTGAAAAGCAGCTGTTCATTCTGATCGGTTATCCCCTTAATCGTAATCCCACCTGGTTCAAGTCCTCTTGTACCAACCCTGGGTAAGGAATAGTCCAGGCCTGAGTTTATGCAGTAATCATATGTCTCCAAATTAAGCTTAATTTCATAAGCATGCATCAATGTATTAGACATCAGCGCAGTAATAGCAAATAGTGAGATGCTTAACTTCTTCTTGGAAGCTAAAATAAAATTAATGACTGCGTTAATTATTGATTTTCCCATAAGTTCTTTATATTAATAAATGAGCTGTTTGCTCGATGATTTACTGGATAGTGACTTTTAAGGTCAGTGAGATTTTACTTCAATGCCTCCACTGTTGAGCGCCTCCATTGTTATTGGCCGTTCTCCAGATAGAAAGTGTATTTTAAGGCATTATTGATTCTCATTGCCCTTAATCACAAAAGGATTGTCAATCGGGAAGCAATCGTATATCGCTATTGGGATTGAGATACCTTTGAATTTCATCTTAGAAAAAATATCGGGGTCATTGGTTTTATAGTAAATCTTAGTATTCTCCTTCTCAGTGCTGCACAGAAACAGTCCCTTGATCCCATAATAATCAAGATAAACAGTGTCTTTCTTCCCGATTCGTAATTCTACACACTGTGTAGCTTCATTTGCTTTTTCGACGAAATCAAAGTATAATTGCTGTGCTATTTCGTTGTTTTTTATTGGTTCTGATTCAGGGAATAGCGCATTGAAAACTTTAAACCACAAAAATAAATCATTCGGTGAGCGCCATGCATGTTTGTATAGTTCTTTAAAGAATTGCTTATACCCCCTATCGTTAATTATTATCTTGTCTAATGATAGCGTTTGAGCCGTAAAGACCATCGGCAATACTCCTGGCTCACCGATATAGGATCCAGTAATACATATACCTTCAATGGGCTTTATCTCCCAGCCTTTATATTTCCAGTCTTTATCTTGCGCTGAGGCCAGAATTCCTGTCATTGACAAAACTGCGCATGTGAGGATTCGAAGTACTGTATTCATATCAGTGAATTGTTATTTACGCAAAAGTACATAAATTGCAGAGAATAATCACATTTTTACTCCTGATAGGCAATCTTATTTTTATGGCCGAGCAAAATCCATATCAGTAGTTTAAAAGCTTTTGTTTTCAGGTGTGTGGGAACGTATCATGGGGAACGACATCAGGCAATTAACATACGTTTTGGAGTGTAAGGAATTATTTTGTATTTTTGCACGGTTTTCCCACCGATGGGGATGCCGCGTCTGTAAGAATATATACAAATTCATTATATCACTTGCGTATGCGCAACACTCGACGCGCCGTGCTCCTGCTTGAGGACGGCACACGCTACGAAGGGCTATCCTTCGGCTACGAGGGCTCCACGGCCGGTGAAGTGGTGTTTAACACTGCGATGACCGGCTATCCTGAGAGCCTCACCGATCCTTCTTACGAGGGGCAGATTTTAGTTACCACATATCCCATTCTCGGCAATTACGGTGTGCCTCCGAGGCGCGATAAAGATGATGTGAGCGAGTACTACGAAAGCGACCACATCCATGCCAGAGCCATCGTGGCCCAGGACTACACATGGCACCACAGCCACTGGCAGGCCGACCGCTCGCTATCGGAATGGCTCATTGAAGAAAAAATACCAGGAATTTATGGCATCGACACCCGCGCGCTCACTCAACATCTGCGTGAAAAGGGGTCGATGCTTGGCAAAATAATAGTTGAAGGTACCGAAGATGTCGACTTCTATGATCCAAACAAAGATAATCTGGTAGCTCGTACCAGCTGCAAGACGGTTGAGGAACATGGCGGTGGCGAAAAGACGGTGGTTCTCGTCGACTGTGGCGTGAAGCACAATATAATCCGTTGCCTCACCCGTCGCGGGGTAAGAGTGATTCGTGTGCCCTGGGATTATGACTTTACAACGATCGCCTACGATGGACTTTTTATCTCCAACGGCCCCGGAAATCCCGACATGGCGCAGGCCACTGTGGAAAACATACGCAAGGCCATCAAACTCGGTAAACCCATATGCGGCATCTGCATGGGCAATCAGCTCCTTGCTAAAGCCGCAGGGGCTAAAACTTACAAACTCCCATACGGACATCGAAGCCACAATCAGCCTGTGCGCCGAGTAGGCACGAATACCTGCTACGTTACATCACAAAATCATGGATTCGCCGTTGACCAGTCAACTCTACCCGAAGATTGGGAGCCGTTGTTTGTCAACATGAACGACGGTACAAACGAGGGGATACGCCACAAGTCGCTGCCTTTCTTCTCCGCCCAATTTCATCCCGAGGCGTCGTCAGGGCCCAAGGATACTGAGTTTCTTTTTGACGAATTCATAGCAATGCTTTAAAACCGCGATATGAAAAAATATACCAAAGTGCTGCTCCTTGGCAGTGGCGCGTTAAAGATAGGTGAGGCTGGCGAATTTGACTACTCCGGTTCTCAGGCATTAAAAGCAATGAAGGAGGAGGGCATCACAACGGTGCTCATCAATCCAAATATCGCAACTGTGCAGACTTCCGACGGTTTTGCCGATAAAATATACTTTCTCCCGGTAACTCCCTACTTCGTTGAAAAGGTGATAGCCAAGGAGCGCCCTGATGGCATCCTGCTGGCTTTCGGCGGTCAGACGGCCCTCAACTGCGGCGTAACCCTGAGCCAAAGCGGAGTATTGGAGAAATATAATGTGGATGTGCTCGGTACGCCCGTGCAGGCCATTATGGACACTGAGGACCGCGAGCTATTCGTGAAGCGTCTCGACGAAATCGATGTCAAGACCATAAAAAGTGAAGCCGTGGAGAGCGTCGATGACGCTATACGCGCTGCCAACAACCTTGGTTATCCTGTAATCGTGCGCGCTGCTTATGCCTTGGGTGGTCTTGGTAGCGGTTTTTGCGACAACGAGCAGGAATTGACCGCGCTTGTTGAAAAAGCTCTTGCGTTCTCACCCCAAGTGCTTGTTGAAAAGTCACTTAAGGGCTGGAAAGAGGTAGAATACGAGGTGGTGCGCGACCGCTTTGACAATTGTATCACAGTCTGCAATATGGAGAATTTCGATCCTCTCGGCATTCACACCGGCGAGAGCATCGTGGTGGCTCCGTCGCAGACTCTCACTAACGAAGATTACCACTTTCTGCGTGCGTTAGCTATCAAAATAATACGCCACATAGGCATCGTGGGCGAGTGCAACGTGCAATATGCTTTCGACCCCCAGTCGATGGACTATCGCGTCATTGAGGTTAATGCCCGCCTTAGCCGTTCGTCGGCATTGGCATCGAAAGCCACCGGCTATCCATTGGCATTTGTGGCTGCCAAGCTCGGACTCGGTTACGGACTCTTCGACCTTAAAAATTCAGTGACCAAGGAGACCTCCGCTTTCTTTGAGCCAGCGCTCGACTACCTGGTGGTGAAGATACCTCGTTGGGATTTAGGAAAATTCCACAATGTAAGGCGTGAAATCGGCTCATCGATGAAGTCGGTGGGCGAGGTGATGGCCATAGGACGCACCTTTGAGGAGGCGATACAGAAGGGCTTGCGAATGATAGGGCAGGGGATGCATGGATTCGTAGGTAACAAGGAAATCAAGTCCTCCGAGATTGACCGCGAACTTCGCGAACCCACCGACAAGCGCATATTTGTAATAGCCAAGGCTATGCAACAGGGATATACAGTGGATCGCATACATGAACTAACCAAAATTGACCGCTGGTTTCTGTATAAGCTTCAGAACATAGTTGCCACCGATTCAGAGTTGAGCACGTATGACAATCTGCCGGCTGTGCCGATAGAATTATTCAAGCAGGCAAAACAGCAGGGGTTCAGTGATTTTCAGATAGCGCGTCTGGTGCTTAAGGACAAAATTGGTAATACCGAGGAGGCAAATAAGATTGTGCGTAAATTGCGCAAGTCGCTCGGCATAGTGCCTGTGGTCAAGCAGATTGACACACTCGCAGCTGAATACCCGGCTAAAACCAACTACCTCTATCTCACATATAATGGCTCTGCAAACGACATCGATTATACCGACGATCGACGCTCGATCATAGTGCTGGGCTCGGGCGCTTACCGCATCGGCTCATCAGTGGAGTT
This sequence comes from uncultured Muribaculaceae bacterium, assembly GCA_964517875.1. Lineage (GTDB taxonomy): Bacteria > Bacteroidota > Bacteroidia > Bacteroidales > Muribaculaceae > JAJPXC01. Next base: position 1,846 of record CAZFEU010000045.1, on the reverse strand, counting down.
TGATTGGTGCTCGGTGAACGCGCTGATGACGGTGAAGCAGCAAGGCTGGCGTTCGGTGATGATTAATTACAATCCCGAGACGGTGTCGACCGATTATGATATGTGCGATCGCCTGTACTTCGACGAGCTCACGTTTGAGCGAGTGATGGATATTATCGACATGGAACAGCCTCACGGTACCATACTCTCGGTGGGAGGACAGATTCCCAACAACCTGGCTATGCGCCTTGATGGCGAAGGTGTCAACATATTGGGCACATCGGCCAAGAGTATTGACAACGCTGAGGACCGACACAAATTCTCTGCAATGCTCGACCGTCTTGGCATTGACCAGCCGCGATGGCGTGAGCTGACGAGCTTTGAGGACATTTATAAATTCATCGACGATGTAGGCTTCCCGGTGCTTGTACGTCCGAGTTATGTACTGTCGGGAGCGGCAATGAACGTGTGCTCCAACAATGATGAGCTTGAGCGATTCCTCAAGCTCGCGGCCAATGTGTCGAAGCAGCATCCGGTTGTGGTGTCGGAGTTCATACAGAATGCCAAGGAGATAGAGATGGACGCGGTGGCTCAGGATGGAAATATCAAGGCCTATGCCATATCCGAACACATAGAATATGCCGGTGTGCATTCGGGCGACGCTACTATCCAGTTTCCCCCGCAGAAGTTGTATGTCGAGACCATGCGACGCATCAAGAAGGTGTCATCGCAGATTGCAAGTGCGCTCAACATCTCAGGGCCGTTCAACATCCAGTTCCTTGCCAAGAACAACGACATCAAGGTGATAGAGTGTAACCTCAGGGCTTCACGATCATTCCCCTTCGTGTCAAAGGTGTTAAAACTCAACTTTATCGACCTTGCTACCAAGGTGATGCTTGGACTCCCGGTAGAGAAACCAAACAAAACGCTGTTTGACCTTGACTATGTGGGTGTAAAGGCATCGCAGTTCAGCTTCTCACGCTTACAGGGAGCTGACCCCGTGCTCGGTGTCGACATGGCTTCAACGGGCGAAGTGGGATGTATCGGAGTCGACTCTCCCGAGGCTATCCTTAAGTCGATGCTTGCGGTGGGATTGAAGATACCGCGCCGTACTGTGTTGCTTAGTACCGGTGGGGCCAAGCAGAAAGCCGATATGCTCGATGCTGCACATCAGCTGCACAACTCCGGTTATACAATATATGCCACAGGCGGCACATGCGCTTTCCTCAATGACAACGGCATACCTGCTATCAGGGCTTACTGGCCGAGCGAACCCGATCACACCCCACAAGCACTTGACCTGCTGCACAATCATGTAGTGGAGATGGTTGTAAATATTCCCAAGGATTTGACCCCAAAGGAATTGACCAACGGGTTCAAAATCCGTCGTGCCGCAATTGACTTGAATGTACCCTTGTTGACCAATGCACGTCTGGCTTCGGCATTCATCAATGCATTTACTACACTGCCGCTTGACGATATCGAAATCAAGTCGTGGGATGAGTATTAATGTTCCTTAATCAATACTTGCTTTCCACCGGTGCCCGAACAATGCTCGGGGGAAGTATGTTATATTTTATCAGTCCAAGCTGAGGGCTTGACAGAAAAATTGCCATTTTGGCAGTTGTCGTCGACTTTGGCACGGATTGTGCATGGTAAATGATTAGAAATATTCAACATCTTAAATAAAAATACTTAAGTTATGAAAGTTAAACCATTAGCTGATCGTGTTTTGATCAACCCCACACCCGCCGAAGAAGTAACAATGGCAGGTATCATAATCCCTGACTCTGCTAAGGAAAAACCGTTAAAGGGTACGGTAATCGCTACCGGTAATGGCACAAAAGATGAAGAGATGGTGCTTAAG
>CAZFEU010000044.1:0-19579 GCA_964517875.1 uncultured Muribaculaceae bacterium | reverse complement strand
CTGATGAATGGCGCACGTCTTGGCATTGCCGCTCAAGCTGTAGGCGTTAGCGAAATCGCATATCGCGAAGCCCTTGCCTACGCTAAGGACCGCAAGCAGTTTGGCAAAGCCATCATCGAGTTCCCCGCAGTATACGAAATGCTCTCAGTGATGAAAGCCAAGCTCGACGCATCACGCTCTCTGCTGTATGAGACAGCACGATTTGTCGACGTTTACAAAGTGTACGAAGACATAGCAAAAGAGCGCAAACTCGATAATGACGAACGCGCCGAGATGAAGCGTTACACCAAGCTGGCAAGCGCCCTCACCCCCCTTGCCAAGGGTCTTGGATCGGAATATTGCAACCAGAATGCCTACGACTGCATCCAGATTCATGGTGGCTCGGGCTTTATGAAAGACTATGCTTGTGAGCGTATCTACCGTGATGCCCGTATCACCTCTATCTACGAAGGCACCACACAGCTCCAGGTTGTTGCCGCCATCGGTCACGTTTGGACCGGCACATACCGCTCGCTCATGGATGAGTATGCAGCCGAGACAGTGAGTGAAGAGCTCCAGAGCTGCAAAGAGCGCATAGCTCAACTCGTTGAAGCCTACGATAAAGCCGTGGCACATGTCACAGAGCTTAAGAAAGAGGATGCTTCTTACGGCGACTTTATGGCCCGTCGTCTTGTAGAGATGGCAGGAGATATCATAATGAGCTATCTGCTCATCAATGACGCTTCGCGCTACAACTCTGAGTCAATGGCAAAGAGCGCTAAGGTATATGTAAACCTGGCTGCCGCCGAGGTGACAAAGCACGCCGAATTCATCGACACATTTAAGGTATCTGAACTCGCCGCATATAAGGCATAAGTTATCAGCGTAACCGTAACAGAAACAGAAGGAGGCTGTGCCATAACAAAGCAGAGCCTCCTTCTGTTTCCACTATTGTTTATCTCGGTTGCGCATAGCAGTCCTCACCTGCCTCCATTGAGGATAGTAGCGTGACACCGTTTCCCAAAATGCCGCAGAATGATTCATGTGAATCCTGTGAGCCAGCTCATGCACTACTACATAGTCGAGCCATTGTGGGGGATAGTGCGCCAGACGGCGATTAATACATATACGACCATCAGCCGAGCACGAACCCCATCGCGTCTTCATAGTGCGTATGGCAACCTTCGAGTACGTCACATTCATCCGCTCTGCCCAATATCGTAGGCGTGAATGTACAATTCCCGCAAACTCAAGAGCCTGTGCACGAGTCAATCCCGGTTCTATTTCCTTGCGCCGCTGCTCGCGTGACTGTACGCGATTTATGGCACCATCAATCCACTCACGGTTATTATCGATAAAGACCAGGGCCTCGTCAATCGACTTGACCGTGGGCACGGATATCCTGATGTGCGGCTCAGTGGCCACAACCCGAAGATTGATGCGCTTCACGTTCTTCACCGCGATCAATACCGACAAACCTTTGTATACTCCCTGTCGTTGCATAACACAAAGATAATCATTAGTAGGCTTTCTATTGCTCGTAATCATGGAAAATCGTAACTTTGCATCGTTAATTGGTACACCGATGTAGACATCATTGTGAGCCAATAACATCAAGTAATCAACATTACAACGCAAGCAAATGAAGATACTCGTCACAGGAGCTAATGGCCAACTGGGCCGCGAAATGCGCAATGTGCTCGAAACAGAATACCCGGGTAACACACTTTACACCGATATTGACACACTTGACCTTACCGATCTCAAAGCTATCGAACGCTTTGTGATATCCAACGACGTGACCAACATAGTCAACTGCGCCGCCTATACCGCCGTTGACCGCGCTGAGGAGGAGAAACTGCAATGTTCGGCTGTCAATGTCGACGCAGTGAAAAATATAGCCCGCGTGGCTGATTCCAACGGTGTAAAGGTAATTCATATCTCCACCGACTATGTTTTCGACGGTAAATCACACCGTCCTTACAGCGAAAGCGATAAGGTAAACCCCATATCGCAGTATGGCACCACAAAGCGCACCGGCGAAACAGCGCTCCTGGCCCTGTCGCCTGAAAGTATCATTATCCGTACAGCCTGGCTATACTCTCCATATGGCCACAACTTTGTCAAAACAATACTTAGCCACGCCACCGACTCATCTCCATTGAGGGTAGTTTCCGACCAGATCGGATCGCCCACGTACGCTGCCGACCTTGCACGCGCCATCTACAAGATACTACGGTCGCAGCAGTGGGTTCAAGGCATCTTTCACTACACAGATAGCGGCGTGGCTTCTTGGTACGACTTCGCCAAAGCCATCCTCGACCTTTCGGGTCATCCCGACAAGAAAGTAAAGCCGATTCCCTCAACCGACTATCCCACAGTGGCAACGCGCCCCTACTACAGTGTGCTTGACACACAACGCATATCAGCCACCTACGATGTGACAATACCATACTGGCGCGACTCTTTAGCACAATGTCTGAAGCGAATCGCCAACAACGAACAATAAAATTTTCTTAATAACCGAACATGTCACTGACCGACGAAATAAAGCGTAGACGCACATTTGCCATCATTTCTCACCCCGATGCCGGTAAAACAACCCTCACCGAGAAGCTGCTGCTTTTCGGAGGAGCAATCCACATAGCCGGTGCCGTAAAATCTAACAAGATTAAAAAGACAGCCACATCCGACTGGATGGACATCGAGAAACAACGCGGCATCTCTGTGGCCACATCAGTGATGGGATTTGACTATAATGGCTATAAGATCAATATCCTTGACACTCCGGGTCACCAGGACTTCGCTGAAGACACATACCGCACTCTCACAGCAGTTGACTCAGTAATCATAGTGGTCGACGTGGCAAAAGGCGTGGAGCAACAGACACGCCGATTAATGGAGGTGTGTCGTATGCGCAAAACCCCGGTTATTATCTTCGTGAACAAACTCGACCGCGAAGGCCGCGACCCTTTCGACATCCTTGATGAGCTTGAAAGCGAGTTGAAGATAAATGTGCGCCCCCTCTCATGGCCAATTAACATCGGCGCTAAATTCAAGGGTGTATACAACATTTACGAGCAAGCACTCGACCTGTTCACACCCTCGAAGCAAACGATCTCAGAGCGCCATGAAATAAAAGATCTTGCCGATCCGCTGATCGATGCCACCGTAGGGGAGACTGATGCCCAGAAACTTCGCGACGATATTGAGTTGATCGAAGGAGTATACCCCGAATTTGATGTCGATGCTTACCTGCGGGGCGAACTGGCTCCGGTGTTCTTCGGCTCGGCCCTCAACACATTTGGCGTAAAGGAGCTCCTCGACTGCTTCGTAAAAATAGCACCTGCTCCCCGCCCGGTGCAAGCACAGGAGCGCGAGGTGCGCCCTGAAGAGGAATCGTTCAGTGGATTTGTATTTAAAATCCACGCCAACATGGATCCCAACCACCGCTCATGTATAGCGTTTGTCAAAGTATGCTCAGGCACATTCGAGCGCAATGAGCCTTACCACCAGGTACGTACGGGCAAGACTCTGCGTTTCGCCGCTCCTACCGCCTTTATGGCACAGAAAAAGAGCATCGTAGACACAGCCTATCCCGGAGATATAGTGGGTCTACCCGACACAGGTGTGTTTAAAATAGGCGACACACTCACCGCTTCATCTACACCTCTGCATTTCCGTGGTTTGCCATCTTTCTCACCTGAAATGTTCAAATATATCGAGAACACCGACCCGATGAAGTCGAAGCAGCTCGACAAGGGCATACAACAGCTCATGGACGAGGGTGTGGCTCAGCTGTTTACCAACCAGTACAACGGTCGACGATTGATCGGCACTGTGGGTCAGCTTCAATTTGAGGTGATCCAATACCGACTCCTTCATGAGTATGGAGCTCAAGTGCGGTGGGAGCCTATATCGCTCTACAAAGCATGTTGGATAGAGAGCGACGATGAGAAAGCACTCGCGGCCTTCAAGCAACGCAAGCATCAGTTCATGGCCATCGACCGCGAAGGACGTGATGTATTCCTGGCCGATTCGGCTTATGTGTTACAGATGGCACAAAATGATTTTCCAGCCATAAAATTCCATTTCACTTCGGAGTTTTAGTTTTATGTGTCCCCACTCATTTAAAACTATATAGAAAAGAGCATATACTATGGCAATCTCGCAAAAAATCTATATTTTTGCAAGATAGTAATCAGGAAATAATGACAGGCGCACAAAAATTCAGGTTCGCATGCTTAGCCGCTCTGTGGGTGCTGCTCTGCTTCCTTGTAATTGCGGGACGCGGGCTATCGTTCTACACAATCTTTATTGTGGCGGCATCAGGCATCGTGGTATTTGTGCCTCTGTATAAAAAATATATCAAAAATGGCGGAAAAACAAAGTGACACCAATGATGTGCGCTTAATCGATGCCATCAAATATCCCAGCGATCTGCGTCGACTCACACCGGGGCAACTTCCTCAAGTGTGCTCCGAACTACGCGAAGAGCTAATCAATCAACTGTCGTCAAATCCAGGCCACTTCGCATCGTCAATGGGCGCTGTGGAGCTAACCGTGGCACTGCATTATGTGTTCAACACACCGCGCGATCGCATCGTATGGGATGTGGGGCACCAAGCCTACTCACATAAGCTGCTCACCGGACGACGTGAACGGTTTGCCACAAACCGTAAATTGGGTGGCCTGTCAGGATTTCCCAACCCCGACGAGAGCGAATATGACACGTTCACAGCCGGCCACGCCTCCAACTCCATCTCAGCAGCCCTGGGAATGGCCGTGGCTTCACAGCTAAATGGAGATAATCCCCGTCGCAATGTTGTGGCTGTGATTGGTGACGCTTCAATAAGCGGTGGACTTGCCTTTGAAGGCATTAACAATGCCGCCAATACCCCCAACAACCTGCTTATAATACTCAACGACAATGATATGTCGATTGACCGAGCTGTGGGCTCGCTCAACGGCTACCTGTCGCATATCACCACTTCGAAGGCTTACAACAAACTCCGCTTCCGCATATACCGTGCATTGCGCAAGATGCGCCTCATCTCAGAGCGACGCCGAGGCTCAATACTACGATTCAACAACTCGCTTAAGTCGCTCCTCACTCACGAGCAGAATATTTTTGAAGGGTTGAATATTCGCTATTTCGGACCCTTTGACGGTCACGACGTAGAACGCCTTGTGAGAGTGCTTAACGACATAAAGGATATGGAGGGGCCACGCATCCTGCATCTTCGCACCATCAAGGGTAAAGGATATGAGCCTGCTGAAAAAGATCCCGCAACGTGGCATGCCCCCGGAAAATTCGACCCTTCTACCGGAGAACGCCCTGAATCTTCATCAACATACCCCAAATATCAAGAAATTTTTGGCAAAACGTTAGTCCAACTCGCCGCACAAAACCCCAAAATCGTAGGTATTACCGCAGCTATGCCCTCAGGCACATCAATGTGTCTGCTACAGGAGGCAATGCCACAACGAGTCTTCGACGTTGGCATTTCCGAGGGGCACGCTGTCACTTTTGCCGGAGGTTTGGCCAAGGATGGTATGCTCCCGTTCGTGGCAATATATTCGTCATTCCTGCAGCGAGGGTACGACCACATTATACATGATGTGGCAATACAACGACTACCCGTAACTTTTTGCATTGACCGTGCGGGGATTGTCGGTGAAGACGGAGTGACACACCACGGAGCTTTTGACCTTTGCTATCTTCGATCAATCCCCAACATGACAGTTGCGGCACCCCGCAACGGCCAGATGCTCCGCAATCTGCTATATACCGCCCAACTGCCCGGCGACCGTGGACCTATGGCTATACGCTATCCCCGCGGGAGTGCACACGATAACCCCATTGATCTCCCATTTGAGGAAGTAATGATTGGTAAAGGCTCGAAGCTTACTTCAGGAAGCGATGTAGCAGTGATTTCAATAGGCACAATAGCCCGCGAAGTGGCACAAGCTGTCAAGATGGCCGGTGAGCATGGGGTGAGCGCATCCCACTACGATGCTGTATTTGTGAAGCCAATCGATGAGGATATGCTGCGTGAAATCGTCAACTTAGATTGCCCGATTATTACAGTTGAAGATGGCGCTAAGATGGGAGGCTTTGGCTCGGCCGTGGCCGAATGGCTCGCCGCTCAAGGCATCGCCCGCGATCTCACGATTATCGGCATCCCTGACAGCTTCATAGCCCACGGCACAGTCGACCAGCTTAAAGCCCTATGCGGACTTGACGCCGCTTCAATATCACAAAAGATCATTGATGCTGCCACACATTCATCAAAATCAACAACTCAAAACCAACTTCCGAAATCATGAAGATCGTAATCATGGGAGCAGGCGACGTTGGTTCACACTTAGCAAAATTGTTAAGCCGTGAGAACCAGGACATTATATTAGTCGACCAGGATCGACATAAGTTGGATCCTCTCGACTCCAACTATAATCTTATGACTCTGGTGGGAAGCCCCACCTCTTTTGAGACATTGAGAAGCGCCCGAGTGCCCAATTGCGACCTATACATAGCGGTTACTCCTTACGAGACTACCAACATAATCTCTTGTGAGATAGCAAAAAATCTGGGTGCCAAGACCACCGTGGCCCGAGTCGACAATTACGAGTTCATGCGGCCTAAACACGTAGAAGTGTTTAACCAGCTTGGAGTTGACCGACTTATTTATCCCGAGATGCTTGCGGCTGCTGAAACCATTACAGCATTACGCCAATCATGGGCACGCAACTGGCTCGAGCTGAACGATGGTGAAATCATGCTGGTGGGAGTGAAAGTGCGCGATGACGCTCCAATTGTGGGACAGCTTATAAAGGACCTCGCAATTCAGCAGGCACTACACATATCTGCCATCAAACGTCGTCACGAGACCATCATACCCCGAGGCGACGACCGCATAAAATCGGGCGACATACTTTTCTTTACCACTACAAAAGACCACGTCGACGAAGTGCGGCAAGTGTGCGGCAAGACACTGCATCAAGTGAAGAAAGTGATGATAATGGGTGGTAGCCGTATTGCCGCACGCATAGCTATCATGGGTGGTGAAGAATTCAAAATAAAGATTATCGAGCAGAATTCCGATAGATGTCTTTGGCTGGCTGATCTATGCCCTGATGCCGAGATAATCCATGGCGACGGACGCGACAACGAACTGCTGATTGAGGAAGGCATTGAGGATATGGATGCTTTTATAGCACTTACCGACAGCTCTGAAACTAATATCCTCGCTTGTCTTACCGCAAAAGAATTCGGAGTTGAAAAAACCGTAGCAGAGGTTGAGAACATCCAACTTATATCTGAGGCCGAGGGACTTAATATAGGCACTGTTATCAACAAGAAGCTATTGGCATCCAGCAAGATATTCCAACTCATGCTTGCCGCCGATTCAGAGACAAGCAAATGCCTCACACTGGCCGATGCTGAAGTGGCAACCCTCGAAGCTCATCCCGGATCGAAAATTACAAAGGGAAGGATTCGTGATCTCAACCTCACCCGCGACATGACCATTGCGGGTGCCGTGAGAAACGGACACGGCATGATAGTCACCGGTAACACGGTGATTGAACCTGGCGACCAGGTTGTAGTGTTCTGCCTGGCAGGTGCGATACACAAAATAGAACGTCTATTCTCTTAATATCAGATAAACAAAGATGGACCGAAGCAAACAACGCCGTATGTATGTCAATGTGCCAATGCTACTCAGGGTAGTAGGTTGGCTCTTGAATATCGAGGCAGTATTTATGCTTGGCCCGCTCATTACGTGTCTGATTTTCGATGAAGCTGACTATATCTCATTTGTCATCGCAGTAGCTATCACAGCTGTAGCAGGGGTTTTAATGACCACACTCATACACCCTGAGCGCACTGAGATGGGGAAACGCGAAGGGTTTTTACTCACTGCAATGGTTTGGGTAATATTCTCCTTCTTCGGCATGATACCATTCATGCTCGGCACAGGAGCAATGCCTGTGAGCGATGCATTCTTTGAAGCGATGTCAGGGTTCACTACCACAGGAGCGTCAACCTTAAGTCAGATAGACCATCTATCTAAGGGCATACTGCTTTGGAGGTGCCTTATGCAATGGATCGGTGGAATGGGAATAATACTCTTCACGCTGGCAGTGGTGCCGATGCTCAACTCTTCGGGAGGCATGCAGATGTTCAATGCCGAGGTGACAGGTATCACGCACGACAAGTTGCGTCCACGCATCAGCCAAACCGCCAAACGCTTATGGGGTATGTACATATTCCTCACAGTTTTGCTGACTTTTTTGCTTTGGCTCGGGCCTATGGATACGTACGAGAGTATATGCCATGCTTTCTCCACCATTTCAACTGGAGGATTCTCTACTTCCAATGATAGCATTGCCGCTTTCAATTCCACTTATGTAGATATCGTCATCACGGTGTTCATGTTTCTCGGCGGTGTCAACTTTGCACTCTTAATCCAAGCTCTAAGCGGTAAACCGCAGGCCGCATGGAAAAACGAGGTGTTTCGCACATTCCTATACATAATTATTGTGATGACAGTATTATTTGTGATTACAATTCTATGCCGCGGAGAGTATCATGGATGGAAGTCAATCACAGTTGATCCCATATTCCAGATAGTATCAATTCTTACCTCAACAGGCTACACAGCCGTAAACTTTGAGGCATGGGGACCATTTGTCCTGTCACTTATCTTCCTTATGATGTATTTTGGCGGTTGTGCAGGATCCACAAGCGGTGGCGCCAAGATTGACCGCATGATTTTTCTGTGGAAAAATATTCGCAATGAGATTTATCGCTGCCTGCATCCCAATTCCGTGATGTCAGTACGTATTAACGACAAGCGCATGTCGTCGGATTTGGTGAACAAAGTGATTGCATTCCTGTGTATTTACACATTGCTCATCTTCATAGGCGGCATGGTGTTAACCACATTCAATCTTCCGCTTGTCGACTCGTTCTTCACCTCTTTTTCCGCACTCAGCAATACAGGACTTGGAGCTAACATCACTGGATATGGCGGTTCATTTGCACTGGTGCCTGACGCCGGCAAATGGGTTCTATCGTTCCTGATGCTCGTAGGACGTCTTGAACTATTCACCGTACTAATCTTATTAACTCCGGGATTTTGGAGAAAGTAAACACAGAAATTATATATCACATAACAAAACATTAAATTCGCGCAATCCACAACCAAAATAATATTTAAATCTATAAATAACAATAAGATATGAAATTGTTTGAAAAACTTACAGCCAACGCCAAGGCTCACAAACAGCGCATTGTACTCCCCGAGGGTACAGAGGCTCGAACCCTTACCGCCGCCGACCGCATCATAGCTGATGGTATCGCCGACATTATACTTATCGGAGCTCCCAATGAAATAATGCATCTTGCTGATGAACTCAAGCTCGAAAATATCAGCAAGGCAACAATTGTCAATCCCGCCGACGAGGCTGTTATTGACAAATATGCGCCCTTATTTTTCGAACTTCGCAAGAACAAGGGAATCACTATGGAAGAAGCCCGACTCACCACTGCCAACGCCCTGTATCTGGGTTGCCTGATGGTGAAGGCAGGCGATGCCGACGGCCAAGTAGCTGGAGCAATGAATACTACAGGCAATGTGCTTCGCGCGGCATTCCAAGTGATTAAGACTCAACCAGGCATCGACGTGGTATCGGGGGCTTTTATCATGCTTCTTCCCGAAGGGATGCCTTACGGCACTGATGGCGTACTCATTTTTGCCGATTGCGCCGTTGTGCCCGATCCCACCCCCAAGGAGTTGGCCCAGATAGCAGTATCATCATCAATCACCGCACGCGACATCGCCGGCATTCAGCCCCGCGTAGCCATCCTGTCGTTCTCTACTAAGGGCAGTGCGAAGCATGAACGTGTCGACAAGGTGATAGAAGCCACCAAAATTGCGCATGAAATGGCTCCCAATCTTATCCTCGATGGCGAGCTTCAGGCCGACGCAGCAATCGTACCGTCGGTCGCCAACCACAAAGCCCCTGAAAGTCCTCTGAGCGGTCGTGCCAATGTGCTTGTATTCCCATCGCTTGAAGTTGGCAATATAGCTTACAAGCTTGTACAGCGTCTGGGCAACGTAGAGGCTGTGGGTCCTGTGCTCCAAGGTCTCGCCGCACCGGTCAACGACTTGTCGCGCGGTTGCTATCCTGAAGATATTTACAAAACCATTATCATCACTTGCAATCAGGCTATCGGCCTGCAGTTACACAAATAATCAACTTTAGCATTATACTGGCATGAAAATACTTGTTCTCAACTGCGGCAGCAGCTCAGTGAAATATAAGCTCATCAATACCACCGACCACAAAACAATGGCCGAAGGTGGCGTAGAAAAAATTGGCCTTCCGGACGGTTTTCTGAAGTACAAACTCAACGACGGCTCTAAAGGTATTACTGAATTGGGTCTTGTTGACCACAAAGGTGCGGTTGAAGCCATTCTCCGCAATCTCACTGATCCCGAAGTAGGCTGTATCAAAAGCTATGATGAGATAGATGCAGTAGGTCACCGCGTGGTGCATGGTGGTGAGAAGTTCAACAAGTCGGTGCTTATCACCGAGGAGGTGATGGATAAGGTGAAGGAGTGCTACCCACTGGCTCCTCTACACAACCCCGCAAACGTCACAGGTATAGAAGCCATCTCAGCCATCTTGCCCAATGTGCCTCAGGTAGGAGTGTTTGACACAGCCTTCCATCAGACTATGCCCGCTAAGTCATTTATGTACGCCCTACCCTACCGCTTTTACAAAGAAGATGGGGTGCGCCGCTACGGATTCCACGGCACCAGTCACCGCTACGTATCACAGCGGGTGTGTGAGTTCCTGGGCGTTGATATCAAGGAGCAGAAAATCATCACTTGCCACATTGGCAATGGCGGTTCAATCACTGCCGTTGACGGCGGAAAAAGCATCGACACATCGATGGGTCTCACACCTACCGAAGGCTTGATGATGGGCACCCGTGTGGGCGACGTTGACCCCGGTGCAATCACTTATCTGATGGAGAAGCACAACTTTACAGCCGACGATATTCAGCGCATCATCAACAAGGAGAGCGGTATGCTCGGAGTATCAGAGATCTCATCGGATATGCGAGAAATTGAGGCTGCTGTCAACGCTGGCAATGAGCGTGCAATAATGGCTCTTGAGATGTATGAGCAGCGCATCCTAAAATATGTAGGCGCTTATGCAGCAGAGATGGGTGGTGTCGACATAATAGTGTTTACCGGCGGTGTCGGAGAGAACCAGACCGGCGTACGCGCCAACGTATGCCGTCCCCTCAAATTCATGGGCGTAGAAGTTGATGAACAACTCAATGCCACAATACGAGGCAAGGAGGCTCTGATTTCAACCCCAGCCTCACGCGTGAAAGTTTGCGTTATCCCCACCGACGAGGAACTGATGATTGCCCAGGATACTGAATCAATTGTTAGTAAACTGTAAATCATTGTAACAATGAAGAAAATTAGAGCTGCTGTAGTAGGATACGGCAACATAGGGCGCTTCGTTGTAGAGGCGCTTGAGGAGGCAACCGATTTTGAAATTGCTGGCATCGTGCGCCGCAATCCGGCAATCCGTCCCACCGAGTTGTCCAATTATCCCGTTGTAGGTAGCATAACAGAGCTTTCCGAGGTTGATGTAGCGATACTCGCCACTCCTACACGCGAAGTGCAGAAGCACGCTGAACAGATATTGGCAATGGGCATTAACACGGTTGATTCATTCGACATCCACACAAGCATTCCCCAGCTTCGTCATGACCTAAACGAGGTAGCCAAGGCTCACAATGCCGTGGCGATTATCTCGGCCGGATGGGATCCAGGCAGCGACTCCGTGGTTAGAGCCTTACTTCAGGCAGCCGCCCCCAAAGGTTTAACTTACACCAATTTTGGCCCCGGCATGAGTATGGGGCACACTGTGTGTGTTAAGTCGAAGGAAGGTGTGAAAAATGCCCTGTCGATGACCATACCCCTCGGCACAGGTATACACCGTCGCATGGTGTATGTAGAGCTTGAGCCCGGTTATTCTATCGAACAGGTAGCGGCTGCAGTTAAGGCCGATCCCTACTTTGCCTCCGACGAGACTCACGTTATCGCAGTTGAGTCGGTCGATCAGGTAAAAGATATGGGTCATGGCGTTCATATGTCGCGAAAAGGCGTGTCGGGACGTACTCAGAACCAAAATTTTGAGTTCACAATGTCAATCAACAATCCCGCCCTCACCGCACAGATACTCGTAGGGGCAGCCCGCGCCACACTGCGCCAGTCTCCGGGCGCTTACACAATGATTGAGATACCCGTGATCGACTTGCTCCAAGGCGATCGCGACTCACTTGTGGCTTCGTTGGTTTAAGTTTAACTTTGTACTAAGAAAATGCTGAGTTCAATTGTATGGGATTGGAATCCCAATCTGTTTGAAGGCTTTGTCTCTGTAAGGTGGTACGGAATGATGTTTGCCATCGGTTTTACCATAGGCTATTTCATCGTGGCCAGGATGTTCAAGCACGAAGGGGCTCCCGAAAGCTGGCTCGGCACACTCCTGCTATGGGTAGTGGCCGGCACTATCATCGGCGCCCGACTTGGGCACGTATTCTTCTATGAATGGGATAAATACTCCCAAAACCCTATAGAGATACTTTATGTATGGGAAGGAGGGCTTGCAAGTCATGGAGGCACAATTGGCGTAATCCTTGCAGTGATACTATTCTCTATAATCACCACCAAACGCTCACCGCTCTGGACTTTTGACCGCCTTGTGATACCGATAGCCTTGGTAGGCGCTTTGATAAGGCTTGGCAATCTTTTCAACTCAGAGATTTATGGTGGGCCCACCGACCTGCCCTGGGGCTTTCAGTTCGTAAGATCCTACCAATGGGTCACCCAATTTGCTCCGGCTGCAGTGCACCCAACTCAGATTTACGAAGCATTATGCTATCTTGCTCTATTCGCACTGCTCATGTGGATGTATTGGAAACGTAATGACGAGGAACGGCCAGGATTGATCCTTGGAGTGTTCTTCACAGTGCTCTTTGGCTGTCGTTTCCTCATAGAATTCATAAAAAATAGCCAGGAGCCATGGGAGGATGACATGATGCTAAATATGGGGCAATGGCTCAGCATTCCCTTCATACTTGCCGGAATATTCTTTATAATCCGCGCTTTGATTCGCCCAAGGTTGCATCTTACATTTCCCAACAAGTTTCCTCCCGAACCACGAAAATAGTAAACTGCCATTGACACCTGCGGAAAAACTTATGTATTTCCGTAGGTGTTATTTCAAATAGCCATGGATATAATACTCAAATATTTCCCGAATCTCTCTCAGCGGATGCAAGAGCAATTTGCCGCGCTCGGTACTCTCTACCCTGAATGGAACGAGAAAATCAATGTAATATCGCGCAAGGACATTCAGAACCTTTACCCCAACCATGTTCTCCATTCCCTTGCCATAAGCCGTTTTCTCAGCGACTACGGAGAGCCAACAGATGGCACTACGTTTATCGACCTCGGCACCGGAGGCGGATTCCCGGGTATACCGCTTGCCATAATGTACCCCAACTGTAAGTTCCATCTCATTGACCGCATCGGCAAGAAAATCAAAGTGGCACAATCAATCGCTGAGTCAATCGGACTTGATAATGTCACATTCCAGCACGGTGATATCGGAGAGTGCAAGCTAAAAGTGGACTTCGTAGTGAGCCGCGCCGTGATGCGGCTTGATGCGTTACTTTCATTGGTTAGGAAAAATATATCACCAAAATCACACGGACAACTTGCCAATGGACTCATCTGCCTTAAAGGAGGTGATATTGCAAACGAAACTCCTGATAATGCTTCCGTGATGGACATTGACATCACCGACTTTTTCAGTGAGCCCCATTTTCAAGAGAAAAGACTAATATATGTACCGATGACAAGATAAATCGATTAAACCACTTATCTTAATATACAATGCTCTACGTTAAACAATTCACTTTCAACATGTTTGAGGTTCATACATCCGTCGTGTACGAACCCACTACTCTTGAAGCTGCCATCATAGATCCAGGCATGATTAGCGGCAGAGAGATAAAGGAACTTGACGATTTTATCAGCAGCAACAATTTGACAGTTAAACACCTTATAAATACGCATCTGCATATCGACCACGCCCTTGGCGACGGATATGTACGTAATAAATATGGTGTACCTGTAAAGGGACATATCGATGATGGTTTCCTGGGTGAGAACATACCTTCGCAGGCCTCGATGTTTGGCCTTGACGTGGAAGCCGAAGAAATATCGGTAGAAATCAACCTCAAGGAGGGTGAAACTGTGATGATCGGCAATGAGGGTTTGTGCGTAATACACGTGCCTGGCCACTCCCCCGGCTCTATAGTGCTTTATTCACCTGCAAATCACTTTCTAATTGGTGGTGACGTGATTTTCAAAAACAGCATTGGACGCACCGACCTCCCGGGAGGTAGTCAGAGGGCGCTACTTGAAAATATCACAAAGAAAATACTCTCACTACCACCGCAAACGGTGATTTACCCCGGTCATGGGCCAAACACAACTGTGGGGGAAGAGTCAACCTACAATCCTTTCTTCTGATATGCGACATCAGCGTTAACATATATTCGTTAACATATATTATGGTATAGACTCTAAATTCTCAACATATGTTGAGAATTTATATTTTGTGTGTATATAACTTTGCGCCATCACAAATGACCTGCAAAGTATGAAAAAAATAGGTTTATTAATAGGAGTATGTCTTTCGGCCCTGAATACATCAGCTCAATCTACTACAACAGATAGCATTAAAACACAGCAACTTAACGAAGTGGTGGTTGAAGCACAGCTGCAATCCACCTCAGCTACCGTTTCTACCTATATCCCCACTGCTAAGCAAAAGAATTCGTCACAGACCGCCACCGAGCTTCTCAACCGAATGGCTATTCCTCAGCTATCGCTTGGAATGGGTGGAGCCGTAACTACCACTTCAGGCAAATCGGTTGACATTTACATTGACTATCTCCCTGCGTCAGAACAAGACCTGACGGGTATGCGCATGGCTGATGTCAAAAAGGTGGAGTATTATGATTTCCCAAAAGATCCTCGCTTTCAAGGCTCATCCCACGTCATTAACTTCATAATGCAGAAGTATGAATATGGAGGTTATCTCAAAGCCTATGGCAATGAGTTTTTCATAGCCAACTCAGGTCAGCTTAATCTTTATTCCAAATTTCAGTACAAAAAGATGACCTACGACCTTGGTGTGGGTGGATATTATCGTAACGGGAGCCATGACTTCTCCAACAGTGTAGAAACGTACCGACTACCACAAGACGATGGCTCTATCAAGCAGTTCGAGCGATTCTCAATTACCAATAATGCCGAATCGAGGAGACGTTATTTCTGGCCTACATTCAAAGCACTATACAAAACCGACAAAATCTCAATCAGCAATACTATCGGTTCCACTTTTGACAACTATCCTAAAGAAAACTCATCGGGTACGGTCTATTTCCAACCCAACGATTATCCTAAATCTGATTTCAGCAACGATGCAAATCATCGTGAAAATTATCTATCCTACAACGGTTATTGGAATTTCATACTCCCTCACGGCAACGTAATCAACTTTGCGCCTTATTATTCATACGCACACACAAGGCAGCACACCCGATATGCTGAGGGAGCCACGCAGGAGTATATCAACACGGCAGTCGACAATTCCCACCGCGCTACTGGCAACCTCCGTTTTCAGCACGACTTCGGATCGTGGGGCGACCTCACCATATCAGCACAAGGGAGATACACCAATAGCCGCACACAATATAGCGGAACAACCTCTACTATCGAAAAACTCACCACACTACGTATAGGTCCTGGAATCACTTATAGCTATTCTTCCGACAAATTCTATGGATTGGTCGGCATAGGTTTCTTATATGATAAGTCAAAGCAGGGAGATATTGCTGAGAATAATACGTCACCATGGGTCGACTTCTCACTTCAATATGCATTCAACGACAAAAACTCTATAAATACGGAGTTTCATCACATGAACTCATTGCCATCATTATCCTACCGCAGCTCGGCAGTGGTTCAGTCCAATCCGTTGATGCGATATACTGGGAATCCTAACCTAACTCCCTACAAATCTTACGATATAGGAGTAAGTTATCAATGGTTGCCCAACAACAGATTCAGCTTCTCGGCATTTGCTTACGGCTACATAGCCACCAATGGTTTCGCATACGTGTATGAGGCTTCGGCCAACGGAATACTCAGAACTGTGCAACAACCCATAGGAAACTTCATTCAAGGACACTATGGAGTTAACGGCACTGGCCGACTTCTCGACGGTAAACTTCAGATCAGCGGTCAATTGTCGCATCTTATAGCCAAAAACGGTGCGCCTTACGATTGGACTAAATCTCACCTGAATTGGTATTTACAAGCGTTCTACTATCTCAACAACTGGCATTTCGGCATTCAGTATCAATCGGATATGGGCCAAGCCGATGGATTTGTTACCGGAACGTGGGTGAAATATAAAGATGCATACACAGCTATAGTAGGTTGGGGCAATTCATCGTGGAGCTTACAAACACAGATTGCCAACCCTCTGAGATGGAACTGGCGTAGTGGCACCTCCGTATTGAAAAGCAATAACTACGATTTTGTCAAGACCGAGCACAATCCCAACAATCAT
Source organism: uncultured Muribaculaceae bacterium (assembly GCA_964517875.1). Classification (GTDB taxonomy): domain Bacteria; phylum Bacteroidota; class Bacteroidia; order Bacteroidales; family Muribaculaceae; genus JAJPXC01. The sequence goes on along the minus strand of CAZFEU010000044.1, from coordinate 2,854 downwards.
TGCTTCATCTACGTGTCAGCAACATACACATTTAGTTTCGGCAAGAAAATCAATGTGGGCAACGAGGCCTCACAAATGACCGGAGCGGGAAATGCCATCCTAAAATAGCACAGCAACAGCTCATACTTCCCGGCAACTTCGGCCTACAGGCCGGGGTTGCCTTTTTATTTACCTGTTGAGTGCTGCTTATGGGAGTTTTCGATCATAAACTCCTTGACCTCCTGGAAGAGCTTGGTAGCAAATACAAAGTCGCTCAACGCCTTGTTGGTTGTGGTGACAATCTCATCCTTATTGCCCACCCACTCACGATAACCACCACGGATAAAAATGATATTCTCACCGATCCCGAGCACAGAGTTCATGTCGTGGGTATTGATTATGGTGGTCATATTATACTCGTGGGTGATGTCGCTTAAGAGCTCATCAATCACTATCGAAGTTCGGGGGTCGAGACCCGAGTTAGGTTCATCGCAAAACAAGTACTTAGGATTCAACGCAATGGCTCGCGCTATTGCAGCACGCTTCTGCATACCGCCTGAGATTTCCGAGGGATATTTGTTTTCTGCGCCTTTAAGGTTGACACGTTCGATGCAGAACATAGCGCGATCCATCATCTCCTTCTGATTCATCTTACCAAACATAATCAGTGGAAACATGACATTGCCCAACACAGTCTCAGAGTCAAAAAGAGCTGAACCCTGGAAAAGCATACCTATCTCCTCGCGGAGCGATTTCACCTGATTGTTGTCCATCTTCAGCAAGTCGCGTCCATCGTAGAGTATTTCACCCTCCTCGGGCTTGATAAGACCGACAAGCGATTTCATCAGCACAGTCTTTCCCGAACCGCTCTGTCCTATGATCAGATTGGTCTTACCGGTATAGAATGTAGCATCCACTCCATGGAGTATGGTTTTGCCGTCAAACGACTTAGTAAGATTCTTAACCTCAATCATTGCAGCAAAAGTTTAGTTAGTATAACATCGAAGAAAAGAATCAATATCGAGCTTGCCACAACTGCGTTGGTGCTCGACCGCCCCACATCAAGAGCGCCACCCTTCACATAGTAGCCGTAGAACGACGCTACCGATGCAATGATATATGCGAAAACAAGCGACTTAATGATCCCATACCATACATACCACTCATTGAACATAGCCTGAAGGCCGTAGACATAGCGCGACACTGTGATTAGGTCAGTGACAAGGGCCACTGCATAACCTCCAAACAAAGCGATACCGATACTGAATGCCACTAAAACAGGCATAAATACAACAAACGCAATAACCTTGGGGAGCACCAGGAAGCAAGCCGAGTTGACACCCATAATCTCAAGCGCATCAATTTGCTCAGTGACACGCATCGTGCCTATCTCCGAAGCTATATTAGAGCCCACTTTGCCTGCCAATATCAAACAAAGAATTGAGTTGGAGAACTCCAGCAACACGATATCGCGCGTTGCAAGTCCCACAGAGTAGGATGGTACAAGGGGAGATGATATGTTGAGCTGCATCTGTATGGCAATCACAGCGCCAATAAACACCGAAATCACCAGCACAAGGGGTATTGAGTCAATGCCGAGCTTTACAATTTCAGTAACAATGCGTTTATATAAAATACTCCACTTATCGGGTAGGGAGAACACTCGCAGCATAAATGTGCAGTAGCGTCCAAAGGTGGCTAATGAGTCAGTTATTACCATTAATGATTCGTAATATTACAATTGTCGCAAAGTTACTAAAAAAGTCAAAAATTTCGCTCAACCGTGCACTATAATGCCAAAATATGGGAAATAATTAACAATTTTAGTCCACCGCCCCTGCGGCTCCACAATATTTCTTACTTTTGCATTCAAGATGATCATCCCAACACGCATAATACAGAATAAACTGATACCCTGGCCTGGGTTTACGGCAATAACCCTGTTCGGGCTCGTGTTCACCCGCGACCGTCGTGTAGTGACACCCGCCGTACTTCGCCATGAGCTCATCCATTGCCAGCAGCAGCTCGAGTGGTTATATATACCTTTCATTATCATCTATTTAGCCCAATGGCTGTGGTATCTTGCGAAATATCACGGTGATAGCCACCGTGCCTATATGGCCATCTCGTTCGAGCGCGAAGCCTACGACCATATGTACGACGAGGAATACCTCGCCCACCGCCGCCATTACGCCAACTTCCGCAACCCCCGAACCTCGTAACCGGCAAATTCAGTATAAGATAAACCACTATAATAAACAATTCAATGAGTTTAGTGTCCGCTGCGAATGAGGAAGATATGGAAGCGTTTAAGGAGTCATTATTCAGCTGTATTCCTGATTATGATGAAGCGATTAATGTGTTGGGGACGGCTGTTATAAACGCCGCTGACAATTTTACGACTTGCCTCCAACCCATAACAGTTGAGGGAGTACTTGTGTACGGCATCACATCCTATGGTAGTACTGAGCTTCTTTTTGTCCATGAAGATGACGATTATCCTCTCCCCGAAAACACCGATGCCATTGCCGAAACTCTTCCCAAAGGATTTAGGATGGCCTTGGCCCTGGAAAGCAAAATCCACCTTGATATTGTGAGAAGGTATCGTTTAGAGCAAATAAAGCCCACTACTAAAAAATACTCTGCAAAGATGCCATATAAGGTATACCACCGCAATCTTCAGAAGCAGAAACACACCCAAACCCTTATGGGCCGAATATGGCTTGAGATCCTCGACATCTTTGACCCCGTTTAGAGACCAACCCTAAATTACTATCTATTCTCATATACAGAAAAAGCAGCCCATAGGCTGCTTTTGTTGCGGAGAGGGAGGGATTCGAACCCCCGGAGGTGTTACCCTCAACGGTTTTCAAGA
>CAZFEU010000043.1:0-19817 GCA_964517875.1 uncultured Muribaculaceae bacterium | reverse complement strand
AGGAGCGACAACAGCTCTGACTCCTTGGTGGTGAGCTTGGTCACCTTGTCGTCGATCATCAGCACCTGCTTCTGGGTGTCGAAAGTGAACTTACCTATCTTGTACATGGTAATCTCTTTACCTTTCTTACCCTTTACGCGGCGAAGGATAGCCTCGATACGGAATACAAGCTCCTCCATCGAGAAGGGCTTAGTGATATAGTCGTCGGCACCTATCTTGAATCCCTCGAGAATATCTTCCTTGAGCGACTTAGCCGTCAGGAAGATGATAGGCACTTCAGAGTTGACTGTGCGGATCTCCTGAGCAAGGGCAAACCCGTCCTTCTTAGGCATCATCACGTCAAGGACGCAGATATCGTATTTGCCCTTGAGGAACGCTTTGTAGCCGCTTTCGCCATCGGCAAAAAGGTCGGCGTTGAAGCCTTTGGCCTGGAGGTATTCCCGCAGCAACATGCCAAGATTTTCATCATCTTCGCATAATAAAATACGCATACGTTCTTCCATAATTTTTAGTTTTTGATTAGAGGTAATATAATTATAAATTTTGTTCCTACATTCAGTTCGCTTTCAACCTTTATTTCTCCGTGGAGCTCGGTTATCATCTTGTGAACATATGCCAGACCGAGGCCGAATCCCTTTACATCGTGGCGGTTGCCGGTCGACACGCGATAGAATTTGTCGAAAATCTTCTTCAAGTCGTCCTTGCGGATGCCGATGCCGTTGTCGGCTACCACTATCTGCAGCTTGTCGGCCGACAGATCGGTTGTGGTCACTTTCAGGTCGAGCGGCGTTTCCTCTCTGCGATACTTCACCGCATTGTCAAGAAGATTGAAGATCACATTGGTGAAATGCATCTCATCAACGTTGACTATAGCATCGGGCGCATCAAGGTTGCAGGTCAGCCGTCCGCCATATCGCTCAACTTTTAGTTTGAACGTGTTGACTATGTTTGCGATAGCCGAGTTTGCATCTATCTCGGTGAGTCGCAGCGTGGCCTTCTGGCGATCAAACATCGACATCTGGAGCACCTTCTCGACCTGGAAACGGAGTCGCTTGGTCTCATCATTGATCACTGTGGCTATGTGCTGCATCATGGTCGGCGACTTGCGCACGGAGTCGTCATTGAGCATTTGCGCCGCAAGCGATATTGATGATATTGGGGTCTTAAACTCATGCGTCATATTGTTGATGAAGTCATTCTTCATCTCATTGAGCTTCTTCTGCCGGAATGCAGTAGTGATGGTGAAGATAAACACCACAAGGAGTACAAGCGTGAACGCAAACGCCGGAATCATAAACTTCAACGGAGTCATCACATAAGCGTTGCGGTCGGGGAACACTACTCTCAGCGCCACCTTCTTTGCTCCCGGATCAAAGGGGAAGAGGGGTTGAACGAATGTATCGGTTACTTCCACCTCAGCAGCCTTATATCCCTTAGTGGCGAGTTGAGGCTTGAAAGTCTTGTCGATCACTGCAAACTCAAACGGCAGGTTGATACCATTGCTCGACAGCTGTTCGCGCAATTGTGTCTGTACACTGTCTATATTAACGCGCTCCGATAGTCGACGGTTGCTGGCCTGAGCAATGATATTAAGTATGATTTCGTCGATGATGCGTTTGTGGTAACGGTATTGGCCGTCAAAAGCGTTGTCGAAGTCATATTGCACTTCCTCTAGCGATGAAGTTTCAGCATCAGGATTAGTCAGCGGATTGATTGAGTCCTGACCTACGGGCATCGTCACCGAAACCTCTACGATCATTCCGTCACGCTCGGCTGAAGCAGTATTTTTCACGCCATTATGCACGGGGAGACCTCCATCCTGATATTGAGTAATCACCTGCGAAGCCTCTTCAAAGTCGAGCATATCTTCGTCATAGAAAAATTTGGTCTCATCGTGCTGAATACGGTCAGCCACCTCCGACATCGACCGATGAACCGCTTCCGAAAATTGCTCATCGCGCATTTTCAGCATTGAACGCATATATAATATCTGAGCGAAGAGCAACCCTACAAAAGTGATTGCCATCAGTATCGTGAGTAGCCAAATCGTTGACTTTTTCATACTTGCGTGATTAGCAGTTTAGACGCTGTTGAATAATACAAATTAATATTTATTATGTTAACAACTAAAAGTAGCAATTGTTTGTGAACAAATCAAAATTGTCACAATATTCATTAACATTTTAGTGCAAAATTAACATAAAATCCTTGCCACGCAAAAATAAGGCATTGAAAAAGGTGGAATGCACCTATTTTGAGCGTACATTCCACCTAAAGTTTTTGTCCCCAAAAGACGACTTAACCTATGCTGATTCCTGCGAAGCCCATGAAGGCCATTGCGAGCAATCCTGCACATATAAGTGCTATTGGAGCACCCTTCATCGGGCGAGGCACATCGGTCATTGCCAACTGCTCTCGTATCCCTGCGAAAATCACCAATGCGAGGGTGAAGCCGATGGCAGTGGATGCTGCATACACCACTGATGCCCCAAGGTCGTAACCCTTCTGCGTTACAAGTATTGCCACTCCGAGCACGGCACAGTTAGTGGTGATAAGTGGCAGAAACACTCCTAATGCGGTATATAATGCCGGCGAAATTTTCTTTATGATGATTTCGAGCATCTGCACCAATGTGGCTATAACGAGGATAAAAACGATGGTCTGCATGAACGCGATGCCATACGGTATCAGCAGACACTCTTGCAACACCCAGGTGACACACGTGGCTATGGTCATAACGAATGTTACAGCCATACCCATACCCACTGCAGAGCTTAACTTTTTTGAAACTCCCATGAACGGACATATCCCCAGGAATTGGGCAAAAACTATGTTGTTGACGAATATGGCCGTAATAATGATTGACAGATAAGTGAGCATGGCTATTTAGTGGCTTTAGTTCGCAATGAGTTAAACAAGGCTATGAGAAATCCAAGTGCTATGAACGCTCCTGGCGCAAGCACGAAAATCAGCTGGGAATAGTCGGCTGGATAAATATTATATGCGAATACGCTACCATTACCAAGTATCTCGCGGGTAGAACCGAGCAACGTAAGAGCCAGCGTGAAACCCAAACCGATGCCTACACCGTCGAGCATAGAGTCGAATACACCATTGCGCGACGCAAAGGCTTCGGCTCGTCCAAGCAGGATGCAATTTACCACTATCAGCGGAATGAAGATACCCAGACTCTCGTTGAGCGCAGGAAGATATGCCTGCATCAGCATTTGTAAAATTGTGACGAACGATGCAATAATTACGATGTAAGCGGGTATTCGCACCTTGTCGGGGATTAGATTTTTGAGTGCTGAGATCGCAACATTAGAGCAGATAAGCACTACCATCGTGGCCAATCCCATCGACATTGCTGTAGTGGCGCTCGATGTTGTTCCCAGCGTAGGACACATACCCAACATCAGAACGAATGTAGGGTTATCGTTGATTATACCTTGAAGTAGTATGCGTAGTCGTTTCATTTCTGCCTGATTTTGATTGTTTCATACACTTTATAGGCACGGTTAACGGCGTTAAGGAAAGCCCTCGATGTGATGGTGGCCGCTGTAATGCCGTCGACCTGACCACCGTCTTTCGACACCATGAGCTCGGCATCCTTTAGATTGCGTCCTATCACCGAGCGGTTGCCGGTAGGATCACGAAACCAGTCGTTCATCTTTGCGCCAAGTCCGGGTGTCTCGCTATGGTTTATCACCTGATAACCCGACAGATTACCTTTATCATCAAAGCCTACTATGAGGTTAAATGGGCCTGAGAATCCATCGGGAGCCGTTATCTCCACAGCCACTCCGGATAATTTGCCGTTGAGCTTAGCGATATGTGCCGTGCAGCCGTCAATATTCACCGTATCGGTCATAGGGTCATTGTCAAACTGTGGCACAACTCCGGCCACAGCATCAATTTTCTTCTGTCGGTCCACATCAGCAATCGGCTCCTTGGTCACATTATAGACCAAAGCGAGTATTGCACCTGCCACAAGGGTGATGATTCCGAGAGAAATCACCATATGGGGGAGTGTTGATGTCAAGCGTTTCATATTATCCCCCTCCTTTCTCCATATTGGCGTGGACGCACATAGCGGTTTATCAAAGGCACAAATCCGTTCATTATAAGTATAGCGAACGACATACCCTCGGGATAAACTCCGTAATGGCGAATTATTACGGTGATAATACCTATCATAGCTCCATATATAACCATGCCGGTATGGGTCATCGGGGAGGTCACATAGTCAGTGGCCATGAATATCGCACCTAAAAGCAGCCCTCCTGACAGAATCTCCACAGCTACATTACCGCCCACAATCAGCGACATCAACGCCGCAGCTCCAACTACTGCCAGGGGTATATGACATGTAATGACACGGCGCACTACAAGATAAACGAAACCGATAATAAGGGCCAGACTGCCCACTTCACCCAACGATCCCCCCGAATTACCCATCAGCAGGGAGGTTGTATCAACATCGGCTGGAGTTATCATGCCCATCTTCAGCTCCCCTAATATTGTTGCACCGGTTGTAGCATCGGTATAATTGAGGGTATTTTCGAGCGGTATAGGCCAAGTTGTCATCAACACCGGTAAGGAAATAAGAAGGAACACACGGCCTACAAGCGCGGGATTGAAGATATTGCATCCCAACCCACCAAAAGCCATCTTGCCTATGCCAATAGCAGCAACTGATCCGATCAATACCGCCCAGACCGGCAAGTTGGAAGGGAGATTGAGTGCCAGCAGCAAGCCCGTGAGTATGGCCGAGCCATTGGCTATCGTACCCTCGCGGCCGAACATATAACGATTGATAAGGTACTCCGTGGTGACACAGCCTGATATAGCGGTTGCAATCACTATGGCAGCTCCAACCCCGAAGTAATACAAGGAGCATAGAATTGCCGGAATAAGTGCTATCACCACTTGCCACATGTACCAGCTCACAGTACGTGAGGTGTGGATGTGGGGTGAAGCGGATATGGTGAGTATTGGTTTCATTTATTGGTGGATTTGATAGAGCGTTTGCCCAATTTGATGTAATCGAGTATCGGGCGTGATGAGGGACATACATAGCTACATGAGCCACACTCTATACAGTTCATGGCTCCAAGTGATTTGGCCCGCTGCGATTCATTGAGGCGGCTGAGTGTGGCTATCAGATATGGTTCGAGTCCCATAGGACATGCCTCCACACACTTTGCGCAACGGATGCATGGCTGTACACCCCTTCGATGCGACTCACTATCGGGAAGCATCAATATACCAGAGATTCCCTTGACAGTCGGGGCGTCGATCGACACCACAGCACGACCCATCAGAGGACCACCCAACACTATCTTACCAGTATCGGCTGGCACACCTCCGGCAATATCTACTACACTGCGCATATTGGTGCCGATAGCCACGCGATAGTTGCCTGGGCGTTCCACCGAAGGGCCGGTTACGGTGATGACGCGCGACATTAATGGCAGTCCCATTATCACAGCCTCGTAGACTGCGTAGGCAGTAGCCACGTTCTGCACCACAGCACCTACTGATATCGGGAGCTGTCCTGCGGGCACTTCCTTTCCTATGGTGGCCTCAATCAGCTGCTTCTCACCTCCCTGTGGATATTTGGTCTTAAGGGGCATAATCTCAATATGGTGAGCTGACGCATTGGCGTTTACCGCATTCCGCATAGCCTTAATGGCTTCTGGCTTATTATCCTCAATGCCCACAATGGCACGATTGACTTTGGCACCCTTCATCAGTATGAGTATACCGTCAATAATCTCTGACGCACTACTGCGCATGAGGGCATCGTCGGTGGTAAGATAGGGTTCACACTCCGCACCGTTTATTATAAGGACTTCCGCCCGAATGCCCGCAGGCGGAGTAAGTTTTACTTTCGTAGGAAATGTAGCACCACCAAGCCCGACGATACCTGCCCAGTCGATGATTGACACTATTTCCTCAGCCGGGAGGGAGAGCGCTTGTTCAATGGTGCGCTGCGGCTGCAATGACGCTATTGTCTTGATGTCGGCCAGGTGTTCCTCCTCTGTGGCTTCAATGGTCACTGTGTCGGCTGGTTGACCGTAAGCTGTCTTTGTGCGGTCGATTTTCACTACGGTTCCTGTGATGGGTGTGTGCACATTGGCCGAGACAAATCCGGCGGCCCGCGCCACCACGTCACCGCGGTTAACATGATCACCTTTCTTCAGCTCACATATTGCAATCGCTCCGATGTGCTGCGCAAAGGTAACTACCACGCTATAGGGTAGCTCGACATCGATTATCGGCTTACCCGCTGTTATCTTGGATTGTGGAGGGTGTATCCCCCCAGGTTTGAACGTATGCAAAAGTCGTATTATTAGAATATTAACACTCAATTAGGACTTACCGACAGGAATGGAAGCGGGGAAATTAACACAATGTATGGCTCCTGTGGGGCACTCAGGGATGCACTTCCTGCATAAGCGGCACTTTTCAGGGGCGACATACGCAAGATTGTCGTTGACTGTTATAGCCTCAAAAGGACAGGTACGCACGCATCGTCCGCACCCTATGCATGCGGCACTGCAATCTCTCCGGGCAATAGCACCCTTATCCTTATTGGAGCAAGCAACCCACACTCTCCTACCTTTTGGGCCTTTGGGCCGGAGCTCCAGTATGGCGCGCGGACAAGCTGCTACACACTTGCCACACCCCACACAATTATCATCCGAAACTTCGGGCAATCCCGTAGTAGGGTCGATGTGAATCGCATCCCACGGACATGCCTTCACACAATCGCCACAACCCAGACATCCGTAAGCACAGTCGGCTGAGCCAACGGCTATCATCGACAACAACGCACATGATTGCACCCCATCGTAGTTGGCTCGCAATGGGCGGTTGGCACATGTGCCGTTGCACTTCAATACAGCAATCATAGGGGTCACTCCTTCAGCGTCTACCCCTTTGATTTTTGCGATTTTAGCCATCACCTCAGCGCCTGCCCCGGGGCAGTAGAATCCGCTGAGCGAGGAAGCCTCTGCGCACTTGCATGCGAAATCGTGGCAACCACTGTAACCGCAACCTCCACAGTTGGCACCGGGGAGTAGCACTTCAATCTGTTCGACCAGGGGGTTCTCGGGCACATGAAAGCGATTAGCCACAATATATAAAATCACGGCTGCTATTATACCCACACCTCCAAGAGCGACAAGCGATATTGCAATTGTTGACATGACGTGTTTAATTAAATTTGTGATGAGTGTTGTTTTTCCACTGTCCAGCGGACAGCGGTTTCAATACTGCTTCGTTTACAAGCTAAAACAACATAGTATAGACCTATTACAGCAAACGCCAACAGCAATGCCCAGTGGGTACGCATACCTGCAGAAAGGCATCCCAAGAGCAACGCCAACAAGATGAAACACGGTATAATAAGCCCGATTGTTATAGCCTTCCACATCGAAGCGGCCGTGGCTGTAAGGCTGACAACCTCCCCAACAGCAAAGATGGATGGGTCGTCAACTTTGACAACCTGAATAATCGAATTTTCACTATGACCACACATCAAAGCTACACGACAACCCGCACATCCCGTGTTACCATCAACTCTAACAGTCACCGACTGCTGACCGATGGCAGTTACCGTTGCACTATGTGAAATTTGTGATGTCATGCTGCAAATTTAAATATTTTTGTGAATAATGGATGTATTTCATGCAAAACCATGTTCGAATGCATGTATTTTTTTGAAAAAATTATTGTCAATATGAATAAATTTGTATTTCTTTGCGGCATAAACATAATATTAACACAAAATATACAATAAATATTAATTTCACGTCATGGAAAAATCCAAGAAATACATCCTCCAAGAGAGTGATATACCCAGGGCATGGTATAATGTGTTACCAGATATGCCCACCAAGCCCGCCCCTATCCTCAATCCTGCTACCAAAGAGCCATTGAAAGCCGAAGACCTATACCCTATTTTTGCCGAGGAAGTGTGCCGCCAGGAGATGGACACCACAAATACCTGGATTGAGATTCCCGACGAAGTAAGGGATATGTACAAGATCTGGCGCCCCACCCCGCTGGTTCGAGCACGTGGCCTTGAAAAAGCACTTGACACTACGGCTCACATATATTTTAAGAATGAGAGCGTAAGCCCTGTTGGTTCGCACAAGCTCAATTCAGCCATTCCACAGGCGTACTACTGTAAGCAACAGGGCGTAACCAACATCACAACCGAAACCGGAGCCGGCCAATGGGGCGCAGCTCTTTCACTGGCCGCAAAGCACTTCGGCCTTGAGCTGGCCGTATACATGGTAAAGGTGTCTTACAATCAAAAACCCTACCGCCGCTCAATCATGCAGACCTATGGTGCGGAGGTGATCCCCTCGCCTTCAATGTCGACCAAGGCCGGGCGCAAGATTATCACAGAAAACCCCAATTATCAGGGTTCACTCGGAACAGCCATTTCTGAGGCTGTGGAGCTGGCCATGAGCACCCCAAACTGCAAATATACCTTAGGTTCGGTACTTAATCACGTAGCCCTACATCAGACCGTAATCGGACTTGAAGCCGAAAAACAAATGGAGATGGCCGGTGAGTATCCCGATATAGTGATCGGATGTTTCGGCGGTGGCTCCAATTTCTCGGGCATATCATTCCCATTCCTTCGCCACAACTTCTCGGGGGAGCGCAACACAAAGTTCATCGCAGCCGAACCATCATCATGTCCCAAACTCACCCGAGGTGTCTTTCGCTATGATTTCGGTGACGAAGCAGGTTACACGCCACTGATACCTATGTTGACTCTTGGTCATAACTTCTCTCCCGCCAACATACATGCCGGCGGCTTGCGCTACCATGGAGCAGGGGCTATAGTGAGCCAGCTCATGCAGGATGGATTGATGAACGCCGTTGATATTCCACAGATTGAAACCTTTGATGCGGCCACACTCTTTGCACGCTCCGAGGGAATCATCCCTGCGCCCGAGAGTTCTCACGCTATCGCAGCCGCTATACGCGAGGCCAAGAAAGCTAAGGAGGAAGGTACGTCTCCTGTAATTCTTTTCAACCTATCGGGGCACGGACTGATCGACATGACCGCCTACGATCGCTATTATGCCGGCGACCTCTATAACTATGAAGTACCCGATGAGGAAATTTCGGCCAACACAACCGACCTTTTCAACGTAAAATAATCGGTAATTAAGTTATCCAAACAACAGAGATTTAGCAGTAGCACAGCACCTATATCGAGCGTCGCTGTGTTACTGCTAATTTTTCGTTCGCTCAGGATATTTTACCTGTAGGATATAAAATGTGCAGTATGAGTTCCTCCATCAGGTCATAAGGATCGCGGCGTGAGTCTATGCCCTTACTCTGAGCGTCATATCGGCGGATGGCATTTATGATTTCTATGGCATGCCAAGCGTTGTATTGTCGCAATGCATTACGCAGATCGGTGAGCTGCCCGGTCCATTTATAGCCGCAAGCCGCCATTAGCGAATGGTCTCCTTTATCGGGTGTGTAAATTGCGACCAATAGGTTGGAGAAGAAATTGAATAAAGTGGATGTAGTGAACACATACGGATTATTCTTAGGATTACTTCTGAAATATTCCACAATGGCCAAAGAGCGCTTGTAGTCGCGTTGAGAAAGTGCAGCCACGAGCTCAAAGTTATTGTAATCCTTGCTGATACCGATATTGGCCTCGATAGCCTCAGGGGTCACCATCGCACCCTGAGGGAGGGTGACGGTGAGCTTATCGACCTCATTGTAGAGCCTCGACAGGTCAGTGCCAACGAAGTCGGCCAGCATCTGAAGCGACTTTGGCTCAACATTAAGCCCCTTATCCTGTATAAATCGCTCGATTTCTGTCTTTACATTTCGTTCATTGAGTTTTTTTGACTCAAAAACCACCCCACCCCCTTTCTTTAAAGCCGCTTTGAAATCCTTCCCCTTGGCCTGTGCTCCACGGCAGCAAACGGCCATGATGGTGGTAGGATTGGGTTGTTCTACATATCGGGCGAGATTGTCGAGCCATGTAGCCGGCACCGCCTGAGCCTCGTGAATAATTACAACCTGGCGCTCTGCCATCATGGGGTAACGCATTGCACAATCCATCACCTGGGCCGGTGTGACCTCGGGGGCATAGAGATTGTATAGATTAAAATCACGATCGGCCTCGGGCACCAAAGAGTCAAAATCATCGACTAACCGGTCTATATAATACCCTTCCTCGCCGTGCAGCAGATACACGGGTGCGAGCTGCGATGATGCCTTACGCAACTGGTTGCGCAGAGAGGTGAATGTGACAGTAGCTTCGGCCATTTTGCTGTTGATAATTTGTGGGTGCTAATTTACGCTTTTTTTTGTAATAATTGTTACCTTTGCATTGACAGAAATTAGTCACCGACTTAAATCGACACTTGATGGCACAGCGCCTTCCGCAATTTGATGTAATAAAGGGTATAGCCATATTTATGGTGGTAATGGGTCATGTGCTTACAATGTGCATACGCGACATTGATCAAGCCCTGGCGTTCAAGTTAATAGGCCAGACTCATATGCCTCTTTTCTTCTTCATCGCAGGGTATTTCACTTATCGTTCCACGTCAGATGGCGCCTCCTTTGCCATGCCACGACTTTCCCAACGCTTCACCCAGCTCATCATTCCGATGGTAGCGGTTGGCGCTCTATGGTTCTGGTATTTTCCGCATAGCGGTCTACAATCACCGCTGTCCGACACCCTACAGGGCGCATTGTTCGACGAATATAAACAAGGGTATTGGTTCCCTCTCGTGCTATTTGAGATAGCGATTATCTATTCATTATCAACTTTTCTGTTGCGGTTAGGGCACTCTATATTAGGCGAAGCATCGATATGTCTGCTAATTAGCGCAATTGTGGCTCTGATAACTTACTCTGTGCTATCTCCCGATGCCGTTAACTACAGCAGCCTGGGCTTGACCGCAACCTTTCTCCCCGTATTTCTGGCCGGTGTGTTAGCCCGCAAACATCGAAATGGTTTTCAACATCTTTATGCCAGCCAATGGGCAACAACCGCAGCAATCGTTATTGGCGGTTATATGGTATATATCCGCATGTATTACTGGGAGTTTGAGTTTATGACATCACCCTACTTGGCCATGTTGGTGACGGTTATGTGGCATCTTTGTCTTGCAGTCATAGCTTTTGCCGTAATAACCCCATGGGCCGAACGAGCTCCTCAATCAAGCAGAATGATTAATGCATGGAGCCTACTGGGACGTGAAAGTCTTGGGATATACCTGCTCCACTATTTCTTACTGTTCCCGATGCCTATGTTGCAGGAACCTCTGAGGGGCTTGGGGCTTGGTTTTGTGCCCACATTCACTGTTGCTGCGGTAACAGCATCAATCATAGTGGCAATTACTCTTGCATTAATACGCATTGTCAAGCTGTCACAACCACTGGCCACAGTGTTGATAGGGGCGAAATCAAAGTAGTAGTCACAAGTTCTGAAAAAACCTGCATATCGTGAACAAACCTCTAATCACAATAGCTATTACGGCCTGTAACGATGAGCGTCATCTTGCACAGGCTATTGACTCGGCCATTGCTCAGGAAGGAATTGACCGCGAGATTATTGTGGTGGATGATGGATCGACCGACAACACCGACAAGGTGCTGGAGCGCTACGCCAACCGTATTGAGATAATACGCCACAAAACCAACCGCGGCGCTGTAATGGCACGGCGTACAGTGCTCAACAATGCCCGTGGCGAATGGATAACAATGGTCGATGGCGACGACTGGCTATCGCCTCACGCATTAGAACGCGCCTTATGGGCATCGCGTGAAGCCGATATCGTGCAGATGCGTATCAATCTCCGACTTGAATCATTCCCCTGGATACCCCTTCATTGGAAGCAGCGTTACGACTCTGATCATGCCATTGAGGCTTTGATGTTCAACGAGCACACATTTCCGGTGCAAGCCTGGGGCAAATTATATCGGCCTGAAATGCTCGATTCGGGCATCGACACCATCGATTACGATGGGTTTTGGGGTGAGGACCGGCTGCTCAACCTCCCCATCATGCTCCGGCGGCCACGCATCGTAGTGGCGCACAACGCTCACTACAATTATAGGCTCGGAGGCCGCTCATGTGTGAATCGCATTGGCCGAAAAACCGAAGAAATCCGAGAAAAGCGACTGGCTTTGCTCGAAGAAGTGAAACGCGTCAACCAGATTAAGCGGGAATATCTACGCAGTCGTTTTCTTCTCACAAAAGATATTGAGCGCAAGCTTGACCAGGAGCTTGAACGCCACACTCGCTACCTTACACGATGATTCCACTACCTATAAATAATGTGTCGGTGGTGGTGGCGACACGTCATAACGCCGAAGAGGTGAGGCAACGCATTAGCGTCATGTTCCCAAGCGAGGGAGTGCAACTGATAGTAGTGGAAGATGAAGGAAAGGGCGTATCTTATGCCCGCAATCGAGGGCTGGAGCAAACAGATGGAGAATGGGTGCTGATAATTGACGATGACGACAACATTGACATCAATATTTTCAACATCCTCAACAGTCGACTTGAAGATTTCAATGTTGCAAACAATGTTTCAATATTGGAATGGAGTTACCGCATCACTGACTGCCACAAAATTCAAGCAGTAAAACTCGTTGAAAAGCCCGTAATAGTTGAGGGTCAGGAAATTATCCAACTCATGGTGGAAAATGCCAGTTTCTCTTCCAACTTATGGAACAAGCTGATACGACGCGATCTAATAGGACAAACGCGATTCAATGAATCACTAAGTTACGGCGAGGACTGGGATTTTTTATGGCGTGTCATCTCAAAGTCGCACACAGAGAAGATGCTGATTTTACCCGACATACTATATGACTATAGGCAACACCCGCAACAAGTAAGCGCAGGATTTCGAGAGGTCAAACTCACTCTACCCGATGCTTGGACGACGATGCTCAACGACATATCCACTCTCCACCCCACACTCCTTAACGAAGCCCGGGCCACCTATGCCAGTCACCTCACGGTGGCGCTATACTCGGCCCACCGTGCTCGCACGGCCAGCTCACTCACGAAGCCATTGCGACAAGAGCTGCGCCGAAACCTGCCTCAGTTATGGAAATCTCAACGTCATTCGCTCAAGAAGAAACTTGCGGCAACTTGGCTTGCGATGTGATTATAGGCTGCGATTCAGAAAATTTCGTCATTATATTGCTAAATATCACTTATGGTGTGTATCTTTGTAGAAAAATAAAGACACCATAAATAATAGATACATAAACAATAAATATATGCGAAATATTGCCCTCATCACCGGTATCACCGGGCAAGACGGCTCCTATCTGGCTGAATTTCTACTTGAAAAAGGGTATGAGGTACATGGAATTATACGCCGTAGCTCCACATTCAACACCGGCCGTATAGAGCACCTCTACCTTGCACAATGGGTTCGCGACCAACGTCAGCGACGCGCTATCAACCTTCATTACGGCGACATGACCGATTCGTCATCGCTGATCCGTATAATTCAGGAGATACAGCCCACCGAGATATACAACCTGGCCGCTCAAAGCCATGTGAAAGTATCATTCGACGTACCCGAATATACAGCCGATACCGATGCCATAGGCACCCTGCGACTACTTGAAGCCGTGCGCATACTCGGACTCGAAAAGAAAACCCGTATATATCAGGCATCAACATCAGAGCTTTTTGGAAAAGTACAGGAAATACCACAAAGTGAGACTACGCCATTTTACCCCCGCTCACCCTATGCAGTTGCCAAGCTTTATGGCTTCTGGATCACCAAGAACTATCGTGAAAGCTACGGCATGTTTGCCGCCAACGGCATTCTTTTCAACCACGAGAGCGAACGCCGCGGAGAGAACTTCGTGACACGCAAAATCACTCTCGCCGTGGCAAATATCGCAGCAGGAAAGCAAGATAAGCTTTATCTAGGCAATCTCAACGCCCGCCGCGACTGGGGATATGCCCCCGACTATATCGAGTGCATGTGGCTTATACTCCAACAGCCCGAACCCGACGACTATGTGATTGCTACAGGTGAGTATCATTCTGTACGTGAGTTTACCAAACTGGCATTCCGACGCGCTGGCATTGAACTGCGCTGGGAAGGGGAAGGTGTCAACGAGAAGGGAATCGACATCGCCACAGGACGTACTCTTGTGGAAGTTGACCCCAGATTTTTCCGACCATCAGAGGTTGAACAACTTCTGGGAAATCCCGCCAAGGCAAAAGAAAAACTGGGTTGGAATCCACGCAAAACATCATTTGAGCAACTCGTGAACATCATGGTCGATGCCGACATCAAAGCCCTCAACAATCAGCAATGACAATGATCGAAAAGGATGTTAAAATATATGTGGCAGGCCATCGGGGCCTTGTTGGATCCGCCATATGGGAAAATTTGAAAAAACGCGGCTACAACAACCTGGTGGGACGCACACATGCCGAGCTTGACCTGCTCGATGGAGCGGCGGTGAGGCAATTCTTCGATGAAGAGACCCCCGACTGCGTAGTACTTGCTGCTGCTCACGTTGGTGGCATCATGGCTAATTCATTATACAGAGCCGATTTCATCTACCAGAACCTACAGATTCAACAGAATGTAATTGGCGAGGCTTTTCGCCACGGTGTCAAGAAATTACTTTTTCTTGGAAGTACTTGTATATATCCGCGCGAGGCTCCTCAACCTATTCCCGAGGATGCATTGCTCACTTCGCCGCTCGAATACACCAACGAGCCTTATGCCATAGCCAAAATAGCCGGACTTAAACTGTGCGAAAGCTTCAATCTGCAATATGGCACCGACTATATTGCCGTGATGCCAACCAACTTGTATGGCCCTAACGATAATTTTCATCTCGAAAATTCCCATGTTCTCCCGGCCATGATACGTAAGATGCACTTAGCTCGACTACTCATGGAGGGAAACGAGGAGGCAATAAGGGCAGACCTTGCCAGACGTCCGCTCTCCACGGTGAGCTCCGACGCTCCTTTCGAAAAGATAAAAGAAGCCCTTTCGAAATTTGGCATCACAGCCGATGCCCTGAGTCTTTGGGGCTCAGGTAAACCTCTACGCGAATTTCTGTGGAGTGAGGATATGGCCGACGCTTCGGTCTACATACTACTCAACATCGGCTTCGACCAAGTGAAGGGCACTAATCCTGAAGTGCGCAATTGCCATATTAATATAGGCACAGGCAAAGAGCTGACAATCGCCCAGTTGGCATACAAAATCAAAGATGCCGTAGGATATAAAGGAGAAATAAAATGGGATTCGTCAAAACCCGACGGCACCATGCGTAAGCTATGTGACGTGAGTAAGCTACACTCGCTTGGCTGGCACCACACAGTGGAAATTGACGATGGCATTAAACGTCTATACTCATGGTATTTAACACATTGATATCCAGCAAGCTCCAGTACATTGCCATACTACTAATATCGATGATGGCTGCATCATCGCAAGCCAATGCCGCCAATCGATCGATTCCCGTTGACACTACTACACAGATAAGCCTCCTCGTGGCTTCGCCAGGTACCGAAATATATGAATTGGAAGGACATGCCGCCATGCGCATTCAGGGACCCGGAGGTGATATTACCGTCAACTGGGGCCTATTCAACTTCGACCAGCCAAACTTTGTGTACCGTTACGTCAAGGGTGAAACTGACTACGGCATCGGAGCACAATACACCTCGCAATTCATCAACAACTACGCATCTCAAGGTAGAGGTGTGACTGAAATACCACTCAACCTCACACAAGATCAGGTACAGAAAGTAATCGCGTTAGTTGACTCCACACTTCAGCCAGGGAGCAACATATACCGCTATAACTATGTGAAGGACAACTGTTCAACTCGACCACTAAACATCGTTGAGCAAGCTATCGGCGATTCTATCACAGTAGATGCATCATCATTGCCCTTCACTGGCGAAGTGAGTTTCCGCGAAATAATGCGTTATTACCACAAATACTACCCATGGTATCAATTCGGCATTGACCTGGCGCTTGGCAGTGGCATCGACTACCCCGTTTCCCCGCACGAGATGGCCTTTGCCCCAGTACTGCTCCCCGCATTGCTTTGCAATGCAACAGTGGGAGGTGAGCCACTTGTGACAGGTGAACCACGGACACTTGTAGCCGCCGCTCCTTGGCCGGCCAAGCCCACTCCATGGTATTTGACACCACTATTTGTTGCACTTATCGTATTGGTAGCTTCCGTTTTAATTACATGGCATGACATCAGGAGCATGAGAGTGACTCGATGGTTCGATTCAGCACTCTACGGCATATATGCACTGATGGGGTGCGTCATCACATTCCTGGTATTGGTGTCGGTTCACGAGGCTACATCTCCCAACCTGCTGCTGCTCTGGCTCAATCCGCTTGCTCTGATTGCGGCAATAGGTGTGTGGTTAAAATCGGCTAAAAAGATGGTAGTTTGCTATCATTTTGTTAACTTTGTAGCCCTGTTAATATTGACTATAGCGTGGCCATTAGTCGGTCAAGGGGGAAACATAGCGTTCATCCCTTTGATTATAGCTGATGCACTACGCTCAATATCATATATTTATCTCAACAAATGCGCATTAAAAGGAGCAAAGTAACCCCTCGTATCGTATGTAGTATCGTGGCCTCGATGGTCATGGCTTCGGTGTGGGGACAATCTACAGTCACGCAACCCAAGCTGGTGCTTGGCGTGATGATTGAAGGATTGTCGGCCGACCAGCTCAATCTGCTGCGGGCCCACATGGGTGATGGAGGCTTCAACCGCCTGCTATCCCAGGGTGTTACGATTGACAATATCGACTATGGCGCGCCACTCGACCCGGCGGCTGCGTCAGCTTTGCTCTACACCGGCGCTACGCCATCGATCAATGGTGTGGACCGCTCAACCATATACGACGCATCTCGTCAGCGCAATACATCGGTTTACCACGACCCTTTATATCGCGGCCTTTTCGTCGACCAATCCTTGTCGCCCGCATCACTGCTTGTGAGCACACTTGGCGACGAGGTACGCATCAATAGCGACGGAATCGGGTTGGTGTACTCAATAGCCCTCAACCCCGAGATGGCAATGGCCATGGCCGGACATGCCGGGAATAGCGCTACATGGATTAATGATGTCACCGGATCATGGGCATCATCCACGTACTACAAGGAACTCCCTACCCCCGCTCAAAGGGCCAATCACTACTCTCCCCTCTCCACGCGGCTCGACACGATGGCATGGGAGCCCCTGCTTCCACTAAGTACCTACAGCGACATCCCTGAGCATCGACGCGCATACCCCTTCCGTGTCACTTTCCCAAAGAAGGATGCCAACCGTTATAAAGCATTCAACGCATCACCTCTGGCCAACGCTGATGTGACATCGCTTGCGCTCGAATATCTCCGC
Organism: uncultured Muribaculaceae bacterium; assembly: GCA_964517875.1. Taxonomy (GTDB): domain Bacteria; phylum Bacteroidota; class Bacteroidia; order Bacteroidales; family Muribaculaceae; genus JAJPXC01. The sequence goes on along the minus strand of CAZFEU010000043.1, from coordinate 2,378 downwards.
AACCTGCACTTAGGCGAGGACAACGATGTGGATATGCTCAGCCTGAGCTACTCACTCGCCCCCTACCCCTACGGAAAGGATGGCGATACCCGAGCCATGCGCAACGATGCTTACATACGCCTTGACCGCGACCTCGAAACCCTGTTCAAGGCCATTGACCGAGGCCCGGGACTCGACCACACCTTGGTATTTGTAGCCGGCACCCCGGCGCGCACGCGCTCCCGGCGCGACGACCAGCGCTGGCAAATACCCTATGGGGAATTTTCCGTCCGCAGGGCACAGACGCTGCTTAACGCATTCCTCATGGCCAAATATGGCAATGGCAATTGGATTGAAGCGTTTGATAATAAGCAGATACACCTCAACCGTCGCCTTATAGAGCAACGTGGCATCGAGATTGATGAAATGCGTGGCGAGGCTGCCGATTTTGTTGCAAAGATGTCGGGTATCACATCGGCAGCATCAATCGACCGTATACTTTCTGGCAAAGACAATAACTACGACCGCAACAACATAGCGCTCCAACATAGCGCCGACATATACTACGCACTCGCCCCAGGATGGGAGATTACCGATGCCGAGGGGTCATCGCAAAACCTCGTGGAGCGCCTGGTTTCGACCACTGCACCATGTTTTATAATGGCCCCCGGTGTGGCTCCAAAGCGCATAAGCCATCCTGTCGATGCGCGAGCAATATCGCCCACACTCTCTGGACAGCTGCGCATACGCTCACCCAATGCGTCGGCCACCCCAGCAATTGCTATAGAGTGAAATAAAAAATAGAATCATACAATCAAACTATATAATCGATGTCTTTAACAAGTCTGCTTAACAAACTGTTTGGCAACAAATCACAACGCGACCTAAAAGAAATACAACCCATCGTTGACCAAATCCAGAAACTTGGTCCGGTGATGAAGGAAAAATCAAATGATGAGCTCCGCGACGTTATAACTTCAGTGCGCGAAGACCTCGCCGCAGCAATCAAATCAGATGAGGATTTCATAGCTGAGACAAAAGAGAAGGTCGAGTCTCTCCCCTTTGATGAGCGCCAGCCTCTTTGGGATCAAATTGATAAACATGAGAAAAACATACTCGACACCATCGAGGATAAGCTTAACGAACATCTACCCACGGTCTTCGCAGCCATGCGTGAAACCGCAGCCAGATTTGCCGCAAATGAGGTAGTGGAAGTAACCGCCACACAACTCGACCGCGATCTCGCTGCACAGGGGCGTGAATTTGTAACAATCGAAGGCGACAAAGCCATGTGGAAAAACCGCTGGCTCGCCGGAGGCAACGAAGTGACCTGGGATATGGTACACTACGATGTTCAGCTAATTGGTGGCGTGGTGCTCCATCAAGGTAAAATCGCCGAGATGGCTACCGGTGAGGGTAAAACACTCGTGGCCACACTTCCAGTGTTCCTTCGCTCACTGTCGAAGCGTGGTGTGCACGTGGTGACCGTCAACGATTACCTGTCGAAGCGCGACTCGGAGTGGATGGGTCCGCTCTACATGTTCCACGGTTCAACAGTTGACTGCATCGACAAGCATGAGCCAAACACCGCAGCACGCCGCCGTGCCTACGAATGCGACATCACATTCGGTACAAACAACGAGTTTGGCTTCGACTACCTGCGCGACAACATGGCTATGGCACCACAGGATATGGTGCAGCGCAAGCATTACTACGCAATAGTCGACGAGGTTGACTCGGTTCTTATCGACGATGCCCGTACACCTCTTATTATTTCAGGCCCAGTCCCCAAAGGCGACGACCAGTTGTTTGACACATTTAAAGCAAATGTCGAAAAAGTGGTTGCAGCTCAGCGTCGACTTGTAACCCAAATATTGTCGGAGGCTAAAACGAAACTTCAAAGCGAGGATAAAGACGCACGCAAAGAGGGTGCCCTCCTGCTGTTCCGCGCATTCAAAGGTCTGCCGAAGAACGGTGCGCTCATCAAATTCCTCAGCCAGGAAGGCATGAAAAACATCATGCTTCAGACCGAGGCATATTACCTCCAGGACAATGCCCGCGAGATGCCCACGGTGACCGATCCGCTTTACTTTGTAATCGACGAGAAAAACCGCTCGGTTGAACTCACCGATAAGGGTATCGACGAACTCACAGGTAAGAGCAACGACCCCGAATTCTTCGTACTCCCCGACATCGCCTCGCAGCTTTCAGAACTTGAGCATATCACCGACCCGCAAGAACGTCAACAGAAGAAGGATGAGGCGATGCAGAACTACGCCATCAAGTCGGAACGCGTGCACACAGTGACCCAGCTGCTCAAAGCCTACACCCTGTTTGACAAGGATATCGAATATGTGATCGATGACAACAAAATCAAGATTGTCGACGAGCAGACAGGC
>CAZFEU010000042.1:0-21100 GCA_964517875.1 uncultured Muribaculaceae bacterium | reverse complement strand
GGCACCGCCGAGACCATCCATGCGCTCAACCGCGGCGAAAACATAGCCATGATATTCATCAACAACGGCATCTACGGCATGACCGGCGGTCAGATGGCACCCACCACCCTCGAGGGGATGAAAACATCGACCACCCCCTACGGACGCCGCGTTGACCTTAATGGCTATCCGCTAAACATCACCGAGCTCGCATCGCATCTCGACGGCACATGCTATGTGACACGCCAGTCGGTAGAAACCCCTGCGGCTGTGCGCAAGGCCAAGGCCGCCATCAAGAAAGCCTTCAACAACTCGCTTGAGGGGAAGGGCGCATCGTTGGTGGAAATCGTGGGCACATGCTCATCGGGATGGAAGATGACCCCCGACAAGGCCAACAAGTGGATGCAAGAGCATATGTTTGCCAAATATCCCACCGGCGACATCAAGGGGTGAATCACCCACATGATGTTCCAATGACACATTAATCACTCACGCAAACTCAATAAATCTCCTACTTCTCATGAAAGAAGAAATCATCATAGCCGGATTTGGCGGTCAAGGAGTGCTCTCGATGGGAAAAATCCTGGCTTATGCCGGCCTCATGGATGGCCTGGAAGTGACATGGATGCCCTCCTACGGACCCGAACAGCGCGGCGGCACGGCCAATGTCACTGTCATCCTGTCCGACGAGCCCATCTCGTCGCCGGTGCTCGACACCTACGACATAGCGGTGATACTCAATCAGCAATCGCTTGACAAGTTTGAGTCGAAGGTGAAGCCCGGGGGCACACTGATTTACGACCCCTACGGCATACACCGCGCGCCCACCCGCACCGACATCAACATCTATCGCGTAGACGCCATGGAGGCCACATTCGGCCTTGCCAATGCCAAGAGCTTCAACATGCTCGTGCTCGGCGCACTGCTGGCCATAAAGCCGATGGTGCCCATCGAAGCAGTGCTCAAGGGGTTGAAAAAGACCTTGCCCGAGCGTCATCACCACCTCATCCCCGCCAACGAGGAGGCCCTGCGCAAGGGAGCAGCCCTCGTAGGGGAAAACCTATAACTACTCTAAATGGACCAATACATAGTTTCGGCCCGCAAATACCGTCCATCCACATTCAGCTCGGTAGTGGGGCAGAAGGCGCTCACATCGACACTCAAGAACGCCATAGCCACCAACCGCCTTGCCCACGCCTACCTATTCTGCGGCTCACGCGGTGTGGGTAAGACCTCATGCGCACGCATTTTCGCCAAAACCATCAACTGTCAGCACCCCACCCCCGACGGCGACCCCTGCAACGAGTGCGACTCATGCCGCGACTTCAACCAGGGGCGGTCGCTCAACATACTGGAGCTTGACGCCGCCTCGAACAACGGCGTTGAAGATATCCGCGATCTCATCTCGCAGGTGCAGGTGCCACCCACGAGCGGACGCTACCGCGTGTTCATCATCGACGAGGTACACATGCTCTCGCCAGCTGCATTCAACGCCTTCCTTAAGACCCTCGAGGAGCCACCGTCGTATGTGATCTTCATCCTCGCCACCACCGAGAAGCACAAGATCATCCCCACCATCATGTCGCGATGCCAGATTTACGACTTCAATCGCATCACCATCGCCGACATGGTCGACCATCTGGCCTACGTGGCATCCAACGAGGGCATCGAGGCTGAACGATCGGCACTTCGGGCCATTGCGCTCAAGGCCGATGGCGCCATGCGCGACGCCCTATCAATATTTGACCAGGTAGCGGCATCGTCACGCAACAAAATCACATATCAGTCGACCATCGAGAATCTCAATATACTCGACGCACAAGTATATGGACGCTTATTCGACGCATTCATCGACGGCAACGTGCCCCAGGCACTGCTGATATACAAGGATGTGCGCGACCGCGGATTCGACTCCCACTTCTTCATCAACGGACTCGGCCAGCATCTGCGCGACCTCATGGTGGCCATGAACCCACTCACCCAGTCACTTCTCGACTTTGAGCCCGAGATGATCGAACAGCTTGCCCAGCAGGCCAAACGTTGCACGCCTGAATTCTTCTATTCGGCCATGAGCCTGTGCAATAGCGCCGATATGAATTACCGCCAGTCGACCAACAAAACCTTCCTTGTGGAGCTTTTGTTGATAAAACTGTGCCAACTACTCAGCCCCTCCCCCAATTGTAGTGGCGACGGAGAGGGGCAGTTGAAACCTATCGCCACAGCCGGGGGCACCGGGGAGCAAGATGCTCCGACCGCCCAACCGGCCACTAAGGCTGCGCAGACACCCAAGGCAGCGACCACGCCCACACAGCAACCCACAGTGCGCACCACGCCACCACCACCGGCGGCACGTCGCACCGGGGTTCGCGCCACCCGTCTCACGCTCCAGGGGGCAGTAAGCCCTGCCGACCAGCAACAGAAATCACCCGCACAGGTTGAACGCACAACTCGTCACAGCGAGTTCACCCACGACCAGTTGCTCAACGCCTGGATGAAATACATATCAGCGCACCCCGAGGAGCATATTCTGGTGAATACAATGCGCGTAGCACACCCGCAACCCACGTCCAGTCCGAGCCACTTCAATGTTATGGTGCAAAACGACATCCAGCTCAACACCATGCACCGTGCAATGCCCCAACTCATCGAGGCCCTGCGCAACGACCTGGCCAACGACTCGATAACCCTGAGCGTAAGCGTAAATCAAGACATCGACAACCCCGTGGCCTGGAATGACCGCGAGGTATTTGCAAAAATGATGGAGGCACACCCTATGCTTAAGGAAATGGCCCAACGTTTTAAACTTAATATCTCCTGAACATAAGCATGACTACCCAACCCCCTACCCCACAAGACCCCAACGAGGTAAACGCCCCAATTGCACCACCTGCCCCCATATCGCCTGAAGGCGACGAGACACCCCATGAAGTCGACGCACCCAAGGCTAAGACAATCAACCCCACAGCCCGCATGGCCTTTGGGGGAGCCATGCTTGCCGAGCTCCTGTTTCTGCTCTCGGCATTTGTGCCTTATAAAGTGAGCCTTGTGTTCAGCGGCATCTCAGCCCTGCTTGCACTGGCCTCGGTGGTAGTGGGGTGCATAGCGCTGCGCCGCCGCCCGCGCAACCTGGCCGTGGCAGCCCTCGTCTTTGCCGGAGTGCTGGTAATCATCTACCTGATAGTAACCGCACTGTTCTTCATGCTCCCCGAGCTGCTCAACTCCACAAATTGACGTCCCCCACACAGTAATATATAATATATAACATCTACCCCTGAGCATCCATTAGTTGGGAAAGCCAAGGGGTAAACTGTTTTTTGACGGGTAGGAGTTAGTACTGCTCCTTTTCGTTGGGGAAGTCGGATGTTTTCACATCGTCGACGTAGTGGCCCACGGCTCCTGTGATTACTGTAGCCAGGTCGGCATAGCGGCGGAGGAAGCGCGGCGAGAATCCTTGGTTCATGCCCAACATATCCTGAGCCACAAGTATCTGACCGTCAACAGCGCCGCCGGCCCCAATACCAATCACCGGGCAGCTCACCTCCTGTGCCACGCGGGCTGCAAGGGCCGCAGGAATCTTTTCGAGCACGATGGCAAAGCAACCCATATCGTCGAGCATACGTGCGTCGTCAAGCAGTTTATGAGCCTCAGCCTCCTCCTTGGCGCGCACATTGTAAGTGCCAAATTTGTTGATTGACTGAGGGGTAAGCCCAAGATGCCCGCACACGGGTATGCCGGCGGTGAGTATACGTTCAATCGACTCGCGTATCTCGGCGCCACCCTCCATTTTCACTCCTTCAGCCCCGGTCTCCTTCATAATGCGCACTGCCGAAGCCAGCGCCATCTCGGGTGATGCCTGATAGTAGCCAAACGGCAGGTCGACAATCACAAGGGCTCGTTTCACGCCGCGCACCACACCCTTGGCATATGTAATCATCTCGTCAAGTGTGATTGGCACAGTGGTTTCGTAGCCCATCATCACGTTGGCGGCAGAGTCGCCCACAAGGATAAGATCCATCCCGGCAGCATCGACCAGCGAAGCCATCGAGTAGTCGTAAGAGGTGAGGCAAGCTATCTTCTCGCCATTTATTTTCATCTTGCGCAGAGACGCTGTTGTCACCTTGCGCTTCTCTTCATTATAAGTTGACATTGCTTAAATTTGCTTATACTTTAAAAATTCTACAGTTGAGAAAATTACGGCGCGAAGTTATAAAACTTTTCAGTAATTTTGCGCAATAAGTAGTTTATCCTACACCATGACACCAGCTCAACGACATCGATGCATGAGCCGCATACGCTCGCGTGATACCGGCCCGGAGCTTACGGTACGCCGCTTCCTGTGGAGCCACGGCTACCGTTACCGCCTCTACCGCCGCGATCTCCCCGGCACGCCCGACATCGTGCTCCAGCAGCTGCACACGGTGATTATGGTCAACGGCTGCTTCTGGCACGGACACTACTGCAACACGCGTCATCCACGCACCAATGTGGAGTTCTGGCGCAGCAAGATAGCCCGCAATATTGAGCGCGACTCACTCAACACCCAAGCGCTTCACAACCAGGGGTGGAACGTGATCGTAATATGGGAATGTGAGCTTACGCGCTCACGACGCCAGGATACACTAACCCGACTACAACGTACTCTCGATGCACTCAAATCAACCCCCTTACCCCCCGCTCCCTACTCCTTCCCGCAAGCCGACACGATGCTTGCCGCCGATGCCGACATCGAATACGGCAACCCCGGCACCTCACCGGACGCTACTCAATAGCGCAGTAGCATGGTGTTTAGTGGCGGTCGCAGTAACAGTAGTGGCGGTAGTGCTGCTGTGTTACGACCCCGTAGGCACGTGGTGGATGCCCCAATGCGCCTTTCACTCGCTCACCGGTTGGGAGTGTCCGGGGTGCGGATCCATGAGGGGCATGCATGCCTTGCTTCACGGCCATCCGCTGGAAGCTCTGAGCTACAATTACTTTCTTATAGCCATCATACCTGCGCTGGGGCTGGTGGCCTATACCGGAATGTCGCATAGCCCAAGAGCGCTGCGATGGAGCCGTTGGGTGTATTCTCCGGCATTTATCGCAGCGCTCCTGATTGCGTCGGTTCTTTGGACTATACTAAGAAATATTATCTAAAGAAGTGTCTGTATCAACACCGAGAATGGCCATGTGACGCATCCCAGTGTAAAGCTTATAATCACCATCAACTCTGCCCGGCGCGACCATAACCTGGCCTGGTCGTAGCGACCCTGGCGATAGCGCGATGAGCTGAGAAGCGAGAATATCAGTCCGATTATGCCGGCGGGCGTGCAGCAGCATATCAGCATGGCTATGTTCCACCCCAGGTAGGTATTGGGCTGTGCTGGAATAACCTGCGCTGCCGATGCCTCCCGTGCACGGACGTTCGTGGCCGTATGAGTTGCCGCGTAACCGTAGGTGGGGGGTGGCACATCGGGAGAAGCCGAGGATTCCGGGCGATAATATGACTCAGCAGCGGGGATGTCCTGAGATATTACCTGGTCAAGCTCCTCAAGGCTCTGCGCCTCCACCCAGTCAGAGAGGCCCGTGCGCCATACCTTGGTACCGGGGGCTATATGCTTATGAGCAAGCTCTTCGATGGTGAAAGGCCCCTGCGGCTGTTCGTTTACTATAATCCAGTATTCCATCATTTAGAAGAATTTCACCTCTTGGCCCAATATATCGCTCAGCAGGTTGTTGGCCAGGCGCGACGCGCCGATGCGGAAGTACTCGTTGGTGAGCCACTGCTCTCCCAGCACCTCCTTGATAATAGTGTAATACTTTACAGCATCCTCGGCCGTGGACACACCTCCCGCAGCCTTGAAACCCACCATAGTGCCTGTAGCCTCATAGTATTCCTTAATACACTGAGCCATTACATAGGCGGCTTCGAGCGAAGCTCCGGGATACCCCTTGCCGGTTGAAGTTTTCAGGAAGTCGGCTCCTGAGTAGAGCGACAGCACTGAAGCCATCTTGATGTTCTTGGCCGTTTTGAGTGCTCCGGTTTCGAGTATAACTTTCAGACGATTGCCATGGCATGAGTGCTTGAGCTCGGTGATTTCATCACACACCTCTTCATAATCGCCGTCGAAGAAGTTGCCGAGATTTAGCACTATATCGATTTCATCGGCTCCATCAGCCACTGCGAGGGCGGTTTCGGCCACCTTCACCTCAAGGAAAGTCTGCGACGAAGGGAATCCGCCCGACACACATGCCACCTCAACATCAGTCACATCAAGCACCGTGCGCACTATCTGGGCAAAGTTGGGGTATACACAGATCGCAGCCACATTTTTCAACTGAGGATATTCCTCGTCGAAGGCATTAACTCGCTCAACGAAAGCCGCCACCGAAGCCGGAGAATCGGTGGAGTTGAGGGTAGTGAGATCAATGGTGTTGAAGAGAAACTTTTTCACTTCCTCATTGTTGTTTTCATCAAAGTGGTCGGCGAGAATCTTCTCGACCGCTGCTTTTACCTTATCATCGTCCTCAATCACTGCCGAACGATTGATGGCATCTTGATATTTATCGCTCATAGTATTTTTTGAGTTGGTTATTTATTCTTTTGGCAAATATAGTCAAAATAACGGTTTGCCATAACTTCAACCCCGAAAATAGCTAAAAAGTTTCGTTATCGGCGCCGAATTATTAACTTCGCGCATATTATTCTACAGTAGCACAATGAGCTTACAACCCCAAAAATCCGACTCGGTGGTTATCATACCTATGTATAATGAGTGTGAGAACGCCGCTGCTATCATCGACGCCGTGATGGCGCTCGAGCACCAGTTTGATGTACTTGTCATTGACGACAACTCGCCCGACGGCACAGCCGACATAGTCAAAGGCAAAGCGCAGCAATACCCCGGCCGCATCCATATCATAGAGCGCGAGGGTAAGCTGGGACTCGGCACGGCCTATATCACGGGATTTAAGTGGGCCATCGAGCACGGCTATGACTATATCTTCGAGATGGATGCCGACTTTTCGCACAACCCGAACGACCTGCTCAAGCTCTACAAGGCCGTGGCACAGGAAGGTGCCGACGTGGCCATAGGGTCGCGCTACGTGTCGGGGGTCAATGTGGTCAACTGGCCCATGGGGCGCGTGCTCATGTCGTACTACGCATCGGCCTACGTGAGGATGGTGACCGGCATGAACGTGCGCGACACCACCGCCGGTTTCGTGTGCTACCGCCGCGAGGTGCTCGAAAACATCGACCTCGACCACATCAAATTCAAGGGGTACGCCTTCCAGATTGAAATGAAGTTCACCTCCAAGCTCCTTGGCTACAAGATAGTGGAAGTGCCCATCGTATTTGTCAACCGCGTGCTTGGCACCAGCAAGATGAGCTCAGGCATTTTCGGCGAGGCTCTATTCGGAGTGATGCGCCTCAAGTGGAACAGTTGGTTCCATAAGCCCAAGCGCATGAAAGAGCTTAAGGGTTGATGCACCATGGAATGGCTGATATACAACTCCGAGCTGGTAAACGAGGGGGAGCGTTTTCACGGTTACGTGACAATTGACGACAACGGACTCATAGCTGAGGTAGGCCGGGGTGTGCCGCCGGCTCAGCTTCTCGCTGCCGCTACCCACACCTACGATGGCAACGGTGCTTTGCTCATTCCCGGCGTTATCGACACGCATGTACACTTCAGAGAGCCGGGGTTGACTCACAAGGGCACGATAGCCTCTGAGTCGCAGAAAGCTCTTTTAGGCGGCGTGACGTCCTTCATCGATATGCCCAACTGCCGTCCGGCCACGGTCGACCTTGAAACATGGCGCTGGAAGATGGACCGCGCCGCTACCACTTCACTCATCAACTACGCTTTCTACCTTGGTGCTACCGCCGACAACATCGACATGCTTGCCTGTGCCGACTACTCGCAAGTAGCTGCCGTCAAGCTGTTTTTGGGATCGTCGACGGGCAATATGCTGCTCAACGACGACCTTTTGCTTCGCAAGCTACTCACGCGTGTGCCAGCGCTTATAGCAGTACACGCCGAGAGTGAGGAGCTCATAAAGCAGGGCCGCGAGTGGGCGCAAAGCAGGTTTGGAGAGTGCGTCCCACTCCCCATGCATTCTGTGATACGCTCACGCAGGGCGTGCATCGAAGGCACAAGCCATATATTGAGACTCGCCATGCAGCACAACGCACGCATCCACGTGTGCCATGTGTCGACAGCACAGGAACTCCAACTGTTCTCTCCGGGAGCTGCCGCCGACAAGCGCATCACCGCCGAAACCTCGGCCAACTACCTCACATACACATGCCTCGACTATCCACGTCTTGGGTCAGCCATCAAATGCAACCCCGCAATCAAGCTCCCCGCCGACCGCGAGGCACTGCGCAGTGCCATAGCCTCGGGGCTCATTGACACAGTGGCCACCGATCATGCTCCACACACTACCGCCGACAAAGAGGGTGATGCCATCACCGCTGCCTCGGGCATCGCTTCGATTGACCGCTCACTCACGATGCTTCTCAACCTGGCACTCGACGGCCACTTCACCGTGGAGCAGCTTGTGGAAAAGGCTTGCCACAATCCGGCCACAATATATCGCATAGACCGCCGTGGGTTCCTGCGCCGAGGGTATCATGCCGACCTCACACTCATCCCGCCAAGCCACGACTCCAAGCCACAGGCCGTATGGGTAGGTGGAGCGCTTGCCCTCAACCGCGGCATCATCCACCCCGCCAACCCCTCACCCCTCAGCTTCAACCCCTAATTATTTCCACCCTACACTCCCAGCATTTTCACCTATTGTTTAGAATGGCTTACTTTACAGTGTATCCACAATGATGGAGAAACCGCTATAAAATCCCTCAATGAGGGATAAAATCCGCTAAAAACGTCCCTCAATGAGGGATAATTTGCAAAAACGAAGGATGCTATGGTTAGGGGTTAGGCTTCATGACGACTCTATCGCCACAATGCTTACTTGACGAGAGAGTGTGTGCTTGCTCAACCTATACAAGATTGGAATCCTTGTTGAGTATCATTCCAGGGTAAACGCTAATTTTGACGCGGTTGCACAGGTAATCTTTGGGGGAGGATAGCGCATGATTTAAAACTACTTGCTAACTTTGCAGCTTGAAATTGCGCTTATGCCGTTGCGATGCTTACGTGGCAGTGGCGCAGAGCTAACGAAAAAAGAAAAAATCGTGTCTCAGATAAGTGTTTTTAATGGACTTGCAGATGCTGAGGTGCTTGAAAGTCGACGACAGCACGGGCCTAATGTCCTCACACCACCGGCGCAGGAGCCATGGTGGAAAAAGTTTGGTGAAAAATTCTCCGACCCGCTGATAGTCATCCTCCTGGTAGCCGGTGTGCTGTCGGTTGGAATTTCGATCTATGAATACTTCGGATTGGGGCAAGGTTGGCACGTATTCTTCGAACCGATCGGCATATTTGTGGCAATTGCTCTGGCCACGACGCTGGCGTTCATCTTCGAGCAACGGGCCAATAAGGCATTCCGGATTCTGAATCAGGTGAATGACGACGAGCTGGTAGAGGTGATACGCACTGGCAGCAACACCACTATACCACGCAAGGATGTAGTGGTAGGCGACATCGCGATAATCAACACCGGCGACGAAATTCCTGCCGATGGGCAATTACTTGACGCAGTGACACTAAGCATCGACGAATCGACACTCACCGGTGAGCCGCTGTGTGTCAAGACCACCGACCCGGCGCATTACGACAGCGAGGCAACTTATCCGTCAAACCACGTGATGCGTGGCACAAAGGTGATGGAAGGGCATGGCATCATGCGCATCCTCAAGGTTGGCGACGCTACGGAGATGGGCAAGGTATATGAGGAGGCACAGATCGACGACAGTGTCAAGACCCCACTCAACCAGCAGCTCGAAGGGCTGGGCGCATGGATCACCAATGCAAGCTATTATATTGCCGGACTCGTGATCATAGGTCAGCTTATCAACTTCCTGGGCTGGGAGTGCTGGCAGGCGTATACCTTAATAGTGCCAGTTCTGCTGTTTTTCACATTGGTTATCAAGAAATTTAAGGGATGGACCAAGGGCATGTGCATCGGCACCACTGTGGGCTTCCTAATCCTGTTTTTTGGCATGGTGGTAGGAGCTTTCATGATGATAGAGCCCGGGGCTTCAAGTTCAGAATGGTCGCAACTGCTGGCCCATACACTTACGGCCTTGATGGTGGCCGTGACACTGATTGTGGTGGCGGTGCCCGAGGGGTTGCCGATGGCTGTAACGCTTTCGCTGGCCTACTCGATGAGCCGCATGCTCAAGACCAACAATCTTGTGCGCAAGATGCACGCCTGCGAGACGATGGGCGCCACCACGGTGATATGCACCGACAAGACCGGCACGCTGACTCAGAACCAGATGCAGGTGTACCGCACCAACTTTTTCGGAAATCCGCCCTATGAGATTCTTTACGAGGGCATAGCGGTAAATTCTACCGCACAGCTCGACCTGACAGGCGACAGGCCAGCCGTGCTTGGCAACCCCACGGAGGGGGCACTGCTGCTATGGCTCAGCGAGCGCGGTGCCGACTATCGGCAGCTGCGGGCTGCTGTAGAGCGAGTTGCCGAACTGCCGTTCACCACCGAGCGAAAGTATATGGCCACTGTAGTACGGAACGCCACCGGCCAACGCATCCTCTATGTGAAAGGTGCGCCTGAAATCGTGTACGACATGTGCGCCATCACATGCGGGGCCACCAAACAGGATATTGACACTCAACTCCTTGAGTACCAAAACCAGGCTATGCGCACCCTCGGCCTGGCCTACCAGGTGCTCGATGACGACGACCCGACTATCCAAAATAACGAGGTCGTAGCCCACAGACTCACATTCCTCGGCATTGTGGCTATCTCCGATCCCGTACGCCCCGATGTGCCCGATGCTGTCAGCGAGGTGATCAACGCAGGGATTAAAGTGAAGATTGTTACCGGCGATACGCCCGGCACCGCCAAGGAGATAGGTCGACAAATCGGGCTGTGGGACGACCGCACCGATGGTGAGTGCAACATTATCACAGGCGTGGAATGCGCCGAGCTCACCGACACTCAACTTCGCGAGTGTGTGGAAGACCTGAAGATCATAGCCCGGGCACGACCCATGGACAAGAAGCGGCTTGTGGAGGCTCTGCAAGCCAACGATGAGGTGGTGGCCGTCACTGGCGACGGCACCAACGACGCTCCGGCGCTAAAGACGGCGCATGTAGGACTCTCGATGGGCGACGGCACATCGGTGGCCAAGGAAGCATCTGACATCACGATCATCGACAACTCATTCTCGTCGATAGGTCGCGCCGTGATGTGGGGTCGCTCGCTCTATAAGAATATTCAGCGTTTTCTGCTGTTTCAGCTCACGGTCAACGTGGCCGCATGCCTGCTGGTGCTTTTCGGCTCGTTCATGGGCACCGAATCACCGCTCACCGTCACTCAGATGCTGTGGGTCAACCTGATTATGGATACTTTCGGAGCCATGGCGCTGGCCTCGCTCCCACCCTCGTCACAAGTAATGCTCGCCCCCCCGCGAAGCCGCAAGGCATCGATACTCACCAGCCCCATGCTGTGGGATATGTGCTGTGTGGGCGTCATATTCTTTGCCATCACGCTTGGCTTTTATTGGGTGTTCAATCATGCCGACATCACTTCATTGCCACAGATGCTGCACGTTACGGTCGGAGCTCCCGAGGCCATAACTCCTTGCGAAGCTACACTGCTATTCTCCATCTTCGTGTGGACTCACTTCTGGTACATGTTCAACGCTCGCAGCTTTGACACCGGCGAGAGTGTGTTTAAGCTGAAAATGAGCACTGGCTTCTGGACCATCGTAGGCATCATTGTACTTGGCCAACTTCTTATCACCGAAATAGCTTACGAGCTATTCAACGTCGAGCCGATGCTTCACACCCTCGACTGGCATTTCAACCCCACCGGCACCCTCGACCTGCTCATCATTGTTGCAGCATCTTCACTGGTAGTTTGGGTCCGCGAAGCCTACCTGCTCCTCAAGAGTTTTTAAGAATTCACATATAAATCGGCAGGATAAACTTTTTTTTGCAATTTACGATTTTTTTATTTTATTTTGCGAAAAATCAATTCGTTGCGCAAAGCAATTAATCCTTAATTCCTTCCACCATGAAGCACATAGCGCTTTCTCTCGTAGTCCTGATGGCAAGCCTTACCGCCACGGCGGGCACCATCAGCAAGACCTACAACTTCTCATCATCACAAGTCGAGGTCAACAATACCAGTACTGACAACGGCGACAGGAGCATGGTCACTTACATTGGCCTTGAAAATTGCTCAGGCATCGGCACTCCCAGTATCCCTGTAAAATCAGTGTTATTCAAAGTTCCCGACAATGCCGTCAACATCTCAGTTACTGCGCAAACATCCGGCGCTATTTCTATCAGCCTACCTGACTCTATTTATTGCCCACCGGCAATGACCACATCAGGCAATGTTGCTGTGGGGACTAACATTCAAAGCAGCGCCAATTTCCCAGCCAGTCAAGCCGAGCTCACTAACATTGGTTATGTAGGTGGCGACCGCAAGGTTGTTGCGGTCAACATCTATCCCGTATCGGTGGGACAAGACAACAAGTCAATTACCGCATACAACAAGGTGACCGTGAAAATCACATATTCACTGGGCAACGACACTGATTTGACGGCAGTATCACCAACAAATCCTCAACTGCGCAATGAGACGGCAGAATACCTAAAATCGGTTGTGGAAAACCCGATTCTCGTGTCAGCTTCGCCCATCGACGCGGTGATGCCTCTCACTTCCGACATGGATGTGTACGATTACATCATCATAACGCCGCAGAGATATATGAAATTCTTTGAAAGGCTCGCAGCCATGCGTCGCACGCAGGGTTATGGCGCAAAGATATTCTCTTTGGAGGAGGTGCTGAATTTTAATTCAAGCACACACCCCTACAACGAGATTGATGATGACGCAGGGAGACTAAGATATTTCCTAAAATATGCTTACGAAGACTGGGGTACCCGTAATGTGCTACTTGCGGGAAGATACCCCGAGATGCCACTTAGGCATGCTTGGTGTAATGACGTTTACGACCCATATTCTGTCGAGTATCTCATTCCGACCGACATATATTTTGAGGATCTCAACTCAGCGTGGATTCCCGGACCAGAAGATGGTACATATAAATTTAACACCTATACACCCGATGTATTTACAGAGATTAATGTTGGGCGACTAAATATCGGCCCAAATCCTGAACAGGAAATAATAAATTACATTGATAGGGTTAAGACCTATGAGTTTGTCAATCCTAAAAGCAATGGCGGATATTTCGGGAAATCCCTAATGACTATGCCTAATGACAGTCCTTTTAACCAAATATATAAAGATAGCGCTTATGTTTTATTAAACCGCATTTTCACAACAGAGGCACGCGATTTGTGCAATTATAATGGCAAATCCTTTGTTTATGGGACAGAAGTGATAAACTCCTTAAACTCTGACCCCGTGGGCTGTCTTGCCTTATATGGGCATGGCAACCCGGGTAGCCTTAGTTTAGATTGGACATACCATGCAATCGTGGCAATGGATGAAAATGAGTATGATTGTAAATCCGAATCGGGTAATGGACTGGATAATTTAACAACTATTGATTATCCTTCATGGATGTATTCAGTAGGATGTATGCTTGCTCCTCACGATTATAGAAACTTCAATGGTGCATACACAATACCCACCCCATACCACTTTGCCGACGCATACACCATAGCAAATCCGACTGGAGGTGTAGCATTTCTGGGAAATACGCGCGCATCTATTGTTGGACCAGGCAGAATATGGACAGAGAAGTTAATAAATACCCTAATAACAAACACCAGAACTGATAAAGAAATACGTGCAGGTAATCTCTTAAGCACATCATTATTTAACACAAGACCTACAACCAATCTCCGTGAATATTACATTAAAACCTTAGTTGGAGACCCTCTATGCAGGCTTTTTGTTCACCAGCCGGTAGTATTGGATGCCGTGGAAAATACTGTTGATTACAACGGTGAGTATCGGACATATAATGTCAATACAGGCAACGCAAGGGTTTATGTTGGACGCGCCCCCATTGTAGATGCTACGTATGCATATCGAGAATCAGGGAGTAACGTAAAAACTGACAGCATTAAAAGCTACACCAACGATGTAACATGCGTTTACGCTGCGTCATCTGCCCCTCAAATATTGCCACTATACCTGGAGAACAGTACAATTTGGCAATATTCTTCATCATATATATTTGCTGACGATGTTTTCATTGGAAATTCTACGGGAGGTGGTGCTGACAACGTATTTATTTCATCAGGCGCCGAGGTAACTGTTGAAGCACTTGGTAATGTGGACATTCGTGGTGGATTATACATTCAAGATAATGCGACATTAAATATCATCGCCGACGGCACTGTGTCACTTTCAGAAATCCATTTAGGAGATAGCGCAACACTCAACATCATCGCATGGGATATATTGAACGACAAAGGCTGGGCTGTTAATGACGGCACATTCAGTTATTCATTCACCAAACGATGTGATGGCTCGAGATTGAGTGAACTGTCAAAAGCCAAAAAATCTTCAGCAGAATACGTGCCGATGGTAGTTGAGGGTAAGACATGGTGGCAATCCACAGAGCGATGGCCCGACAGGTATCACAGAGAGAATTACTACTATTATGAGGTTGGATTTACGATCGGCAGCGAGTTGGAGATAGACGGGGTAAAATGGAACAAACTATATATAAGCCATTATCGTGACGGCGTGAAATATATTGAAGGCGTAAAATGGAATGAGGATGAGTCGCTCTTAGGTTATATACGCGAAGAAGATGGTAAAGTGTTTGCTTTAATGGGCGCATTTGATGAAAAGAGGGAACGCTACAGGAGTTTGTTCGGCGAGATATACGGCGCCTTTTGGCCTATGTACGCCTCGGGTTACGGTGCGGAATGCCTAATTTACGATTTCAATAAGCGTGATTTTCACATCGGCATACTTGGTTATGACCCAAATTCATTCGACTGTGAGGAACCTTTCTTCCTCAAGTATGTGTCAGAAGATGTTGTCAATAACTACGGGAGAGTCTATAAAAAGTTCACTTATACTCATGAAGGAGGGTATAATGCTTATGGCGAGGAAACATACTTCATAGAAGGCATCGGGATGACTAAATCTATCGACTGGGCAAGAGAATGTCTATTTTTCTACCCAATGAGTAACAGAGAATTCACGGCTCTTAACGAATTGAAACTGCGGTATGTGACGGATAAGGACTACAATATCCTGTTCGAGCAGGAGGGTGGCACCAAGCTGTGGGACGAGATGGCTGGCGTGAGCACAGTAGCTGTCGACGGCAACAACAACTGCGAGCCATTGTGGTATAACATGCAAGGCGTGAAGATTGCTGAGCCTTCGGCCCCCGGCATCTATATCCGTAAAGCCGGTAACATCACGGAGAAAGTAGTGGTGAAATAAACCATAACACACCAAAATCGGTGGCCGCAACAATGGGGAGCCAATCTCTCTCAGTTGCGGCCACTCTTTATTACTGACAAGCGAAACACGTAGGCCATGTCAGAGCGGCGGCAGGGTGAGCGGGAGTTTGGTAATGCGGAAAATATAGTTTATCTTTGCCGATATCAAGAGCCGTGGCGATGACCATGGCTGCAAACACTGTTAATCTAAGGAAAAGAAATGGCTAATTTTCAACGAATATTGCTCAAACTCAGCGGTGAGTCGCTGATGGGCGCCCAGGGCTATGGCATTGATCCGGTGAGGCTCAATCAATACGCCACACAAATCAAAGAGGTGGCCGACTGCGGCATCCAGGTGGCGATCGTGATCGGTGGCGGCAACATATTCCGCGGCGTGCAAGGCGCCGCCAAGGGCTTCGACCGCGTCAAGGGCGACCAGATGGGTATGCTTGCCACAGTAATCAATTCGCTGGCGCTGAGCTCGGCCTTGGAGTCGCTGGGCCAGGGAGTGAAGGTGATGACGGCACTGAATATGTATCCCATCGGGCAGTACTATAGCAAGCAACTGGCCTTGGAGGCTCTCAACGGCGGCGAAGTAGTGATCGTGGCCGGAGGTACGGGCAATCCGTTCTTTACCACCGACACGGCTTCGGCTCTGCGCGGAGTGGAGCTGGGTTGCGACGTGATGCTCAAGGGAACACGCGTGGATGGGGTATATACAGCCGACCCCGAGAAGGACCCCACGGCCACGAAATTTGACAAAATCACCTACGACGAGGTGCTTGCGCGCGGACTGAAGGTGATGGATCTCACGGCCACTGCGCTTTGCAAGGAAAATGAACTCCCCATAATAGTGTTTGACATGGATACGCCCGGCAATCTTGCCAAGGTGCTCGCCGACGACCCCATAGGCACATACGTTTATTAACCCTAAGCTAATTATCACTCATAAATTAATACCACAATGACTGACCCCAAAACTTATCTCGACCCCGCTGAGGAAAAAATGGAGCTGGCTGTGGCTTATCTCGATGAGTCACTTGCTCACATACGTGCCGGCAAAGCCAATCCGAAGATTCTCGACGCTATCCGTGTGAACTATTACGGTTCGGCCGCCCCGATATCCAATGTGGCCAACATCTCTGTACCCGACGCTCGCACAATCACCATCACCCCTTGGGAAAAATCGATGTTCAAGGAGATTGAAAAGGCCATCATCAACTCGGAGCTCGGCATCACACCCGAGAACAATGGCGAGGTGATACGCTTGTCAATACCGCCACTCACCGAGGATCGGCGCAAGCAGCTGGTGAAGCAGTCGAAAGCTGAGGCCGAAAATGCCAAGGTGTCGGTGCGCAACGCCCGCCGCGACGCTATCGAGGGACTGAAAAAGGCCGTGAAGCAGGGCATGCCCGAGGACGTGGAGAAGGATGCCGAAAACACCGCTCAGAAGCTGCACGACAAGTATCTGAAGAAAATCGACGAGCTATTTGCCGCTAAGGAGAAGGAGATCCTCACCGTTTAATAAATGCAGCGGGTACTATTCCACTCCACAATCTTTGGCCCTATACACTCACGCCGCCTTGGCACGTCGTTGGGCATCAATCTGAGCCCCAACGACGGCAAGGTGTGCACATTCGACTGTCTTTACTGCGAAGCCGGCTACAATGCCCAGGGCCACGGCTCTACCGGGCTACCCACACGTGCCCAGGTGGCCGCACAGCTCGAGGATAAGTTGAAGCAGATGAAAGCCGATGGGCAGCATCTCGATGTAATCACATTCTCAGGCAATGGTGAGCCTACTGTTCACCCCGATTTTGGTGGGATCATCGACGATGTGATAGCTCTGCGCGACAAATATTTCCCCGCAGTGAAAATATCGGTGCTGAGCAACTCCACACAGCTCGGACGGCCCGAGGTGGAGAGCGCCCTACGCAAGGTGGACAACAACATTGTAAAGCTCGATTCGGCCCTCGACGACACCATACGAATGCTCGACCGACCTACATCGCCACGCTTCAATGCCGAGGAAGTGATAGGGCAAATAGCTAAATTCGGGTCGCAATGCATCGTGCAGACGATGATACTCCGAGGCTCGGATGACGACGGGAACGTGGTGGACAACACCACCGACGACGAAGTCAGCGCTCTGATCGACGCATATCGACGCATCGGCCCCAAGGAGGTGATGCTGTACTCGATAGACCGCACGACTCCGGCCACTAACCTACACAAAGTGAGCCGCGACGAGCTGGAAAGCATAGCCGATCGCATACGCCGGGCCGGTATCGCCGTGCAAGTATCTTGATGTCATGACCCCTACCCCACCTATGCTCATACCGAAACCGCTGACACGGGGTGACGCTGTAGCGATAGTGTCGCCCGCAAGTGTGATTGACCCCGCGCTGGTAGCCGGGGCGTGTGACACGCTGGCCCGTTGGGGTTTCTCCCCCCGTGTATTTCCACATGCGCTTGCCGTCGACGGCAGCTTTGCGGGCAATGCCGGTCAACGCCTGGAGGATATGACCCATGCCCTCAACGACCCCGAGATCAAAGCCATATTATGCTCGCGTGGCGGATATGGCACTGTGCATTTGCTGAGCAGGCTGAGTCAACTTGATATTGCGGCACAACCCAAATGGCTGGTGGGATTCAGCGATATATCGGCACTCCACGGACTGATGCACAGCAAGGGGGTGATGTCGGTTCACGGATCGATGGCCAAGCAGCTCGGTGTGGGAGCCGATAATGAGCTCAACCACGACATGCTCTCGATTCTCAGCGGTCAAGGCAGCAGACCAATCGCATGGCAGTCAGAAAATTTTGTTAACCCCGGCACAGTTACCGCTCCAATGGTAGGAGGCAACCTGGCTGTAATTGCAGCCCTGATCGACACCCCCTACAATCTGATTATCCCCGGCACAATCCTCGTTGTCGAAGACGTGGCCGAGCCAATTTACAAGATAGAGCGCATTTTCTACCAGCTGATGCTAAGCGGCAAATTGCAAAATCTCGCCGGGCTCGTAGTTGGTCGTTTCACCGAATACAACCCCGACCGCAATCACACCACCATGGAGCAGATGCTTCAGCCTATCCTCCAACAGCTACATTACCCCGTGGCTACCGACGCACCTATAGGGCATGTCGACATCAATCGCCCGTGGATTGAAGGGGCTAACACCACTCTCACCGTAACACCCGACCGACAGGCCACCATCGCCCAACACGTATAATGACAAAACCACAAAGACGTAAAGCACCGGCCCCCCGGCCACGCCGTCGCCGGTCTAAATTCAACATCAAGCGGATATTCAACCCCGTGGCCATCATTCCGGTGGTAGTGGTAGCCGCATTGGTGGGACTGATAATTTATGCCAACAACAGGCCTGTAAGCCGCGAAATCACCCCTGACCAACTCGAATACAGTCTGCTGGAAGTAACCACCCCTGCCGACCTTGACCAGCAACTGCTCGAATACACCGGCATGGTGATATCATTCAATCCCACACGCCACATACCCAACTGGGTGAGCTGGGAGCTTACTGCCGACAAGGCCAAAGGTGATGAGCCCCGCGCCAACTCGTTCATGGCCGACCCGGCGGTGCCGGGCAGCGCTGATCCCAAAGACTACCGTCATTCAGGCTTCGACCGCGGGCATATGGCTCCGGCGGGCGACATGAAATGGAGCGACCAGGCTATGAAAGAGTCATTTTTTATGACCAACATCTGCCCTCAGGACAGCAAGCTCAACACCGGCGCATGGCGCAAACTCGAGGAAAGCTGCCGACGCTGGGCCACACGCGACTCAGCCATCGTAATAGTTTGCGGCCCGATACCCACCGACCCGGTAGATATGAAGATCGGCACCAATCAGGTGTGGGTGCCCCGGCGCTTCTTTAAAGCCGTGATTTCACCATACACCAATCCCCCTAAAGGCATTGCCTTCATCATGCCTAACACCTACGTCAAAGGGGGCATTCAAAATACAGCAGTGTCGATCGACGAAGTGGAGCGGATTACCGGCTACGACCTGTTCCCGGCACTCCCCGATGATATCGAAACCGCAATAGAATCGCAATGCAACTTCAACCAATGGAGCTACTGACCAACGACACAATATGCGCCATCTCCACCCCACCGGGCGTGGGAGGCATTGCCGTGATACGCATCAGCGGGCCTGATGCCATTGCAATAATTGACAAAGCATGGGTGGGCAGCAAACTTGCCCGCACAAAAACACACACCGCGCACCTGGGCAACATAACTGCCCACGACGGCACGCCACTCGACCAGTGCGTGGCCACGATATTCCGGGCACCTCGCTCCTACACAGGCGAGGACACCGTAGAACTCTCGGTTCACGGTTCCACCTACATACAGCAAGCTGTCATTGGCCGCCTGTGCTCACTGGGGGCACGACTGGCCGACCCCGGCGAATTCACCCGCCGGGCATTCACCTCAGGCCGCATCGATCTGACACAAGCCGAGGCGATAGCCGACCTGATTAGCTCGAGGTCGAAAGCCGCACACCGCATCGCCATGCAGCAGATGCGCGGGCAGATATCCACGAGGTTGGAATCGCTGCGCCAACAGCTCATCGAACTTGGTGCCCTGCTCGAACTCGAGCTCGACTTCTCGGAAGAGGATGTGGAATTTGCCGATCGTGCCCATCTGCTCGACATAGCCAAAGAAGTTGACAAGGAAATCACCCATCTGCTCAATTCGTTCGCCCGCGGCTCGGCAATAAAGCAGGGCATTCCCGTGGCCATTGTCGGCCCTACCAATGTGGGCAAATCATCGATACTCAACGCCCTCGTTGGCGACGACCGCGCCATAGTGAGCGACATACACGGCACCACACGCGACCTGGTGGAGGACACAATCGTAGTCGGCGACCACCTCTTCCGATTTATCGACACAGCAGGCCTACGCAACACAACCGACACCATCGAAGCCCTGGGAATCCAGCGCACCTACCGCGCCATTGACTCAGCATCGATAATAGTACAAGTCGTAGACGCATCAAGGTCCGACACCGACATATCTCTTGACATACCACCAGAAGCCACCCACATACGTGTAGTCAACAAGATTGACCTTCACAACGAGTGCGAGATTAAACCCATAGACCAAAACACAATAAAACTGAGCGCCCTGACGGGACAAGGCATTGACCGATTGCGTGAAGCATTACTCAGCGCAGCCGGCGACACCCCTAACGACAGCCAGGTGCTACTGACCAACGTGCGCCAACAGCAAGCCCTGCAATCGGCCAGCGAAGCCATCCACCGCGTCATCACCGCCCTCACCCCCCAGAGCGAAGATATGAAAGCGCATGACGACACACAAGCAAGTGCCGATATGCAAGCGCATGACGATATGCCAATGAGTGCCGACTTTATAGCCCAAGACCTCCGCGAAGCACTTCACCACCTCGCCACCCTCACCGGAGCAATCACCACCGACACACTCCTCCACACCATCTTCTCCCGCTTCTGCATCGGCAAGTAATCGATTGATTATTAATGATTTACATTGATAACAATTGACTGTTACTGAGCGATAAAACTTAATACATTCAAGAACGCCTAATGCTG
>CAZFEU010000041.1:0-21590 GCA_964517875.1 uncultured Muribaculaceae bacterium | reverse complement strand
AGGGCGTCTATGAGTTCTCCAAGAATTTCCGCAACGAGGGCATGGACCGCACCCACAACCCCGAGTTCACCTGCATGGAGATCTATGTAGCCTATAAGGACTATAACTGGATGATGGACTTCACTGAGCGGATGCTCGAGAAGATATGCCTCGATGTCAACGGCACTACCGAAGTGAAAGTTGGCGACAACGTAATATCGTTCAAAGCCCCCTTCAAGCGCGTCACCATGACCCAGGCCATCAAGGACTTCACCGGCTACGACATCACCGGCATGGATGAGGAGCAGCTGCGCGAGGTGTGCCACAAACTGCACATCGAAGTCGACAAGTCGATGGGCAAAGGGAAGCTGATCGATGAAATCTTCGGCGAGAAATGCGAGGGCAACTACATACAGCCCACGTTCATCATCGACTACCCCATCGAGATGTCGCCCCTGACCAAGCGTCACCGCGACAATCCCGAGCTCACCGAGCGATTCGAGCTGATGGTCAACGGCAAGGAGCTTGCCAATGCATACTCTGAGCTCAACGACCCAATCGACCAGTACAACCGATTCGTAGAGCAGATGCGTCTGAGCGAGAAGGGTGATGACGAAGCAATGATTATCGACCACGACTTCATCCGCGCCCTCGAATACGGCATGCCCCCCACATCGGGCATGGGTATCGGCATGGACCGACTGGTGATGTTGATGACCGGCCAGACTACAATACAGGAAGTGCTATTCTTCCCACAGATGCGCCCGGAGAAGAAACAATAAGTCCACAACTGATCAACTCACTGGTTATGAACTTTCCCGGACGAATTGCCGTGCTTGGCGGAGGCAGCTGGGCTACCGCATTATCCAAGCTCCTGCTTCAGAACGAGGCAGAAATCACGTGGTACATGCGCCGTGACGACCGCATCGACGACTTCATACGCCTTGGCCACAACCCAGCCTATCTCACTGACGTGCCTTTTGACACCGACCGCATACATTTCACATCTGACATAAATAAGGCGTGCGAAAGCGCCGACACGCTGGTGATCGCCGTGCCCTCACCCTACTTCAAGTCGCACATGGAGAAAATCAATGTCGACCTTTCACAGAAAGCGGTAGTATCAGCAGTGAAGGGCATCGTACCTGATTCCAACCAGCTTGTGAGCGAATACATGACCGAGCAGTTCCACATAGCTCACGACCGTATGCTTGTCATCAGCGGCCCATGCCACGCCGAGGAAGTGGCTCTCGACCGCCTGAGCTACCTCACTATAGGGTGCCACGACACTGCCCGCGCCGACCTGATGGCCACTCGCGTAGCCGGCAAGCACACTCACACGATTACATCATCCGACGTTGACGGCATCGAGTATGCCGGTGTGCTGAAAAATGTATACTCAATAGCCGCCGGCATAGTCCACGGCATGAAGCAAGGCGACAACTTCGTGGCCATGCTTGTGAGCAACGCAATCCGCGAGATGGAACGCTTCATCGACTCAGTGAGTCCCCGCCCCCGGCAGATATGCGACTCAGTGTACCTTGGCGACCTGCTTGTGACGAGCTACAGCCGATTCTCGCGCAACCACAACTTCGGAGCCATGATAGGCAAAGGCTACTCAGTGCGCGCCGCCCGCATGGAGATGGAACAGACTGCCGAAGGCTACTACGGTTCAAAATGCATCCACGAAATCAATGAGCGCTACGAGGTGGACATGCCGATAGCATCGGGCGTATACGATATACTATACCGCGGCCTGTCACCGGCCCGCGCCATGGCGGCAATGGCGCGCCGCTTCGTCTGACACCAACACCACACAAATAATTAAGGGGCCCCGCTGACGCAGGGCCCCTACTCTTTATGATATTTATCTTATCGGCCGTTAGCGTCGATAAATCTTGGATGAGCGGATGGTGCCGTCGCCAAGTTGCTCGGTGAGGATGTAGAGACCCAGTCCGGGACGCTCTACCTTGCGACCAAGAAGGTCGGTGAACCAAGCCTTGACAGGCGCATTGCTGTCGGCATCAACTATGGCCACGCCACTTACATCATAGGTGCACACCTCGGAGGCATAAACCACATCGTTGTCGCCGATGTAGAATGACTGGCATCCGAATGTGTCAGCATCAGCGATATGGAAATATATGTCGTGATCCTGACCGTAAGCCATGATGTCCCAGTCTTCATCGGTATAGTCATAGGGTATGTTCACCATATTCTCAGCTACACCGGGATACTCCTCGGTGGTGATTTCGTAGGGCTCGCCGTTGACAAGGAAGTGCCAGTACATGCGGCTGGTATCGAGCATCACCTCGTTGACGTTGACGGCGGGAATCGACCATGTGAACGCTCCCCAGCCATATTCCTCCTGATAGGCGATGTAGTAGCCCACCTCGGGAGTCTTGGGAGCAGCATTGATCTTGGTGGGGTCAATCTGCGTGAGAGTGGGGTTCTCGTACATCTCGTAGTACGACATGATATCGTCAGCATCCGAGCTTATCACCAGGTAATCGTCGGGGCTATTCAGAGCGAGCTGCTTTGCCTCGGCATCGTAGGTGAAGGTCAATGAGGGGAGTATGCTGTAATCCTCTTCACCGATATTGGCGGCTACCATGAACACATACAATCCGTAGTCCTCGCATATACCCATATATTGGGGCGACTCGAAGATCACCTTATCACCCTCAATCGAGCCCTTGATGCAACCCTCGGGGTAAAGATCGGTGAAGTTCTGGATATAAATCGACTTGCCATCCTCGGTAAACACCACATTGACCATGCGACTACCTGTCGATGAAGCCAGTGTCCAGTATTCAGGGGTTACGCCTTCGGGCATCACCACCTGGGTGTATTCAAACTTGTCGAGCTGCTGCACGCTGGTTCCAAAATTTGCCCAGTCACCCTCGTTGTCGATGAATGCAATGCACTGAGCCGGAGGAGTCGATGACTCAAGCGTCAATTCGGGGTTGAGATCGAGCTTCAATGAGCTGCGGTCATCGCTCACGGTGTAAGTCACCACGTTGTCCTCGTCACTTACATGAGTGAACGATATCATCAGCCCTTCCTCAGTCTCGTTGTATGCAAGGTTGATGAGCGAGAGGCTGTAGCTGAAATAGTCGCTGAATTCCGAATCGTCGGCATATACCACCTGCGGGAGCTTCACCGTAATCTTGCCATCGGCATACGTACCTTTAATATAGGTGCCGAAACCACCGCCGGTAATCATCTCCTTGAAATATACGTCGCCATTGTCGCAATAGACTACTTCAATCGGGCCACTTGAAGGACCATAGCTCAATCCTCCTGCCGAAGTGAAGCTCAGCGACTGCGATGTATACTGAATGTGCTCACCTTCAGGCACCTCAGTGATAGGCATGTCGCCTGCAGCCTTTGCCATGCGCATCTGCGAGGTGGCAGTGGTTGCGGTGCGATTCATTTTGCTCTTGAGGGGATTGACGCCCAACTTTACTTGGTTTTTGGTAGTTAACGACTGCCATTCCTGAGCATACGAGCTCTGGACCGAGGCCACAAGACATACCGCGGCGAGCATGGCGAGATGCTTGTTGCTAAGTAATTGTGTAAACTTCATAATGTGAAACTTAGAAATATTTGTTAGTGATAAATGTGTGTACTCAATAGGGGCAAACCCCCGAAGCTACATGTGTGTAAGCAAGCTACGCCACAAAGGTAGTCATTTTTCCGGCCACTTTAAGATTTTTTTTGTAAATTTGCGCGTTAATAGGGGAGGTTGACCGTGTCAGCCCGCAATACCCAATAAAAACGACTATGAACATATCATATAAATGGCTTAAAGAATACGTAGACTTCGACCTTACTCCCGATGAGTTGGCGGCAGCGCTCACCTCGCTCGGACTCGAAACCGGATCGGTTGAAGAGGTGGAGTCAATACGCGGTGGCTTGCGAGGCATAGTGATCGGCAAAGTGCTCACTTGCCAGGAACATCCCAACAGCGACCACCTGCATATCACCACAGTGGACCTCGGCGATGGCCAACCCACCCAAATCGTGTGTGGCGCGCCCAACGTTGCCGCCGGCCAGACTGTAGTAGTGGCCACTGTAGGTACCACACTTTATGACGGTGATAAAGAATTCCAAATCAAAAAATCAAAAATCCGCGGCGTAGAATCATTTGGCATGATATGTGCCGAGGACGAAATCGGGGTGGGCACATCGCACGACGGCATCATTGTAATTACCGACGATGTAAAGCCCGGCACACCCGCTGCCGATTACTATAACCTGTCGAGCGATTATGTGCTTGAGGTCGACCTCACCCCCAACCGCATTGATGCAGCCTCGCACTACGGCGTGGCACGCGACCTGAGCGCATGGCTCAACCGCCATAACCGCCCCGCCACCCTGCGCCGCCCCGACGTTGAGCACCTCCCCGCTCCGGCCACGGCCGAGGGCGCTAGTACAGTAGAGGTAATCGACCGCCAGGGATGTCCCCGCTACTGCGGTGTCACTATCAAGGGCGTAAAGGTAGCTGAAAGCCCCCAATGGCTCAAAGACCGCCTGACAGCTATCGGCCAGAGGCCCATCAACAACATTGTTGACATCACCAATTATATACTCAACGGCTTCTGCCATCCGCTCCACAGCTTCGACTACGACAAAATCGCAGGGCACCGCATCGAGGTGCGCACATGCCCCTCAGGCACTCCCTTCACCACACTCGACGGTGCCGAACATAAGCTCGACGACCGCGACCTGATGATATGCGATGCCGATAAGCCCATGTGCATAGCCGGCGTATTCGGCGGTCTCGACTCCGGAGTGACCGAGTCTACCACCAACGTATTCATAGAAAGTGCCTACTTCAACCCCACACGCATCCGCAAGACGGCACGCCGCCAGGGTCTCTCGACCGACGCATCATTCCGCTACGAGCGCGGCATCGACCCCAACGGATGTATGTATGCCCTGCGCTTAGCCACCAAGCTCATCCTTGAGCTGGCAGGCGGAGTGATCGTGGGCAACTTCATCGACATATACCCCGACCCGGTGAAACCATTCGACGTGACGCTACCCTACGCCCAGGTCGACTCACTCATCGGCAAACACATCCCCGCCGAAACCATTGATTCAATACTTACAGCGCTCGAAATCGCCATAGCCGACAGCAACGACGGAGTGCTACACCTACAGGTACCAACCTACCGCGTCGACGTGCAGCGCCCATGCGACGTGATTGAGGAAATACTCCGCGTATATGGCTACAACAACGTGGAGATGCCCCAGCAAGTGCACTCAAGCCTATCGTTCAAATCGGCTACCGATGCCGACGACGACTTGCGCAAGCTGATAAGCGAGCAGCTCACTGGCCTGGGATTCAACGAGATACTCAACAACTCTCTCACTGCCGAGAAGTATTACTCGGCACTCCCCACCTATCCGGCCGACCACTGCGTGAAGCTGCTCAACCCCCTGAGCTCCGACCTCAACGTAATGCGACAGACGCTGCTGTTCGGCGGCCTGGAGTCGCTTGCCCACAATATCAACCGCCGCATCCCCGACCTCAAGATGTATGAGTTTGGCAACGTGTACTTCCTAAACCCACAGGCACAGTCGACCGCCGAAAACGTGCTCGCCCCCTTCTCGCAAGGCTCACGCCTGGCACTGTGGCTCACAGGCGATATGCGTCTTGCCAACTGGCACACCAAGGCCGAAACCGCCGACATCTTCGACCTCAAAGCCATTGTAGCCAACATAATGGCACGTCTGGGCATCAACGCCAAGGAAGTGGCTCTCAGCACCACAGCCCCCAATGACGTATACTCGGCAGGTATCACCATCGCAACCCGTTCGGGCAAAGCATTAGGGACACTGGGTATAGTGGCAAAGAATCTTTTGAAAATGTGCGACATCAAGCAGCCCGTCGTGTTCGCCGAGCTCGACTGGGATGCCCTTGTGAAGCTTGCGCTCAAGCGTCAGGTGACCTACGCACCACTGCCCAAAACTCAGCCCGTAAAACGCGACCTCGCCCTGCTGCTCGACCAGAATATCACAATGCAACAAGTGGAGGCCGCCGTGCGCGAGGGTGAGCGCAAGATGCTGCGCAGCGTGCAGCTCTTCGACGTGTATGAAGGCGACAAGCTACCCGCAGGCAAGAAATCCTACGCCATCACCATGACCCTGCAGGATGATGAGCGCACACTCACCGACCAGCAGATCGATGCCGCAATGCAGCGCATCATCACATCGCTGCAACGCCGGCTCAACGCCGAGTTGCGCTAAGCGCATTTATCACCAACTCGAAAACTATAAACTAAAAAACACCATATATGGGAAGAGCATTTGAATACCGTAAAGCCCGCAAGCTCAAACGCTGGGGCAACATGTCGCGCACATTCACGCGCATAGGCAAGGAAATCACCATAGCCGCCAAGGCCGGCGGTCCCGACCCCGACACCAACCCCCGCCTGCGCGCCCTGATGCAGAACGCCAAGGCTGCCAATATGCCCAAGGACACCGTGGAACGCGCCATCAAGAAAGCCACCGACAAGGATGCCGGCGACTACAAGGAGATTGTATATGAAGGATATGGCCCGTTCGGAATTGCAATCGTAGTAGAAGCCGCAACCGACAACAACACCCGCACCGTGGCCAACGTGCGCTCATACTTCACCAAGCATGGCGGATCGCTGGGCACACAGGGCTCGCTGTCGTTCATGTTCGACCACAAGAGCGTATTTAAAATAAAGCCCAAAGAGGGTGTTTCGGTCGACGATCTTGAGCTGGAGCTCATCGACTTCGGGTGCGACGACTTCGACATCGACGAGGAGGAAATCGCAATCTACGGCCCCTACGAGGAGTACAACAACATCCAGAAATACCTCGAGGAAAACGGATTTGAGATCATCAGCTCCGAGTTTGAGCGCATCCCCACCGACCTTAAGGATGTCACCGACGAGCAACGTGAGAAAATCGAGAAACTCCTGGAGAAATTCGAGGAGGACGAAGACGTGCAGAATGTATTCCACAACATGCGCGAAGAAGACGTAGCCGAAGAGGAATAATCCCCCACCCTATCACTCATACACAGCCCCTGCAACGGTCATTTATGCCGATTGCAGGGGCTGTGTCATATGAAGCTGACCGCCTCACTGTTAACAAATATCATGGCATTGCCCCTAAAAACCCACCGAAGCCGAACCAACCCGATGTTAAATTGTTATAAAGAAAATTAACAACTCATACTTCTTTATTTATGAACTCTACCATCTATTCATCACTGCTCACTGCCGCCATGGTGGCATCGTGCTCATTCAGCTCATCAGCCCAGACCCAGGACACACTCGGCATACCCGAGCGCACCATCGTGATAACCGGCAACAAGGACCGCGCTGCCGATCTTATCGCCGTGCTATACTCACGCGAGGATATGCACTTCCTCGACCCCATGGCTCCCCGATTCCTCCTGCTCGACCAGCAAGGCAAGATAGCCTTCGGTATCGGTGGTAACGTAAAGGGGCAGCTGATGTACGACATGGATGGTGCAATCGACGGCAACGGCTTCACCACCTATGATATACCGGTTCCCCTCAATCCCGCACAACGCAACCGTCTGGCGGGTGACGCTACACACTCATCGCTCTTCATGCGACTGGTAGGACGCACTAAGCTGGGCTTGCTCAACGTTTATTTCCAGTCCAACTTCACCGGCAACAACGACTCCTACGGCATGACCATCAAGCAGGCATGGGTATCTCTGGGCAATGTAACAGCCGGATACGCCCGCTCGTCATTTGTCGACGCCGCCGCCCAGCCCCCCACAATCGACAGCGAAGGCCCCTCGGGAGCTACCTGTACCAAAAATCTGCTTGTGAGATACAAAGCCAATCTTGGTCACGGCTTCACCGGCGCCATCTCTGCCGAAGTGCCCCAATCAAGCTATACACTCAACTCATCGGTAGCCGAGATCGCACAACGTTGCCCCGATCTGCCTATCTACCTCCAGTACGGCTGGAACAATAATAGCCACATACGCCTGTCGGCTTTGCTTCGCAACCTGTCATACCGCGATCTCGCCACTCAGCACAATGAATGGGCCACCGGATGGGCTGTACAGCTTAGCGGCATGTTCACCGTAGCCAAGGACCTCACCGTGTACTATCAAGGAGCCTACGGTAAGGGTTACGGCCAGTACATCAACGACCTCAGCGGTTGCGATTTCGACCTCATACCCTCACACACTCCCGGCAAGATGGAAATGCCCGGCGTGATGGGAATGCTCGCAGGCGTACAATACAACATCACCCCAAAATTCTTTGTATCAGCCACCTACAGCCAGGCACGTCTCTACGACCAGGGTACCCTCGGCCCCGACACCTATCGCTACGGTCAGTATGTAGTGGCCAACGGATTCTACAACATCCTCGAGGATCTGCAGGTAGGCCTGGAATACAACTGGGGTAAGCGCACCGATGTAAACCACATGTCGGGCCACGCCAACCGCATCTCGGCAATGGTGCAGTATAACTTCTGACGCACCTTCACACCGGCGCTCTCAACAATTTGGCATATCAAGTGTTTTAATCATAAAACAACCAAATAATCTTAATCAAAGTATATATGGAACGTATTATTGCACTATCCGATGTCATGGGCGCCGTCCATGAAGCATTTGAAAACCTAAAGTCAGAAAAAG
The DNA here is from genome assembly GCA_964517875.1 of uncultured Muribaculaceae bacterium. GTDB lineage: Bacteria > Bacteroidota > Bacteroidia > Bacteroidales > Muribaculaceae > JAJPXC01. The sequence continues at coordinate 12,940 of CAZFEU010000041.1, read as the reverse complement.
AAACCAACGTAAGCCCACTCGTTGAAAACGTCGACCATAAGAAATTTGGTATCGCCGTGGTGCTTACCGATGGCACCGTGATTAAAAAAGGTGATGTAGACGCTAAATTTCCTATTGGCTCTATCGCCAAGATGCCATTGATTGAGCTCCTTCTCAGCCAGTATGGCGTTGACGAGCTCATCAAGAAGAGCGGCAAATGCCCCTGCTCGGAGAAGTCACACAGCGAGAAACCACATCTTCCCATCAGCCGCCACGGCATCCGCGCCACATCGGCCGTACAGCCTGCCGGCGATCCCGAGTCGAAGTGGAATCTCATCATCAACAATATGATCGACCTGATGGGTTCAGCCCCCGAGCTCAACGATAAGCTCTACAAGAAGCTCACAGCCATCAACACCGAGCAGAATGTAGTTGACACCCTGGCAAAGGCCGGCTATTATCTCTACGATGATGCCGCAATGTCGGTCGACCTCTACACCCGCCAGTTGGCGCTTGAAGTCACCGCCGAGCAGCTTGCCACAATGGCTGCGACAGTAGCCGCTGATGGTGTCAATCCCACAACCGGCAAGATCGTGTTTGACGGCGCACTTGCCGCAAGCGTAACCGGCTCACTCGCCGCACACGGTCCTCACCATGCCAACCGTCCTTGGCTCGTAGGCGCCGGCCTTCCCGCCGTCACCGACTTCGGCGGAGGCATCGTAGGTGTACTTCCTGGCGTAATGGGTATCGCAGCTTATGCACCAGGCCTTACCCCCACAGGCTTCACAGTCAAAGGAGCAAAGGCTTTGAAAGACATCATGAACAAGCTGGGACTGAGCGCATTCGGCTCGGCAAGCATTAGAATCGACAAAAACAAATAGCAATTTCCAATTAGAGATCTTACACAGCGGGCTGCGCACCAAGCGCAGCCCTTTTTTGTTATATCACTACTTTCAAAAATGCTAACTTAATATGATCCAAGTGCAGTCGTAGAGCAAATGCTATGATTCGGGGTAGAATTTTTTATTCCACTTCTTCAAATACTTCGACACGGCACGATTAAAGTAGTTATAAAGTTCTGTCCGTATGGATTCGATGTCTTGCGTTGTCAAAGGGTCAGTTTGTAACGAGTTGACATAACTATCGATTGCATCCTCTAAAGTTTCAACCATAGGTGAGATGCGTGTTACGTATGTCACATAGTCGCCGGGGGCGAGTACTGAAATCGAATCACGCTCAAAGCGGCTTAAAGCTCCGTCGATTATCACTTGCCCGTTTTTGGTGCTCTCGCTTTTGGCAGAAAGGTATGTTTCGATGCTCATCCGCTGATCCTCAGATTCGGAAAATTTCTTATTTATCGCATACAGCGAGTCGGTAAGGGTCGCTATCCAACTTGCGTTGCGATTATTCTGTTCATTGAGCTCAACGATGGTTTCGTTGGCTTTGAGATTGTCGCGTATATAAGACCTGATTACAATGACAGCTGCGATAAGCATTGCAAAAACACCTGCTGCAACACCGATATTAACCGCAGTTCTCAATCGGCGTTGCCGGTGTTCAAAAAGCTTGAGAAGCTCGGCAGCGTCAGCTACCCGTTTCGACCGCGGCAATTGGCATTTTAGGCCAAGACGGCGGGACTCTGGACAGAGGGCGTTCATTATAACTCCCAGACTGTATATATCGTCCGAGGGGTTTACGCCACCTTCCTTCATTTGTTCGGGCGATATAAAGCCCGATGTGCCTGCAGGATATTTCAGTTCGGTGTAGTCATCACTGTCGGCAAGCCCGAAATCAATAACTACAGCCTTGCAGCCTGAGCGCCGAATCATAATATTTGACGGTTTTAGGTCGCGGTGAACCACCCCCTGGCTGTGAATGTGAGCCACAGCGTCAATGACTTCATGCATTATGCGTTTGCGTTCCTTTGCGCTGTAGGTGTTGCGCTGCAGTGCGTCGGCGAGGGTTTCGCCTTCAATCCACTCCATTATAATGCACATCCCAAAGCCGTCAATCTCTTCAATACTGACGGCATGCGCCACACCGGGATGTTGCAGTCTGGATTGCAGTTCGAATTCCTTTGTCAGTCTGATTTTCAGCGTAGTGTTACCCTCTATGTCCATACGGATGCCCTTAATCAGCCACCATCGTCCGTAGCGCCGCCCTTTTGCTATTACATTCGACTGTGTGACACGGATAACCTCGATATCGGTCATCCGGCTTCCGATTATTGCTTCCGGCTCTATTTCGCCAACATAGCCTGATTGTGGGTCGCCTGAATTATTCATTACGCACAAAGGTAACACCGGTACGGCGGCCGCACACATAAGTGCCGGGCCGTTGTCCGTCATGTGAAAGATTGTCAAGGTAAAGAGGCTCGCCCCCTATTATCATAGCGCAATCAAAGGTGTCGCCGTGGGTGAGGCGTGTCCCTTCAGCTTCAATAACTTGCCAATGATTATTACCTTTGTATTCAATCAAGCACATACGCGATGGCGCCCAGAACAGACGAACGCGTTGGCCACAGAAAATGTTCTTGTCAGCACTGATGACGGGTGCGCCAATCGGCCCGCTTTCAACGGTGGCATTCGCTCCTGAGCAGAAATGCTCAAAGTCAATCCATCCGCAAAAACGCGCCAAAGCATTGAGAGTGGATGTCCGGGGAACCACCGGCTCGTTCAGGTATCCCCACAGCCGTTTGAGCGTGGTGGTACTGAGTAGTATTCCGGAACGCTTAAAAATCATCGTGGACAATGCTTCGAATTTGCTTGGAGTTGATACCTGACTACCAAAAGTTTCTTCAACCCGTCTGCATAGTTGTGCGATGAGATTTGATTGTTCGCTTGCCGGATTATTTGCTAACATATGTGAATTTAATAATTTTGTGTCTGCGAAGATACATATTTTAACTAAGTGAACAAAACCCGGCAATAAATGGACTAAAAAGGACTAAAAGTGCGGAAATTTGCCATTAAAAAAGCACCCCGAAAATAAATTCGGGGCGCTGAACAAATAATATTAAATAGAGGGGGCTTGTTTAGAGAGTGCGCCACCATCCTCTGTCACAGTCTTTGTCATTGAGCTGACGACCTTTGGCATAATAACTGTGCGCCTGAGTGCGGCTGCGTGTTACACCATATCCATTCTCATAAGCATTACCCATAAAGTAGTATCCAAAGGCAGGTTCCTTGGAAATGAGGAGCTTCGCATACTTGAGGTAATCGGAAGCTGTGAAGATGGGGTTGTCGTCGAGAAAATAATTGCAGATGTCTATCATTGCCGAAGAATTGCCCTTTGCAGCAAGGCCGACAAGGATTTTCTTGCCAATGACTTTGGATGCATAATATTTACCTATCATGAAATCATAGCCATAACTGTCTTTGAAAAGCCAGTGTTTGGTATAAGCCATTAAATCTTCAGGTTCGTAGCGCGCCAATACCTGTTTGATGAACGGGTCAACCATCTTCGGCGATTCATAGCAGTCAGCCAAAAATTCGGCTACGGCATTGGCAACCTGATCAGTGGATGCAAAGTTAAAGTTGGTTACTGCCGTAAGTGCCGGGCAATTTGCAAAGGCCTCATAGCCTGCGGAGACAAGCGAAGACGGGACTTTTATTGTCGTGAGTTTTGTGCATCCGTTGAATGCTTTGTTGGCGATAGCTTTGACACCTTCGGGAATTACAACGCTTATGAGCGTTTTATTGTCGGGTGCACCTCCCACTCCTTCAACATCCATAACTTTTCCGTCGTAAGTGACCTTGGTCGGGAATGTCACTGTTGCCGCATTGCCGATATATTCCGCATAAAGATACTTGCCCGATTTTTTATATCTGAAACTGCCAACCTCAAACCCTGTGTTTCCGTACAGCAACGAGTCAACTTTTTCAAATGTCTCTTGAAGCTGCGGGTCTATGAAAGTATATTGTTCCGATTTGATGGGGTAGTACCATTCCAGAATATCTTTTCTGCCATCTTTAAGTAGCATATTAAGACAATCCTCGTCATAGAGGCTATCAGTTTTGGGAACAAAGTCAATTGCTTCGTCACCAAGCTCATCGCGATGTTCGTACACCCATAAAATATGATAACAATTATTGCTTTTTTGGAGGTCTAGTATGTAATCCTTTAAATATGACATATATGACATAGCACCCTCCCTATCCGCTATATTTCCTTTGTTCGCTTTTAACATCAGATAATCCGAGGTCTTTGTATCTCCATCGTAGTTTCTATACATACCTGGATTCCTCATTCTCTCTTCGAGTCCTTTGATGGCTTCTTCTTCAGCAGCTTGTTTGGCAATTTGTTTCTGTTCATCAATAAAAGCCATCTGCCCTTTTTGTGCAAGATAATCATTCAGCCAATTATAAACACGAGTGTAATTTAAGTCACCGTCTATGTTTACACCGGTAAATACTGCGTAACATTGCTTAGCTATATCTATGGCATTCTCGTTTTCGCCACATTCATCGAGCGTTTCAATGGTGTTTTTTACGCCTCCTAAACTTGACAAGTCAAGTTGTTTAAACGCTTTTAGAAAATAGTCCTCCCGTCTCTTCTGATCTCCGGCAAGGTGGTAATATTTGGCTACAGCAAGATTTTCGTCCAACTTTAAGTTAAAATTGTCTATTGCCTTCAATATTTTTTCCGCATCTTTAGGCTTACCTATGGCCTTAAGTTCTTCGACAACCCAAAGTTCATCTTGGGCAGATAATTTCTTGAAATCTTTCGCAATATTTTCAATGTATTTCTTGTATTGCGCCTGGTCTCCATTGTTTTTCTTGAAATATTTTGCCATCTCTACCCGAGCTTTGGCATTGAACGATTTAAAATCAATACCACTATCAAATGCTCGTTTCACTAACGCATCGGCCTCTTCAGACATTCCGAGTTGACGCTTGATTGCAGCATAATAAGGTAACGAATAGTCGTTTGTCTCTTTTGCATATGCGAGGACATTACGGGCATTTTCCTCATCGCCATCAGTCAAAAAATATTGCACGATGTGAACAACGTTCCAGTCAGTATAATTTCCTGAATTGATAGCATACAACTCATCTTTTAAATTGGCCGGCATACGCTTTACATCCTCTGCCGTCAATGCACCAGCTGGCAAAGCCATTAGCCATACCAACATCATCAAACATAGCTTCTTCATTTTATTTTAGATTGGTTATCAACTTTGTTGACAAAGGTATGGGTAATAAAAATTGTACGACAAGTCCTTTTTTGTCCTTTTACGTGGCGACGGGATAAAGAAAACGCTTCCAAAAGCTGGAGCGCGTATCACTACACATCAACATGTTACAGAAATATCAGCTAAAGATGCGGCACGGCACCCAAATACGACGCATCTCTATATGTGGAGGAGGTCGCGGTAGAGGTCGAGGGCGGTTTTGATTTGGGCGTCGGTGGCGGTGGTGTTTAGGGCTGGCACCCCGACTTGGCGCAGAAGGGTGAAATTGACCGTATCGGGGTTGATATTTTTCTTGTCGTGCCGCATTAGGCGAAGTAGCTCGGGGTAGTCGCTGCATGTGATGTGAAACGCCCCATAATGATTGAGCACGTAAGCAGCGAACCGGTGCAAATCAGCACTGCTAAACCCAAGCAGCAAGTGGCTTAGAACCAGCTCCACAACCAATCCCCAGGCCACGGCATAGCCATGAGGCACGGGGCATGCGCGGGTCAGTGCCAAAGCCTCGAAAGCGTGCGCTACGGTATGTCCCAGGTTGAGGGCCTTGCGCAGCCCGCGCTCGGTGGGATCCTGCTCCACGATGTCGGCCTTCACTTTCACGCTTTCCTCAAGCATGGCGAGCAATGCGGCATCGTCGCCATCGGTCACATTGTAAGCCAGTAACTCATCGTAGGCCCGACGCCCCGACAATAGCCCATGTTTAAGCATCTCGGCATAGCCCGAAAGCATCTCACACTCAGGGAGCGTGGAGAAGTATTTGGTTGACAGAATCACCGCCTCGGCCGGTGCAAAAGCGCCTACCTCATTCTTGTATCCGTTGAAATTGATGCCGGTTTTTCCGCCCACGGCGGCGTCGACCGCACCCAGTAGTGTGGTAGGGATATTGACGAAAGGCACACCGCGCTTGAACGTGGCGGCAGCAAATCCACCAATATCGGTAACTACGCCCCCTCCTACATTGATTATCAGCGAGTGGCGTGTAACCCCGAGGTGCCCCATCTGCTCCCATATTGATGTCAACGACTCCAGATTTTTGTTATAATCACCCGCTTCCACCACTATAGAGGGGGCGGCGGCAAGATATCGCGACTCTCCACGCAGTCGGGGCACAACCAGACAGTCTGTATTGACATCCGAAATGATAAAAACGCCGTGCGTAGCGGCTTGGTCGATATGCTGATCCAACCGCTTGGCCACATCGTTGGTGAATATCAGTTGCTGCATATGCTACAGTGTGCTATGTGAGCTTTAGCTGACACAGAAGTTGGTTAATAGCTTCGGCGCACCGGGGCATGGAGCTGAATATGATATCAGCACCGGCCTCACGCATCTTCTCTGTGGCGATCGGCCCGGTTGTGACTCCGATAGTGAAAGCTCCGGCCGCAGCTCCCGACTGTACACCCAAGGGGGCGTTTTCGAGCACTATCGACTCCCATGGTTGCACTCCGGCAATCTCCATAGCGCGCAGGTAAGGCTCGGGCGATGGCTTGCCATGCTTGACGTCGCGCGAGGTGATTCGGTCGCCCGGCAAGAATACTCCCGGATAGTCAACCTCAAGGCGATTGATGAGCGAACTTTGACCCGATCCGGTGACAAGCACGCATCGCAATCCATGACTCTGGAATTGGCGCAGCACTTCGGAAGCCCCGGGCATCGGCTCTACCGGGTCTTGCTCGGTGAAAAGCTCGGTCTTACGATGATATAGGCGTTCTATCTCCTCCGGAGAGGGGGTACGGTGCATCTCGCGCCCCAGCAAGTGGGTGATGGTAGCCGCGCCCGTCATACCCTCATACAGGAAGAACTCGTCGCGGGGCACCTCAACACCCACCTCTCGCATCATGCGATGCCATGCTGTGGCGTGATTGCCCATCGAGTCGTAGAGAGTGCCGTCCATATCAATCAGGGCAGCGCGCGGGCGTATTACGGTATATCCTGTGCGGGAACGGTATGTGGCGATCCCCTTAAGTATGATTTCTGTGTAGTCGGTCATTTCTTATCTTCTTCCTGACGAGGCTGCGAGGCAGAGTTATATTGCTCGATTATGGCTGATTCCTCGGGAGGAGTCTCCTCGCCATCGGGTATGCGCTCCGGGGTTGAGCCGGGGAGCTGTAAGCGCCCCAGTCGAGCGGTGCGCACTCCACGGCGGAATACATTCTCAATCTGCTTGACGAGATTCACACGCGTGGTATCAACGATATCAATGCGCTCATACACCATATTCTCTTTAAACTTGGCTCCGCCCACACGTATCTTCATATCGTCGAACGTGCCCTTGATATTGATACCGAACTTAAACGGCAATGGCGATTTTAACACCGATATGTGGTAGTCGAGGTTGAGAGCCATATCATTGTGCCCCATAACGCCAAGGCGGTATCGATCGATGTCAAACATGAATGGATATAGCTGTAGCTGCGAGTTGTCGACCACCATCTCCACCGCCATGTGATCAATCATATTGCGATTTTTCTGCTTGAACAGCAACCACTTGGACAGTGTCTTGAATGTATCGGCATCGAGTAGTACCAGCGAGTCACCTTCTATCTTCACGGCAGCTCGCAGCGTGGGGAGCTCAATATTCATCAGCGAGTCGACCTGCGATGTTGCGGCAATCTGGGCATTGACTATACCGTCCATCTGCGAGAGCATGGGCATCACCGAGTCGATGGCAGGGAATAAGTTTACGAACTTGCCTATATGGAAATCCTTGACATCCATGCCAAACCCAAATTCCATGCTTTGCACATTAGGGGCGGTGTATAGGGCCGTAAGCCCCACCGAGCCGATGTCGGTGTGCGCCGACAGCTCATTGAGGTTGAGTGCCCCGTCGTGCATCTTTATATCGCCCTGGAATTTATGGAGCAGCATATCTGCGTATACTATGTTGCTGGCGCTGACATTGAGAGTGGCATCGATATTGGTGGGTATGAGCAGCGGCCCGCTGATGGTGTCTTGCTCGGCATCCATGGCTTTGTCGAGCTGCTCCTCGCTCACTTCATCGCTCATCAGCAGAGCCACTTCGGTGCGGCTGGCACCTGCCGAATAGGCACCTCCGGCAAAGATAGCCCGGGTAAGCTCGTTCACCTGAATCGTGTCAGACTTGAGTTGCAGCTCTACGTTGAGTGGGGAGTGGCGGCGCGAGGTGAGCGCGCGGCGCAGATTGGTGATAGAGCCATTGATAGTGAAATCGGTTTGCCCCACCTTGTATTTGGTGTCGGTGATTGTGATGGTGTCAAGCGAAAACTGGCAATTGACGTTGCGCACAGTGTTTCGCAAAGGAAAATAGGGCGTGAATACACGCCCTCTCTTAGCCTTGAGTTCGCCCGTAACATCCCAACGCCGCAACAACGTTTTCATTGAGTTGTCAAGTCCGAAATCATATACCTCAGAGGAGTCGTCAGAGACATTGCTGTGGGCTCGCCGTTGACTCATCGTATGGCGTGCGAGCGTCAGCAGCGAATCGGGCGCAAGCTCAGGATACACCACTTTCAGTGAGTCGTAGACGGCTTGTGTTTTTGCGCCCATACGCTTTGGGGGACGCAGATGAGCCACGACCTTGAAATCAGCTTCACGCAGGTTAAAGCGTCCCGCCGGCGATGCCAGCGATGCACGCCGGGCAGCGATAAGGAGACCTAACCGCGGCACGCGCGCCTCACCGAGGTAGCGGCTCAATGTACCACCAATCACGAGGTCGCGCAGGCGTACCCTTGTTGAATCGTAGTGGTTTTCGATATTAAGCCGCCCCAACTTAATTGACCCTCCGATGGGGTTGATTGATGAGGTGTCGGATGTGGTGCTGCGATTGGCCATACCCACGCCGGCCGCTAAATTGGCCAATCTCATGTCGATACCAGGCATCGCTATGGTGGCTGTGTCGATTTTAAACGAAACGGTGAGCAGGGAATCGACACGCGGACGGTCGTTGCGCACGAAGGCCTCGGAGGTTCCAAGACGCAGTTGGGCATGGTTGACCCAGGCGGTGAGCGAGTCGCCCATCTCTGCGCGAAAATCGTTCAACGCCATGCTTCCCTTCACCTTGGTACGATAAAAATTGGCACGGTTAAGATAGCTCTGTCGCAGGTTGAAATCGGCATCGGCGGTGAGACGCCCACTTATTTTGGCCGGAATGAGGCGGCGAATTTGAGGGGGAAAATCATCGAGGTTAACCCTTCCGGCTATATGCCCTATGATCAACGGGTCGGTGATGGGGAAAGAAAGCTTACCGTCGATATCGAGCCTTGTGGCAGGCCCCTCGATAAGCAGCCGATTGAGTGTAAGTATCGAGTTATCGAGGTCGCTCCCGTCCACCTCTACGTCGGCATCGACTGCAAACCGCTTGAATCGTGCCCGCCCATAGTCAACATAACACTCCGGCACGTTGATACTGGCTGTGAATGACGGGAACAGGGTGGTATCGTTTAAGCTGTAAGGAGAATTGAGCTCGCCCCTGAGATTGATTGAGAGGTCGGTGCGGAGCGGCTTGATGTAACCTGCCACACCCTTTGGCGCATGCTCCACGAGCCATGGCACATTTATTGAGTCGACACCCATTGCTATCTTCAGCTTTTCAATGGTGGTAGATGGATTGGAGGCGTCCTTGCCATCGAAAGTGAAGGAGGCATCGAAGTCAAAGTGATTTACATTACCTGCGCCGGTGTTGATAAAGCACTCTGGCACCCTAAGCCTACCGGCTATCGACGGGAGCGCTGTGGTGTCGGCAAGGGCATATGGCTCGGTAAGGTGTGCATCAAAGGCCACTGTCATGTCGGTAGAAAATGGTTCTATCCACTCAATATACTCCCGCGGGCAATGCGATGCGAGCCACCCTACGTCGACTGGATCGATTTTGAGGTCAAGCTGATCGATCTTGACATCATCGGTCATATCCACTGCGGCATCTATGGTAGCCTTAAAGCGGTCAACAGCAATGGTCAGGCCCTCTACTCCGATAGCGTGAGGATGGGAGTGCTCCCACTTGAGCTTGCCATTGAGCCCCATCACTATTTGGTCGAAATTAAACTCCTTAAGCTTCGGCGAGTCAAAATCACCGCCAAATTCAAGTTTGTAATACGGAGCGTCGCTTCCCACGAGCTGAGCCTGGTTGAGTTGCAACGAACCGCTGATTGAATCGCTCACCGACGTATAGCGCCAGGGCTTGGCCCGGGTAATCCGGAAGCAATCGATGGCGAGATTGGGCATCTCGAAGGGGGTAGTATCCTCCGGGATGCGTAGTATGTCGTAGTTGTTGATACGCTCGTTGACATCCACCACGTTGATCATCGGTTCATCGAGCACGACATCATAGATTGTCAGACGACCCACAGCCAGATGAGCCAAATTTATGCCTCCGTTAAAACGACTGAGAGTCAGCAATGTGTCAGCGCCCGAAGGGAGTGCGCGCAGCTCCTCGGCCGACAAGCCCCGCAGCGACTTGCTCACCACACTCATCGAGTCGACATCAAGCGTAAGGCGGGGAAAAGTACTCCAGAAGGTCAGCTCTACACGCGACAGACTCACATCGGCATCTACATAGCTCTCGGCTACGCGCTCCACAAGCGGCGTAAGTCGTTCGGGCGAAAGAATCTTTACAAGCTGGGTGATAAGGCCGAGCACAAGGAGCACTACGGCAACCACTGTCCATATGAGCCCTTTGCTTATGCGCCACAGAATTCGTTTTGTATTGGGTTCCATTACGTTCAAGCGTTATAAGGTCGGACTGTGATGTGGAAACACGATTGCTTCCTTTCATACTTCACATAACATCTGCCCTGGTTGCGCAACCCGTTGAGCACCTCGGCCAACACACCTTTGAGGTCGTCAATGCGACATGGGGTTTCATCGTTGTCGCATATGAAGTTGCTGTAGCTGATGTCGAATGTGGTGCCATACTGATGGGCCGACGTTTCAATGGCATTGCCGTTGCGGCGGCGCAGCCTCTTGATGGAGTCGGGGGTGCGAAGCACACTCGTCACTTTCAATCGGTAACCGCCCCCTCCGCGCTCCTGCACGGCGGCATTGAATCGCCGCCCTATCTCCGACAAAAGCAGTTGTGCCTCTGGCACAAGATAGGGTTCGGAGTGGGTTAGCTCGTCCACGTAATAAAGGGGGCACGACTCAACCCTGACCAACGGACGGCGCAAGTGCCATGACCCGCTGAGCGATGTGATGGGGTTGATACCCACAGCATCAGCGGCTCCGAGATGTACATGATTGCTATCGTTGAACACCTTGCCCAGCGCGCCGATATTTTCATATCTTAGCCTTACGGTGGCTATGGGAGGCATTGAGTCGAGATGACACTCGTAGGCTTGCGACTTGTCAGCCCCAAGTATTGCATCACTACTCCCCACGGGCACTGATACCGATGCCAGCGACTTGGCCGGCTCGGCGGGTGAGTCGGCATATCCGCGCAAGCACCATGCTATGGCAAAAACCACGGCAACAACTGCCACTGTAGCCGACATTCTTGCCAACCGGTGAGCGTCTTGATATGTGAGTCCTTTCATTTACGAAGTGCGAAACGCAAAAATGTGATACGCCGTAAAATTACAAAATATTCACGACCCCACCAAACACGCCTACTTACATAATATAGCGAAAGTCGCAAGGGTGCGGATTACGCCCTTGCGACTTTGTATTTCTGCTGTAAACCTTTTTACTCGGTAGGATAAAGTGCGGAATAAGCGGCGGCGATGGCCGACGATATGCCCTGGAGCTCTACGGCGTTAAGCTCAGGACGCTCCTTGTGGAAACTCATATCCGACTCTACGTTGATGGGAATCAGGTGTATATGGGCATGAGGCACCTCAAGCCCGATAACGGTCATGCCTACACGCTTGCAGGGCACAGCCTTCTCCACGGCTTTAGCCACCTTCTTGGCAAAAATGTGGAGGTCGGCGAGCTCCTGGTCGGAGAGATTGAATATGTAAGGCTCCTCGTGCTTGGGCACTACCAGTGTGTGGCCCGGGGCTACGGGGTTGATGTCGAGAAATGCAATGTGCTTGTCGTCCTCGGCCACTTTGTAGCAGGGGATTTCTCCAGCTATGATGCGTGAAAATATTGATGCCATTGGTGATATTATGAATTAAAATGAAATTTCGATGATTTCAAACTTCTTGATGCCCGATGGCACTTTGATTTCCACAATTTCGCCCAGTTTGTGGCCGAGCAGACCCTTGGCGATGGGGGTTGACGAAGCAATCTTCTTCTCCTTGAGGTTGGCCTCTGAGTCAGCCACAATGGTATATTCCACAACGTTGCCGGTGGCATGATCCTTGATTTTGACGCGATTCATAATCTGCACCTCATCGGTGTTGAGCTTACTCTCGTCAATGATGCGGCAGTTGGCCACAAGATCCTTGAGCTGAGCTATCTTCATCTCAAGCATACCTTGCGCCTCTTTGGCTGCGTCGTACTCGGCATTCTCCGACAGATCGCCCTTGTCGCGGGCCTCAGCTATTGCTCGTGATATTTCGGGACGCTTAACCGATTCAAGGTAAGCGATTTCTTCCATTTTTTTCTTATAACCTTCTCTGGTCATAAATGTGATTGCCATGGTGATGTCAATTTTATTAGTGTGGTAATATTATATACAGGTAACAAAAAAATAAAGAACCTCGACCTTTGCTGGACGAGACCCTAACTGATTCTTATAACGGTCACAAAGATACATAGGTTTTTCCAAAAATCCAAATTGCGGCCCTTTTTCTCACCGTCGCAGATTAAACAAGCAAGTGCGAAATTAAATAAAATGTCGGAAGAATTCTTTTT
>CAZFEU010000040.1:0-21937 GCA_964517875.1 uncultured Muribaculaceae bacterium | reverse complement strand
GTGACTTCACCACCTGCCGAGCTGCGGCCTCCGGTGGCACACGATGCCACAGCGAGCGCTGTAACCATTGGAATTGCTAAGATTGATGGTCTTTTCATATTACATTATGCGTATACTCTTGTGTTTATTCTTGTTCTTTTCGCCCAGGTCGAGCTTGAGGCTGTAGCCGGCGAGTATCTCATGGCTGCCGGAGCTGATTTTGGATATGTCGCTGATGGGGTAATCATAGCTGTAACCCACGAAAAACCCCTTGTATTCGGCGGCAACCGTGGCCACTATAGCATCGTTGTAGCGGTAACCCACTCCGAATGTGAGAAACTTGGCATATCGGGCCCGGGCTGTTGCCTCTGCTGTCCAAAATTGAAAATCCGTGCGGTAAAGCACCGAGGGCATCAATTCAAATAACGTATTTTTTATCGGAATATTGCTTCCGGCCATAAAATATAGGTTGCGACCTATCTGAAACTCATAGTTATGCTCCTGTGCCCCCTGCCCCGACTCGGCATTCATCGTAATCGTTGGCGATGTGGCATGAGTCACCGACACTCCGACCCAGAACAGCCTGTGGGTATAGTAGGCTCCGATGCCCAAATCGAAGGCGTTGCCGTTGATGTCGCTTGTGGGTATGGCGTCGTCGCCCGAGGTGTGGTAGTCATCGTCATCAGGGAGCTCTACTTTCGATCCCTTGAACTTCTCATCGACAAATCCCAACTGCACGCCTACCGACAGCTCACCCTTAAAGAGCTTAAGCTTATAGGCAAGCTGCGCGCCTATTGACAGATTGCTATATAGACCGATACCTTCCTGCTGCATCAGCAATCCCACGCCCAGGCGCTTGCTGAGAAATTTCACAGGCATGTTGGCTCCGCCGAGAAATGTCTTGGGAGCATTGTCAATACCCACCCACTGCATGCGGCCACCGCCGCGTATCTGCAGGTAGTCAGTGGTGCCGATAGCACCGGGATTGTAGTAGGCCGGCATCTGGTAATACTGCGACAGCACAGCGTCGCTTTGGCCCAGAGCGGGCTGAGCTACCGCGAGTGATACGAGGGTGAGCAGCACCACCCCTACCCGGGTCAATATCTTGTGGCTGAAATTATTTGTTGTCATTCAAAGTAGAAAGTTAGCACCACCATCTGCGAGGTGGCCTTCTTAAGTGCGTTGGTGTACTTGAGCATCCCCGGGTCGTCGGCCAGATCGGGGCGGTCGTGCTGTAATACATCCTTCAGTCCGAAGCAGAATTTTATTTCGGGAATGAATTTGAAATAAGGCAAGTAGGTGTCAAGTCCGAATCCCACGGTAAGATACAAGTCGTTCGACTTGAGCTGCAGCGGCTCGCGGCGCTTTTTGCTCACATCGAACGCCGGCATGAATCCGGCCGTGACGTAAGGGCGCACATTGTGAAGTCGCATTGCCGAAAATTTCACATCAACCGGGAGCACAACCAAAGTCGACTTGATGTTGACTCGCTCCTGCTCGTCACCCGACAGGTTGCGCATAGTGACGTCGCGGTTGCCGAAGTACATGCCTGGCGACACCCTCACGTTGAAGTAATTGTTGAGCCGCAGGTCAAAGAGGCCTGTGACACAGAATCCGGGCGAGAACGACGGCTGCTCCATATACCACGTCTGTCCGTCCTCGGTGGCTATGCCGTTGTGGGTGAATTTAAGATCCTCGGTATGCACTCCGATCGAAAAACCCAGATGCCAACGCCGCAGGTCGGCATATGGACGGTTGAGCACCTTATCGTTAAGACGAGCGTAGCCTGCCAGCGACCCCAGGGCCACGGCAAGCGCTACAAATATGACTTTGGCGTACTTCATTGCTTAATATAACGTAGTGTTAGTTAATATTATTGTCAATCCAAACCAAAACATTATATTTGCACTTAAAATCTCACTAATACCAATCATCCTACATGAAACACTTTACCCTTTGCTCAATTGCGGCCGCTGCGCTGGCCATGAGCTCACTAAACGCCGCAGGTCAAGGTTCGGTCGACCTGCTCGGGGTCACATACTCACTCGACACAATCGAGCATGTGAAAGTAGGGCCCGGCACTACCGCCACTCACCTGGCACTCCAATCCACTGTCAACGTGGGGCAGAAACTCCAGGTGCACTATCTCACCATCGACAAGTCGGTGCCCGGAGTGTCAATACACGCCGTGTGTGCCAAGGACAAAGTAGCCGGCACCGAGAAAACCTCGACAATGGCCGAGCGCAAGTCCACCTCAAGCCGCCTGTATTTCGCAGGCTGCAACGCCGACTTCTTCACCACATCGGGCAATGCCACCAACGGCACATCGAAGGTAGGCTCACCCACCACCTCTTGCACCGCCGACGGAGAGGTGTACAAAACCTCCAACTCCAACTACCAATTCTCGGTTGACCGCGACGGAGTGGCTCGCATAGGCCGGCTCAACTACTACACCGGCACAGCCAAATGCGGCTCCGCATCAGCCCTGTTTAAGGGCATTAACGTTGGAGCCCCCGCCAATGGCGTCACCATCTACACCCCCCGCTACTGGGGCTCGACCAACCAGACCGACTATACCGGCAACTCCTACGAAGTCACCGCCAAACTTGTTGCCGGCGACTCCTTCACCTGCGGTGGCACCTACCGCATGGAGGTCACATCCGAGCCCAATACTTCGGGCGATACCCCCATACCCTCTGACGGCTTCGTGATATTTGCCCGCGGCAACGCCAAGGATTTCGTGGGCAATCTGCACACCGGCGACATCGTGGAGTTTGACAACATAGTGCTGCTCGGCGACCAGCGTATATATCCCACGCAGATAGTGTCGGGCAACCCCAAAACCGTAGGCGACGGCCAGCGCCTCGACTCAGAGGGTGAACGCGGCGACGCATCAGCCCAGCACCCCCGCACAGGCATCGGCGTGAGTCAGGATGGCAACAAAATCATAATGATGGTAATCGAGGGTCGACTCAACGGCTCAGTGGGCGTGCGCACCTCACAACTGGCCGATATGATGCTCTACGCCGGCGCTTATGAGGCTGTCAACCTCGATGGTGGCGGCTCATCCACACTCTACACATCGGCATTCGGTGTGCGCAACCGCTGCTCCGACGGCACTGAGCGCGCCGTGGGCAACGCAATCTTCGCCGCTGTCGATACTCCCGACGATGACAAGGAAGTGGCCGAAATACAGTTTGCCGACTGGAAAGCGTCGCTTCCCAAATACGGCACCTACACCCCGGTGATATACGGATACAATAAATATGGAGTGCTCGTGAGCGACAACGTCACCGACTTCACCCTGGAGTGCGCTCCCGAGCTCGGCACTATTTCCAATGGCAACACCCTACTTGCCACAGGCTCTAAGTGCGGTATACTCACCGCCAGGTCAGGAGATATTACCGCTCAGATTATTGTCAACATCGACGACTCATTCGACTACGCTCCCCGCATCGCCAATCTGCTCATTGACTCTCACCGCGAATACATAGCCGAAGTGCAAGCCGACAATGGCATCAGCACCATAGCAGTCGACCCATCAGTATTCAACTGGATATCATCCGACCCCAATATTGTCACCGTCACCGACGACGGCTTGATTAAGGGTATAGCCGACGGTGAAGCCACAATCACCGGAGCAATCGGCGACAAGACATTTACAATCAATGCCACAGTTCAGATTCCTGTTGAAGCTCGCTACAACCTGCTCAAAAACTATTCGTCCGACAACTGGAAATTCGCGCTCTCAGGCACCAAGGGTGAGTTGACTCCCACCGACGAAGGCGTGGCTATCGACTACACCATCACTTCCACCCGCTCCATCACACTTACACTCACACCTGTTAACGACCTGATGTTCTGGAGCCTCCCAATAGCATTGGCCTACGACGTAACACCCACATCAGGACAGCTGCGCAGCGTCAACATCAAATATGCCGACGCACTTGGCAACCGCTACTCGCTCACATCCGACGCAGTCGCCACAGGCGAGCGCGCACAAGGCACTTTTGACCTCAACGACAACATTGACACCGCCGACCTGCTCTACTACCCTCTACGACTCGTCAACATCACATACTCTCCCTCGGGCTCTACCGGTGACACCGGGCACCTCGAAATCCCCGGCGCATACACCGTATACAACCCCGAAGCCGTGAGTGGCATCGAGTTTACTGAGGCCGATGCCTTCAATCCCGACCCCACGGCACCCGTTGAGTACTACAACCTACAGGGCATACGCATAGCCAACCCTGAGGCCGGACAGCTCTACATCGTGCGCCAGGGACACCGTGCCGCCAAGATTGTGATGTAATCGACAGTTAGCGCAATTTCACACTTTTTAAGAATACAGGGCAGCTCCACAGCCATGGGGTTGCCCTAATTTTGTGTCGCAAAGCCCTTATACCATATGAAAACTTCGCGCTTCACCGGGGAGGGGGACACATCGATCATCCCTCCCGACATCAGTAAAATGCCCGTCTCAGGCTTCCCATCGCCGGCCAACGACTACATGACCGACGGCATCGACCTGAACCGTGTACTCATATCCAACCGACCCACCACATTCTTCGCACGCGCCGATGGCAGCTCCATGCAGTGCGTGGGCATATCCAATGGCGACCTGGTGATAGTCGACAAGTCGATCACTCCCTCGCTTGGCGATGTGGTAGTAGCCTGGATCGATGGGCAATTCACGTTGCGCCAACTCACACCCCACCCCGATTTCGACATGATATGGGGCGTAGTGACACATTCAATCCACACACTCAGGTGAACACGAGCCATGTTTGCCTTGGCCGACTGCAACAACTTTTTCTGCTCTTGCGAGCGCGTATTCCAGCCGTCGCTCGCCGATAGGCCTGTGGTGGTGCTTTCCAACAACGATGGGTGCATTGTGGCGCGCTCCAACGAGGCCAAAGCGCTCGGGCTGAAGATGGGCACACCCTACTATCAGGTGGCGGAGATGCTGCAGGCCCACAATGTGGCCGTCTTTTCGTCTAACTATCAGCTCTATGGCGACATGAGCCAGCGTGTGATGACGATGCTCGCCACATTTACCCCACGCATCGAGATTTATTCAATTGACGAGGCTTTTCTCGACTTCACAGGCATGGGAAGCTGCGACGATCTGCGCCAATACGGCGAGCATATCGTGAATAGTGTGAAGCAAGGCACCGGTATACCCATATCGCTTGGGATAGCCCCCACCCGCACCTTGGCAAAGATGGCCTCACGTTTTGCAAAGAAATATAAAGGGTATCGCGGGGTCTGCGTGATTGACACACCCCAGAAGCGTGAAACAGCGCTACGCATGTTCGACGTAGGCGATGTGTGGGGTATAGGACACCGTCATGTCAAGGCTCTAAACTATCATGGCATCAACACAGCATGGGATTTCACGATGCGATCGCCCCACTGGGTGCGCCAGGCTATGACCGTCACCGGGCTGCGCACATGGAAGGAGCTCCGGGGCGAAAGCTGCATATCCATCGACCCTCTCCCACACAAGCAGTCAATACGCACCAGCCGCAGCTTCCCTGGCTCGGGCATCACGTCGTTAGGGCTAATGGAGGAGGCCATAGCCAATTTCGCCGCCTCATGTGCCTGGAAGCTGCGCGAGCAACACACCTCATGCACCGATATGCACGTCTTTGCCCACACGAGCCGCTTCCGCACCGATGTGCCGGCCAACACCATCCACGCCTTGGTGCGCTTTGAAGTGCCCACGCATTCGCTGCAGGAGATAGTGCCCGCGGCGGTCGAGGCTCTCCGGGCCAACTGGGTGGAAGGCGGTTTTTTATATAAGAAGGGAGGAGTGATAGTTGACCGCATAGTCACCGATGAGGAGATCCAGGGTTCGCTCTTCGATCGCATTGACCGTCAGCGGCATGAGCGGCTGATGGCGGCGGTAGGCCGCATCAACTCACGCCTGGGGCGCAATGCGGTGCGCTGCGCGGTGCAAGGGTATTCATCCGAGTGGCATATCACCACCGACCATCTCTCGCGTCACTACACCACCGACTTAAATCAGATTATCACCCTCAAGCTATAGCCCCCCCGGGGTCATTTGCGGGCCACGTATATGGTGCATGTGCCGAATGTGAGCGGGGTAAACTCCGTGTGGCCAAATCCCGCCTCCTTCATCAATGCCGTCATGGCCAAGCCCTGAGGCACAGCCTCGATCGACTCCGGAAGATAAGTATAGGCGCGGCTATCGTTCGACACAAGCCGACCCACGGCGGGTATCACCCGTCGGGTGTAAAATCGGTATAATGGTTTCACTACGCGCGATGTCGGGGTGGAAAGTTCTATCACCACCAGCATCCCTCCCGGCCTCAGCACCCTCGCCATCTCACGGTAGCCCTGCAGCAAGTGCTCGAAATTGCGCACTCCGTAGGCCACTGTCACGCAGTCAAATGCGCCATCAGCGTAGGGCATCGCCAGCGAATCGCCCACCTCAAGCTTCACACGGTCACTGAGCCTGGCCTTGGCCACCTTGGCATTGCCGCGCTCCACCATTCCGGCCGACAAGTCAAGGCCAGTCACTGTAGCGCGGGGCATCGAGCGGGCCATTTTTATCGCCAGGTCGCCGGTGCCGGTAGCCACGTCAAGTATGGTGAGCGGAGCCATCTTTTTTATCATCCTCACGGCTTTTGCACGCCACAGCTTGTCGATGCCGAGCGTCATAGCTCGGTTCATGAAGTCGTAAGCCGGGGCGATCGAGTCGAACATCTCGCGCACTTGCTCCGACTTGTGGCGGTCGTCGCCGTAAGGGGTGGTTGCCTCAACCTTGGCCACCCCCAGCTTTGGGGCTTCGGTTTTCATTCCCCTACCTTATCCAGGCAATCAAGCACATTAGTGGCGATACGGTCGGTGAGGTCGGTCGAATCGGTGCGCTCGAACCTGAGGCCGGTGACACACTCATACAGCTCGATGTAGCGCTCTGATATGCTATTGATCAGCTCATCGCTCATCTCGGGCACTTTCTGACCCGCCTTCCCCATGAATCCGTTTTCGATAAGCCATTGGCGCACGAACTCCTTCGAAAGCTGACGCTGGGGCTCACCTTTCTCAAATCGCTCCTGGTAGCCATCGGCATAGAAGTAGCGCGACGAGTCGGGGGTGTGGATCTCATCAATCAAAATCACTTTGCCGTCACGCTTGCCAAACTCATATTTTGTGTCGACCAATATCAGACCCTTGGCAGCGGCCATCTCGGTGCCGCGGGCAAATAGAGCGCGGGTGTAGCGCTCCATCACCTCATAGTCCTCACGGCTCACTATACCCTGCGCTATGATTTCTTCGCGCGATATGTTCTCATCATGTCCGGCGTCGGCCTTGGTAGTAGGGGTGATGATGGGTTGGGCGAAACGCTCATTCTCCTTCATGCCGTCGGGAAGCTTCACGCCGCAGAGCTCGCGTGCTCCGGCCTGATATTCGCGCCAGGCGCTTCCGGTGAGATAGCCTCGTATTATCATCTCCACTCGAAATCCCTCGCACTTCAAGCCCACAGTGGCCATCGGGTCGGGAGTGGCAAGCTTCCAGTTGGGCACGATGTCGGCGGTGGCATCGAGAAAGTATGTAGCTATCTGATTGAGCACCTGTCCTTTGTAAGGTATTCCCTTAGGGAGCACCACATCAAAGGCCGATATGCGGTCGGTAGCTATCATTACAAGCAGGTCGTTATCGATGTTGTAAACGTCGCGCACCTTGCCATGATATACGCTTTGCTGTCCGGGGAAGTTGAAATCGGTGGTAGTGAGTGTTGTCATAATTATGAGTGATGAATGTTGAATTTGCTGTTAGTTGGCCGGCTCTGATGGCTGGGGCTCATCTTTATGAGCGTCGTCGTCGCGCTGGTATGCCTCAACGATACGCTGCACAAGGCGGTGGCGCACAATATCTTTCTTTGAAAACTCCACCTTACCTATCCCATCTACATCGCGCAGCACTCTGAGCGCGTGCACCAGTCCCGACTGCACCGTGCGCGGCAGGTCGATCTGGGTCACATCGCCTGTGATAATCATCTTGCCGTTCATGCCCAGGCGGGTGAGGAACATCTTAATCTGGTGGACGGTAGTATTCTGAGCCTCATCGAGTATGATCACCGCATCGTTGAGCGTGCGTCCGCGCATGAACGCCAGGGGAGCTATCTGTATCACCTTGGTTTCCATGTACTCCTTGAGCTTTACGGCAGGAATCATATCCTCCAGCGCGTCGTAGAGTGGGGCGAGATACGGATCGATCTTATCTTTCATGTCGCCGGGGAGAAATCCCAGTTTCTCGCCGGCCTCAACTGCCGGGCGCGACAGGATGATGCGCTTCACCTCCTTGTTCTTCAACGCCCTTACAGCCAGAGCTATCGCCACGTAGGTCTTGCCCGTGCCGGCCGGGCCGAGAGCAAATGTCAGGTCGTTGTTGGCGAAGGCCTCGATCATCTTCTGCTGATTGGGCACGCGGGCGGTGATGGGCTTGCCGTTGACGCCGTAGATTATCACCCCATCCCCCTTAAGAGCCTGGGGCTCATTACCCTTGACGATGTCGAGTATCACATCCTCGGGGAGCTTGTTGTATTGCTCACAGTAGCTCTCAAGCTCCTTGATTTTCTTTTCAAACTCGGCAGTCTCCGCATCCTCACCGATTACCTTTATCACAAAGCCGCGGGCCGAAATCCTCAGCTTGGGAAACAGATTTTTCACAAGCTGCATATTACTGTTGTTAACCCCGTAGAATGTCACCGGGTCAACGTGGTCTACAATTATAATGCGTTCAATCATTGCTATTGAGTTTTCACATGCTTATATGTAATCAACACGCATACTGCCGCATTTGATTAATCGCCGTGAAATCACCCACAAAATTACGCATTTTTCTCATAGTTTTCACCATTATCCGCAATAAAAGGGTGTGCCCGACCAACCCAGGCCCGGCACACCACCTAATTAACACTTCTCTAATATTTCGTCTGTTCGCTTGTTATAACTTTAATTTTTTCACGGTTCCGTCGCTACCCTTCATCAGGTAGATACCCGGAGTGGTGGGGTTGGATATATGGCGACCTTGCAGGTCGAAGTACTCGTATTCTGCAGCGTTGTCTGCGGCCACTACGCCCACACCGGTCTTATCGCCAAATGTCACGTTTCTCAGCTCAGCGCCAGGATATAATGGAAGTGGCAATGGCACGCAAGTGATTTCATCATACACACCACGCTTATCATCGTTAGGGTCAAATTGCAAGTGACCATAAGCCTGTGAGCCATTGGGGAGTGTTAACACGTATTTTAAGTCTTCAAAAGTCACCGTCACGTTGTGGAACGTCACCAGACGATCGCAATAGTCTTTGAAGCCCAACGCAGGATCAGCTGCCATTGACACCAGCTCGCGGGTCTCGCCAGTAGTTACTATCGAGCTGCAATTAATACGCTTAGTGAAGCAGCTGAAATGTCGGCCACCTGCCACTTCTAATCCGGTGGGAGTTTGCGAAATGCGACCGGTAAACGACGTGATTACATCGCCTGGCTGGGGTAGCTTGGCTTCCGAAAAATATTCCAGTCCAAGTGATACATAATCTTCACCGTTATCAAGTGTAATAGAGGTTCCGTCGCAGAAGTATACCACAGCCTCTCCATTAAAGACGAATGAGTTGCCTTCCTCTATGTCGTTAATCTGCGCAGCCTTAGTAAGCTCGGCGATAGGAGTCTGCCCAAGCTCTACATTCTCAAGCCCAACGTAGGTCGCCGGATAGGGATAGCCACCCCCTACAGGTGTGCACTTTATCCACGCATACTCGCCGGTGAGGTCATTGCCTGCCGATGCGGGCGCGATGAATATTCCCTTTGCGCCATTCTCATCAAGCACTTCATATGATTCGGCGACATCCGATAGGGCAAGGTCATATTTCGACACCTTCACGTTGCGGAATATGCAGGGGCGATAATTGTAGTCGCTGAATTTTTCACCTGCCGACGCAAGCACGTAAGGCATCTCATATTCATCCCAACCCGATGAATACTCTATAGAGCTCAATTCCGCCGAGTACCCATGATTAGGCCCTGGAGTAAGAAGATACTCCCCCTCACCAAGCACCTTCCCTTTAAATCTACCCACAAAGTCCTTTGTTTTGACAGGTATCTGAGGTTTGGCATCATCCTTAACGTTGGTCACGCGCAACCCGTTGTCAACCACGTCAAAGGTGATAAAGGCTGTGTTATCATCGAGGGTCATACCCCCATAATTATTGTTGTAAACCTTGGCAAGGCCATCATACTCAAACTCAGTGCCTACAGGGAGTTGCTTTATTTGATATAAATACGCGACCCTCTGCTGACCCCACATCGTGGCGCCCAACAGCAACGCTAATCCGATTAAACAAGCAGCTTTTTTCATAATCATATCATTTTTTCATTAAAACTTATATTCTATCGCAAATTAAACTAAAAAAAATAAAAATCACACAAATTCAAGGCGTATTTTAACAAGATTTAATCAGCGGGCGGCTACTCAGCTTCTTATTTGTCTTTTTCATCGGCTTGCTGTTCAAGCCATTCCATAAAAAGGCGATTAGCTTCCTCTTGGGTAATGCCCTTTGCCATTACATCTTCAATGTCGTACTTATCAGTATGTCCATATAGCTCAAAAAAAAATCGTCCTTCATTAGCTGTTCTACAAATTTCCAGATCACCGTTTCTTACTCCTAATATATTACAATTTCCAAATCTCAGTATCCCCTTATCCTGTATTCGTTCTATCGGGTAAACGATATACGCCCACTCCGCACCAGTTATATCCCTTAAGTTGGGATCCATCCTATAGAAAGAGACACACTCCGTTTCTGTGAAATATTCTCCTCCCTCAGACCATCCATCATAATCAGTCCAAAATTGTTGTTTACCAAAGTCTTTCAGGTTTCTGGTATCCCACTGTGAATAGCATTGCCATACGTAGCCAACCACCTTGGACTTATACTCCTTCTCACTCATGGATTTATTGGTGCTGTATAAGAAGCCGTCATCTGTCGTGGCCCACTTATAATCTTCCCACGGCTCATCATTGCAAGAAGTAAAGGCAGCCATCGATGCGACCATCCCAAGCATCATCAATATCTTTTTCATAACAGTCGGTTTAGAATTTTGCCTGTAAAGATATATCACCGCGGTTGGAAAGGGGACAAAAAGTTGTGCGAATTTTGTGCGAAAAATTACAACCGTCTTATACTCTGCTCCTTATAGCCAGCGTATGCCATCTCCCGATGATAAACAACGTCGACAGAGTAGCGCCCTGCGGGCGCACTGGTGCCCGTGCGTACTTGTCCCGCAAGCCAGCTTCGCTGTCATGCGGTTATACAGAGTCAGGCCCTGCGGGCCATCCATCCAGCGCCACAACCACATAGCCGCCGGCCTTGTAAGATCAAAACATGAAGAGGGACGAGCAAGCCCGCCCCTCCATTCACGTTTTCCTTTGGTCTATTTCTAACGTTTCAGCTTTCGATGATTCTTATTCGTGGTTTTGATGCTGCTGTTCAAGCCACTCCTTATATAGCCGATCCAGCTCATCATACGTTATAGCGTTTGCCATTATTTCATCGATGTCGTAACCACTTTTTCGGCCCCATAGCTCAAAATAATACAATGGTCTCTCACCATCAGTGGTAGTGCGTATCAACTCCAGGTCGCCGTTATGGATTCCCACCAGAACGTATTCGTTAAAACGTATTATACCCTTCTCCGGGTCACTCTCTATAGGGTATCTATTATATATCCACTCCGCATTTGTAACCACTTCAAATGTGGGATACATTCTGTAAAAGGAGATACACTCTGTTTCGTTGAAGTAAACACCACCTTCTGTTCCGCCAACATAATCCGTCCAAAATTGTTGCTTACCAAATTCTTTCGGATTGTAGGTTTTCCAAAAAGAATAGCTTTCCCATACATGTCCTATCACTTTAGACTTGTAATCCTTTTCGCTCATGGATTTGTTTGTGCTGTATAAGAAGCCGTCATCTGTCGTGGCCCACTTATAATCTTCCCACGGCTCATCATTGCAAGAAGTAAAGGCAGCCATCGATGCGACCATCCCAAGCATCATCAATATCTTTTTCATAACAGTCGGTTTAGAATTTTGCCTGTAAAGATATATCACCGCGGTTGGAAAGGGGACAAAAAGTTGTGCGAATTTTGTGCGAAAAATTACAACCGTCTTATACTCTGCTCCTTATAGCCAGCGCAAGCCATCCCCCGATGATAAACAATGTTGACATAGTAGCGCCCTGCGGACGCACTGGTACCCTTGCGTACTTGTCCCCCATGACAGCGAAGCTGGCTTGCGGAAGAAAGGCATCACCCTGCCAATGCGCCCGTAGTGGCGCTACTCTGGATGCTTTTCGCTATCTTTGCGCCATGTGCTGCGCCTGAGGGGCGCACCTCTGTTACATCAAGCGGATAATGGTGTCCAACACAGTTGGGCCTAACTCCTCCCCGAGTATTTTGACACATAGAGCTCGACGACGGTATGAAATGGTTCCTTTTGTCTTAGCCAGCAACGTGGTTAATTGCGTGGGATTCACCCCGCATTTTATCAAATAAATTGTGTGCAGCTCATGCTGCTTAAGATCTCCTCCGGTGAGAAGCCTCAGCTTCATATTGAGGTCGTCATCGTTTTCATTTAATAGACGCTCGAGCCCATCCCATATTTCATGATTTACAGGTATACTTTTACCTTGTGACAGACTCTGCTGTATCAACGCATATTCTTCCGACTCAACAATATATTGAGGGATAGCAACTTCATCATGCCCTTCACTCAGTGCCATAAGCTGACTTCTTAACTGCTCGCGCAGCGACTTTATATTATCCCTTTCAACATCGCTCTCTGACTGTTGATCTACTTTGCCCTTTTTATTGCTACTATTAAGCATTGACTGCAATGCTGCGAGGTCGTCAAGTGTATTTCTTAGCTCAATTATGGTGCGCTTATTCCTGTTTTTGAGCAGTAGCACTATGATAATCAACACTATGGCTATCAGGCAAACGACACCCCCAAACAGCATGGCCTGCTTACGCTTTTTGTCAGCAATATCTCGCTCTTGCACCTTACGTTTATAGTTGTAATATGCATTTTGAACAAGGGCCTGCTCTGAGTCGCGACTGCTCATATAATAGTCGATTTCATTCTGATACGCGCTTACATACGACCTCAGGGAGTCGGGCGATGAGAAGCCGATCAGGTTGTCGGATAGCAGATGTCGATATCCACTTCTACGGTTAGCTCTATCATCACTGTGGGCGAGCTCGAAAGCATATATGTAAGCCGTATCTAATATACCAGCCTGATGGTAGATATCTGTAGCGTAATACAAAGCAAGATTCCTATATGGATCAAGAACCTTATCAATGCAATTATCTATAATACTTTTGGCCTCATCAATTTCCCCTTTTCGAAATGCCACGGCAGCAAGTTCGACCTCCATGTCGGCCACATGCTCATCGCCAACTTGTTTTGCCCACTCCCGAGCCTTTACGAAGTGGGTTTTCGCAGTTTCAAAATCCTTAGTCTTCATAGCGAGCACACCTCTTTGCTCATGCGTATACGCAAGATTAAAGGGTATACCCTCGATGGAGTCAAGAGTCAAAGCCTCGTCGACGTATGGAATGGCTTGTTCATACAATCGAAGATTTTCCAGAAGCCTTCCAGTCTGTGCCAGCACTTTGCCTCTCAAATGCCTGTGCTCATCATCTGACGGTATCAAATCCAAAGCCTGCTGAAAGTATTGCAATGATGTGGGGTAATCGCCCAAATCGCTGTAAACGCGCCCTCCATAATACACGGCCTCGGGATAAAGCTGCTGATGTGGATGCGACTCATAATATGAGATCACGTCAAGTATCAATGAGTCGGAGGTGTGTACAATGTAGGCCCTGTCGGTGGCCTTAATGGTCAACAAGTCGTAGTAATGACGGTCAGCCTCGCCAAGCCGGCTTGCATCAATAGTATCGAGTGCTTGTAAAGCATCCTGGGGATGATCTTCTACAATCTCTGCCACAGTGACCAACGCAGGGTCGGGCTTATACTCTCCGGCACATGCCACCATGAGCATGGCCATAAACTGACAGAGTATAAGTGTAGCCCTACTGGTCATGGCGTTGTGATGCTCAGAAGGTGTATTGGGCACCAATCAGACCGGTGAGACCTTGCTCGGTGATGTTATAAATGAGCTGTGCGCGATTGCCAAGCAGATTTTCGCCACGGGCGAAAATCATAAACTGCGGGGTGAGACGGTAGGATGCGCCTACCCACAGGTTGCGCATGGCGCCAAGTCTGCGATTGGTGGTGGTGAGGGGGAACATATCGCTCCACACACTACCGCTGACATGCGACACTTTGCGGCCCCAGCGTGCTTCGTAGCCCAAATCGATGGCAAGCGGACGGATGGGTGTCACGGTGAGCTGGGCGCTGACAGCTTGCTTGGCACGGTCGCGCCAGCGGTAAAAGGCCTTATCTTTATCTCCATTAGAGGCGCGCTGATATGCCACGCTTATCTCGGCAAGATCGCGGAAGCGGTAACCGGCTTTAGCTCCAAGCAGCCACCCCTTGACGTCGGTCGACGACCAACTACATCTACCATTGTAGATGAAGGGCATCATCCAGTCGTTGGCCTTGGCGTACTCACCGCTCAGCTCGAGATATGCGCCACTGAATGGGCCGATGGTGACATTGGCGGCGATGTCGTAGGGCACATGCGAGTTACCCAATGCATGGTATGGATTGGCCTCGCGGTTGTTAATGTAAACCATCTCTTCGTAGCAGGGATTGAGATAGGGGGTGTAGTCGAGCAGCGATGACAGTGGGTTGGCATAGAGCCCTCCGGTGGCTTTAACCTCAACGGCAAAAATACTCATCGAACCTCGCGGCGACCAGGCTATGGCACACTCGGGTGAGAAATTGGCTGCGGTGCCCGAGTTGACCGAGAAGTCGGCGTTAACGCCCAACTCCATATTCATTCCCTCGAGCAGCGGGGCGTACCAATAGGGATTGAGTTTAACCACTCCCAGGGTCTTACTGTCGGCCAGATGGTCGGCGAAGCTCACGCTACGCATCTGCCATTCAACGCGCAATCCGGCGCGCGAGGACTCGCCTGTGGCATAATTCACCTCGCCATCCACGCCATAAAGCCACTCAGTGGTGCGGTTCTGCGGGTCAAAGGCCTGATGAGCCGATACGGAGTTGACCCCTCCGTTGAAAGCTGCACGATAGCCCCACAAACCACTCTTGCCGTAATAGCCGGCGGTGAGGTTGAGTCGATGGGCATTGAGTGTGGGGAACTTATTATAAGCCCCCCCATCCCTTAAAGGCACCTCCCATTTGTTAGCGTCGTAAGTGTACCCAAGCTGGGCGAGCACTCCTGATGTGGCGCTCAACTTATGTAGGCCGTCGGCACCTATAGTGAATGTGTTGCGCTTGTTCGACAGCTTTTCAAAACCCATGTTATCTGACCGCTTGTAGGAATGGCCGTTGTATTGCAGCCAGGCGTTGGCCCGCGACTTTTCGGTATTGATCAACTGATATCCGGCCGACAGACCGAGGTTAAACGAGGGGAAGTAACCCAGGTCAAGGTATCCGCGCTGATTTATCGCCGCAGAATCGGCCTCGTCGGTAAGAGCTGGCTCAAGCATGGCGCGCAGGGGTGTGATGTCGGTTGAAACAGCTGCGTCGCTGAATTTCACCGTGGCATTTGAGGGCTGCGGCTTCACCGTTGCGGGCATCAATGATATGCGGCTTGCGGGGCGCTCTATTGGCACTACCTCTCGCTCCACTATAATCTCACGGCTGATTTGAGCTGATGCCGGGATGGTGGCCGCAGCGGCTGATATGATTATGGCATATTTTGATTTCATGATGTATTATATATTTATGTCAGTCGGATTATTTGAGGCGCTGATTGATCAGTGCGTTTATGTCGTCATCACTTCCGGGGTAGTTGGCCTTGAGCTGGCGCAGGTATTCATCAGCCTCAAACACGTTGCCCTCGGCACGCGTCACATCGCTGAGCAATATGAAACCTCGGGCGAGCCAATAGAAGTGCGAGGTATTGGAGTCGACAAGCTTGTCGGCCATGGTCTTGGCTTCTTCGAGGTTGCCGTTGTCAAGCTCAATCTGACCCACATAGTATGTGGCTGTGCTTCCGGCGAGAGAGGCAGGGGTGGCGGTAAGGGGCTTAAGATCGGTGATAGCCTTGGCGTTGTCGCCGAGTGCGTGATATGCAAGTCCGCGCTGCAGCAGCACGTCATCGCGATTTATGCCTGTGGCTCCCGAGGCAAGCAGCTTGTCAGCGATAGCCACCACCTGGGCATTACGGCCCAGCTGAGCATTGACACGCATCATACCCAAACGAGCCTTTGCCTGCATCTCGGGGGTTGAGGAACGCTTCTCGAGCTCGGTATAAGTGGATAGCGACTTCTCGCCACGGCCTTGGGCGAACTCAATGTCACCCTTGGTGAGTAGCGACTGCTCCACAGCCGATGAGTGTGGATAATTCTCCACAATCACGGTGGCATACTCTAAAGCCTTGGCCTGATTGCCCTCCTCAACTGCGGCCTCAAGAAGATATTCATAGGCAAAGGGAGCGTTCCTGCCGTTGGAGTAATTCTTTACATATTCTTTTAGGCGCTGAGTGCTATGGCGCTCGGCGTAATCCTTAGCCGCGGTTTCGAATGTAAGTTGCTCTATCTCGGCGTCATCTACTCGTGGTGCCCCATCGACACTCGCCAGGAATTGTGCCAGTGCGTTGAGCTGGCCGCGTTCGGCATACAGCTCTTTGAGATTGTCGACAGCGAGCTGTGCCTGCTGGCTCGTGGGGTAATTGCTGATCACATTGCGATAGGTGGCGATAGCTTCATCCTTGTTGCCCATTGCGGCCAGTGTGACTCCGGTGAGCACCATACCCCTGCGTCCCTGCTCGGTAGACTGATAGGTGGCAGCGAGGGCGCGATATGTGTTTAACGCCGCCTTCAAGTCGCCCATCTGGCTCTGGGCCTGAGCTTTCTGCAGCATGGCATCGGGCACGAGCGCCGAAGCCGGGAACTTATCAAGGAGTTCATCCATCAGCTTCACCTCATCGCCATATTTGCGATTTATACCGGCCATCACGCCTCGCTGATATAGTGCGTAGTCTCCTATTTCGGGAGCAGCATCAATAGCTTTCTGATAAGATGCAGCCGCTTTGTCAAACTGACGCAGATAATATTGACAGTCGGCAATGCGGGTGTAGGCATCTCCTACAATAGCGGGGCTGCTTCCGGCTGATGCAGCAAGATAGCGCTCGAAATTAGTGATCGCGTCCTCGTAACGCTTCTGCTTGAAACGTGTATATCCAAGATTGTAGTAACCCATTGAGCGGTTGGGCGATGAGGACGGTGCGGCGTTGACGTAATCAAGGTAGCACTTTGCGGCATCCGCATAATTGCCCTGCGCATAGGCGCAGTCGCCAAGCCACAGGTCGCACTCGCGCGACACTTCCGGGTTATATTGCCCCACACCCTTAGCCTGACGGAACAGCGACTCTGCTTTGGTCAGGTCGTTGTCATCATACGCTCTCACTCCCAGTGTATAGAGCACCTGTTGCTTGGCCGATAGAGTGGCTTTGGTAGGTTTCTTAATCTTATTTATGCTGGCAAGAGCCTGCTCATAGTTGTTGTCGGTGACATAGCCCGATACTATATACTCCTGAACTTCACCGGCGTAGCGTGAATCGGGATAACGCAGAAGAAATTCCTCAAAGTTGGCCACGGCATTGCCAAACGGCACTCTACCACCATTGGTGCGAGCCACGGCGTAGTTGTAGAATGCTATCTCGGCCACCTGCCGGTCAAAGTCCATTTGAGCTGCCTTATCGAGAGCCATGGCTGCGGCATTGACGTTGCCAAGCTTCATGTACGACTGTCCGATCAACAGATATGCGCTTTGACCCATTGCGTCGGGGTGCTGTGTCACGGGGCTTAGGGCCTCTACAGCAGCATCATATCGACCCTGGCGATAGTCGGTGAGTCCGAGAATATAAAGTGTTGAAGGAAGTGGCTCATCGGTCATTGACACATACTCGTTGAGATACTTCAGCGCCTGTTCGAGCTTACCCTGGTGATATAGCGATTCGCCGGTAATGCGCATAGCCTCCTGGCGAAACCCATCAGGCACCGGCATGCTGGAATTGAGCACCGAGCGTGCTGCCGAAATGGCTGCGCCATAATCACCCCGCAGATAGTAAATCTGGCTCAGATAGGCATCAGCAAGATTGCCTGGAGTGGAGGATGTATCAACCCCCTTAAGCAGCGACTCAGCCTCCTTGTAGTCGGCCTGTGCGTAGGCTGCATAACCTTGGTAGAAACGGGCGGCGTTGCCGTAAGAAGCTGAGCCGTCAAGATTGGCAAACTCCGCGCGGGCTTTGTCGTACTCGCCAAGTTTCAGCAGGCAAAAACCCTTGTGAAAGCATAGCGACGCGGCGTTGTCCTGGTCAAACGAACTCATTGGCAGACGGTTGTACTGAGCGTAGGCCTGGGCATACTTACCTTCAATGAAGTCGCAGTCGGCTAAGGCCAACGACACCGTGAGTCGTTCGGCCGAAGCTGGATACGCATGGAGATATGCTTCGAGAAGCAGACGTGCATCTGCCTGGCGGCGCTCAAAGGCCGCCATAGCCTTGAGATACTGAGCTTCGCGCTCAGCCGAAGCATCGGGCGAGAGCTGCTGAAGATGTGTTAGCTGGTCGATAGCACCAAGATAGTTGGCAGTAAGCTCCATGCCCCGTCCGCGCAAAAGATATCCTGACGATTGAGGAGAATTTATTTGTGCCCCGGCGGTGAGCATCACCATCGCCAAAGCCATTGTAAAAAAGGGTTTACGCATTGAATACCACTGTTTTATATCAACAAGACACGCCTATATCCAGTTAGACATGATTAATTGGTGTAAAATTACTAAAAAATTCCATCCCACCCCTCAAATCCTCTCACATTTTCAACCCCCAACCGATAAAATGTTGGGCCTCTCCGAGGACCCTTTTTTGGGGCATTTCCCTCGCTCCCCACGCTGTGTGGCGTAGCCACGAAATAATTGTATCCGTGGGTGACAAACCCACGGCTACTTTCTTTACCGCTACGCGGCTATACTTTTACAACTTTTACAACTTTAACAACTCTAAAAACTTTAACAACCCTAAAAACTTTCAAAACTCTCAAAACTTTAACAACTCCAAAAATTTACCTACTTTTGGGTAGGTGACTGTTTGTTAAATTATTTGTACTTTTGCTCACAGAATTTACAAATTAGTAACATAAAACATTTAATTAATCTTATGAGAAAATCATTACTCGTTTTCAGCTTCGCTCTGGCATCATCGACCGTGATAATGTCGGCCGTTGAAGCCCAGCTCGACTGGTACAAGCAGTTCGGCGGCGAAAAACAGGCTTCAATCAATCAAGCAGCACCCGTAACCGGAAGCACCGACCTCTATGTACTCTGCGACGCCCAATACCCTACCTCAAAACTGATATGGGGAAGCGAAGAGCTGAATACTTCTGACTTCTCCATCGACGAGTCGGCAAATGTGAAGACACCGTATTCAGTCACACTGGCCCGAATATCGGACAAGGGCGATCTTGTGTGGAATATCAGCAACACTTATGGCGACGTGCAACTGTCCAACGGCACCTTTATCGCTCCCACCAGCGACGGTGGCGTAGTGATGGCTTTCGGAGCACGAAACTATGACAAAAACTCTACATCGCCCTACGTGTTCAAGATCAAAGGCACCAATGGCACTGAGTATCAAGCTCCTTATATATGCCCTGAGAATGTCAACCCCAAGGTGGTAGTGGTCGTTAAGGTGACTGGAAACGGCGAGATAGCATGGGTGCACCAGATTGACGGAGACACCTCCTACAACTCACTCACCGAGCCTGTGGCAATGACCTCTGTGGCGGTAGATGCCGACGATAACGTGTATGTGGCCGGTTACCATGTCACCGAAATGACCGTAGCTCCCTTCTCAGGTGGCGAAAAGAAAATTGCAGCAGTCAATCTGCCCGCCAACTGGGATGGTAAAGGCTCTTACGGCGATCCTTACATCGTCAAGCTCGACAAAACCGGCAAATGCGTAGGTCAGCTCACCCCCGACGCCACCTCGGCATATGCTACAATCGACCAGATCACAGGCCTTGCATGCGACAATGGTGAGCTCTACTTCACCGGCATGGTGACCGGTGCCACCGCACCTTACACGATGGGAGGCAAACAGGTAAATCCGGCCAACGAACTTGCCACACTCTATGTAGGCAAACTCGATACCGACCTCAACGTCACTTGGATTACCACTGTGGAGACCACCGGCAATTCAGCAGGCAAAGCTGTGCTTCAAAACCGTGGCCTGACGCTCAACGGCAACTATATCGTAGCCTCGGGTGCGCTCAACGGAGGGATGAAAACAGGCGCGCTATCTATCGACTCCAAGGCTGCGCAGCTCCACGGATTCAACGTGGCTCTTAATGCAGCAACAGGTGCTGTAGAAGCCATGGTGATGAATCCCAACGGCGTGATATCAAGCGACTTCGTAGCTATTACCGATGGCAGCGAGACCACAACCTACGGCTATCAGATGGCAGGTGCCGGCATCACGGCATCCAACTACCTGATGACATATGACAACGCTACCGGTGAGCTTAAGAACACTATCGAGCTTTGCAATGCCAACATCACCTACGGTGGATATCTCGCAGCCCCCAGCACTCTTTATGCGCTCCCCCGCACTAATGCTACCCTTACTATAATGGGTACAGATGCAGGTAAATCGCTCGGCTCATTCGACTCTTGGCTGGTGAAATACAATGTTACCGACATGACAGGCGTGGAATCAGTTGCCGTTGACAGCTCAGCTAATGCTGAATCTGTGGAATACTACGACCTCAGCGGGCGACGCGTACTCAACCCCGCCAACGGCCTCTACATAGTGCGCCGCGGCAACACCGTCACCAAGCAACTTATCAAGTAATCCCAATCACCCACATCGATAATACATCGAGGGCCGCAACCCACAAGGTTCGGCCCTCGATTTTTTCCCCTTTTACCTGTACTTTAGGAAAGTCTACTTGTGCAAAAGCAGAACAGCGAGGCTCTGGGCCTCGCTGTTCCTTTATATGAGTTGCCTGATTTGCTTATTACAGCACCTCTACGGCGGTAACGTCGATTACCTCATCGTCATCCTCCTTGCGGATTGTATCGATGTCATCCTTGCCCACAACCACCAGGCGCTCGTATTCACGCAAACCTGTACCGGCGGGGATGAGATGGCCGCAGATTACATTTTCCTTCATACCCTCAAGGTTGTCAACCTTACCGCTGATTGCAGCCTCATTGAGCACCTTAGTTGTCTCCTGGAATGAAGCAGCTGAGATGAAGCTTGAGGTCTGAAGAGCGGCACGGGTGATACCTTGTAGTATCTGCTCAGATGTGGCGGGCACTGCGTCACGCACCTGGATAAGGCGCATATCGCGGCGCTTCAGGGCCGAGTTCTCATCACGGAGCTTACGTGCCGTGATAATCATACCGGCTTTGATAGTGTCGGAATCGCCTGCGTCGGTTACTACTTTCTTGCCCCAGATGCGATCGTTCTCCTCCATGAAGTCGCGCTTGTCGACCACCTGTTGCTCCAGGAAGTTGGTATCGCCCGGGTCAAGGATGTTGACCTTACGCATCATCTGGCGAACGATTACCTCAAAGTGCTTGTCGTTGATCTTCACACCTTGCATACGGTAAACGTCCTGAACCTCGTTGACGATGTAGTCCTGAACTGCTGTCGGACCCATGATGTTGAGGATGTCGGCCGGAGTGATAGCACCGTCAGAGAGGGGTGTACCGGCACGCACGTAGTCGTTCTCCTGCACGAGGATCTGCTTGGACAGGGGCACGA
>CAZFEU010000039.1:0-22068 GCA_964517875.1 uncultured Muribaculaceae bacterium | reverse complement strand
TAGAGCATCTGACTACGGATCAGAAGGTTATAGGTTTGAATCCTATACGAGTCACAAAGGCAATCGTCACGTTGCCACTTTTTTACGGATTGGCTCGTTAGCTCAACTGAATAGAGCATCTGACTACGGATCAGAAGGTTATAGGTTTGAATCCTATACGAGTCACCACAGTGAAGGCTCACCTGATGGTGGGCCTTTGTTGTATTGGTGATGAGATAATCGTGTGCGTGATTACCGTGCGCTTCAAAAAAAAATAGTATTTTTGTAGCATCTCATTAACCAAGATACATACTCATGAATATAAAGCACTTCTTTCTTGCGGCCACAGCAATGGCTTTGAGCTATGCGGCTGCGGCTCAGCCCACTACAATTGTGGCCACCGACGCATACAAATGGCAGGGTGACACTATATTCCAGGATGGTTTCATGGCCTGGGCGGTATCTCCCCACGAGATTCAGTCGACCTACTCGGCTACCCCTCATTATTATATGCCCGTGGAAAAGCAGTGGAAACTGAAAAACGACATCTCGGGTTACCCCCGGCTGAGCACATCGAATAAGCTTCTCGAAGCCGTTTACAATATGGGTCTCGACGAGATGGTCAACGCCGTGGAGCCCGATACTACCCTCCGCACCGGCAAGGAATGGGCCGGTGTATGGACCCGCGATGTGTCCTACTCGATTATTCTGTCGATGGCTTACCTTCAGCCCGAGGCATCAATGATATCGCTGATGAAAAAGGTGAATCCACAGGGGCAGATAATTCAGGATACAGGCTCGGGTGGCGCATGGCCTATATCAACCGACCGTATGGTATGGGCGCTTGCAGCCTACGAGATCTATAAGGTGACAGGCGACCGTGCATGGCTCGAAAAGGTGTACCCCATTATCGAGCGCTCGTTTGCCAAGGAGGCACTAACCACTTACTCCGACCGTGGTCTTGTCAAGGGTGAAACCTCATTTATCGACTGGCGCGAGCAGAGCTATCCCCGGTGGATGCAGACTGCCGATATAGCGCAGAGCGAGGCTATGGGTACAAACATGGTACACGCTGCCGGATTGCAGATTTTGTCGGATATGGCGCAGGATCTCGGCAAGAAGAAGGCTGCTCAGGAATATGCCACCCAGGCACAGGCGTTGATTAAGAATATCAATGACACGTTCTGGCTCGACGATAAGGGGTACTACGGCATGTATACCTATGGACGCGACTTCCCCATAATCAACCCGCGAGCCGAAACACTCGGTGAATCATTGGCCATACTCTACGATATTGCCCCTGCCGACAAGCAGCGCTTAATCACCGAAAACAATCCTGTGACCCCCTATGGAGCGGCTATATTCTACCCCCAGATTGCAGATATGCCCAACTATCACAACAACGCCCTTTGGCCATTTGTGGCATCGTACTGGGCGCTTGCCAACGCCAAGGCTGGCAATGAGGGGGGTACGCTCGAAGCTATAGGATCGGTGGTGCGTCCGGCGGCGCTGTTTGCCACCAACAAGGAGAATTTCAACCTTGATAACGGTGATATCTTCACAGAGCTCAATTCGTCAAATATGCTTTGGTCGCTATCGGGCAATCTGGCACTCACCAACCGCATACTCTTCGGCATACATTTCGAGAAAGATGGACTGCGGTTTGCCCCATTCGTTCCCACAGCTTTGGCCGATACCCGCCGACTTGAGAATTTCGACTATCGCGGAGCCAAGCTCAATATCACTGTCGAGGGTTATGGGTCGGGCGTTAAGTCGATGACATTCAACGGTAAGGAGGTAAAAGATGGCTTTATCCCGGCCAAGGCGCTAAAAAAAGGTGGCGACATCAAAATCGTAATGAACTCGGAGTTTACTCCGATGGGGGTCAACCGCACTCCCAATGCCAAAGCCCCCTGGACACCGTCCGCACGCTTCAATGCCTCCAGAGATGTGCTCGAATGGAATCCGTTGGAATATATTGCTTATTACCAGGTGATCCGTGATGGCAACGTGGTGGGGCAAACTCACGCCACCACCTTCGATGCATCCACCCCCGGTGAGTATATGGTGGTAGGATTCTCAGAGGCAGGCATCCCCTCATTCGCTTCCGAGCCTATTTCCAATCGCTCAGAGATAGTGCTTGAGATGGTTGACGAGATTGTCGCACCATCTTCCGATGAAATCTCATACAAGCCCAAATCGCCGATAGTGGGATATAACGGTGGCTTCGCCGAGACCGACCATAATGTAACTTCGGTAGCGGTCAATGCCGCTGGGCTGGAGCCCGGGCGCTACGTGGCCTATGTGCGCTATGCCAACGGTAACGGTCCGGTCAATACCGAGAATAAGGCCGCAATCCGTTCACTCATGGTCAACGGGCAGAAGGCCGGTACGGTTGTGCTGCCTCAACGCGGCGTGGCTAACTGGGACGACTGGGGGCTTTCTAATCCAGTCGTTGTCGATATCCCCGCAGAAAATGCCACCATTACCCTCGATTTTCTCCCGGAGGACGAAAATATGAACCTTGTCACCAATCACGCCCTGATAGACCGCTTGATCATGCGCAAACTCTGATGCGGCACTAACATACTGAAAGATGTCAAAAATCAAAGAATTTACCGTTGAATATCAGCTGCTTGGAGGCGATTGTAATGCTCAGGAACGAATGCCGATGACCCTCATCGCCCACCAGCTTATCGACATAGCCACCCTCCACGCCAACCATCTCGGCATTGGGTATGACGACCTGTTCCCTCAGGGCAAAGCCTGGGTGCTGAGCCGATTGTCTATCGAAGTGCTACGCTATCCCAAAATCAATGAGCATTACTCCATCACCACATGGGTGTCGAGCATCAACCGCCGCTTCTCCGAGCGTGATTTCCGACTTACCGATGCCAACGGCGAGGTGTTTGCCTACGGGCGCTCGGTGTGGCTCACAATCAACCTGGCCGATCGCACCCTGGGCGACCTTAGCGGTACCGACGGACTCACCGAAGTACTCATCGATGGTGTTCACGCGCCGATAGCGCCCTTCCCACGCCTTGGTGCCATACCCTCGGAGTGCCACGCAAGCTATCCATACACATTTGCTTATACCGACCTCGATGCCAACCGACATGTCAACTCCGTGGTTTACTTCAGGCTTATGACTAATTGCCGCGACCTCGACTTCTATGACACTCATACCATGCGACGCGTCGACATCGCATTCATGCACGAAGCATATTACGGGCAGCTGGCTACAGTGAGCCGCACATCGCATGGCGACAACGCCGATGAAATCCTCATCACCAGCGACGACACCACTCACGCCCGCATCCTCCTCACCTGGGAAAACTAAAGCGTTGTAGCTTGAAAACGTGGTTGTTGAATCTACGCATGGCTGCTTTTTGGCGATTTTTGTAAAAAATCATTGTGATATTTTTGCAAAATCGCCAAAACGTGTTACCTTTGCATCGCAAAGTCACCGAGGTGACATCAGTTTGGGGTATTAGCTCATCTGGCTAGAGCGCGACACTGGCAGTGTCGAGGTGAGCGGTTCGAGTCCGCTATACTCCACACCAAAAAGCGAATTTGGAAAAAATCCGAGTTCGCTTTTGTTTGTTATATAACGTTTATTATATTTGTGCCGTGAAGCTGATTGAACTCAATATGGATAAAATCATAGCCCTGTGCAAGAAGTACAGGGTGGCGAAGCTATGGGTGTTCGGTTCAATCCTTACCGACCGCTTCAACGACGATAGCGACGTAGACTTGTTGGTCATTTTCGACCGTTCGAAAATTGAGTTGCTTGATATGGCTGATGTTTTTTTTGATTTTAAATACGAACTTGAAGACTTATTTAAAAGAGAAGTTGATCTAACTGTTTATTCAGCTATTCAAAATAAATATTTCAAACAAGAAGTGGATGAAAAAAAGATACTGTTATGGAGCGCAGCATAAAAAAGTCTCTTGAAGATATTCTTTTAATGATTGATGAGATTGATTCATTTTTTGAGGTCGGAAATAAGAGATTTGATTATTATATGTCGAATTTATGTATACGCCGAGCAGTGCAAATGGACATTTCCATCATTGGAGAAGCCACTAATCGTATTTTAAAGGTACAACCTTCAATATGTTTATCTTCCGCTCGCAAAATTGTTGACACACGCAATTACTTGATTCATGGGTATGATAGTTTAAGCCATGACATTATTTGGGGTATTGTCGTAAATCATCTTCCAATTTTGAAACAAGAAGTTATTGCTTTGCTGGACAGAGACTGATATTACCAGTTCATGTGATCAAAAGCGAATGCCAAATGTGTCGTCTACGACGAAACTATACCGATGTGGCTCGCAGAGCCTCCCTCTATATAACCACAAGCCAGCTTTTCGCGCTCGCAGTCATGTGGCGATGTGGAAAGCTGTTTTTTTGATGCGGTTGCCCTGCGGTTTTTGCGGTTTATTCGGTAAAGATGCGTATTTTTGTGGGCGTAATGGGCGTAGCTTGATGCTGATGAAGCTAAGACGCTTGTTTTTTAGTTGAATATTTAACTTTAAACTATTTAGATATGAGGTTCCCGACTATGCGTGCTTTGATAGGCGCAACTGCTATGGCGGCTATGCTGCTGGTGTCTTGCTCTGACGACGATACTCCGAAGCGTCCCAACGAGGGGGGAGAAGAGGAGGTTAACACTGATCCAAAGTTGTTTATCCTCAACGAGGGACAGATGGGTATGAACAACTCCACCATCGATATGCTCAATCTTGTGGATTTTGCCTACACTCAGAACGCCTACGGTGCGGCCAATCCGTCGGTCGTACTTGAGCTTGGCGACACGGGCAATGACCTGGCACTCGCTGATGGCAAGCTCTACGCGGTGATCAATGGCTCGCACAAGGTTGAGGTGATTAATGCTGAAAATTGTGAGCACATGGGGGCAATCAATATAAGTTCTCCCCGCTATGCTGTGGCTCACGGTGATTACCTTTACGTAAGCTCATGGGTAGGGGGCGATAACAATCAAGGCTCGGTAATGAAGGTCGATATTGCTTCGAGCGAAGTGGTCGGCACACTCGGAGTGGGAATCCACCCTGAGCAGATGGCGGTGCTTGACGGAAAGCTGTATGTAACCAGTTCGCAGGACTATGCAACCGGAGAGTATGATAATCAGTTGTATGTGGTCGATTTAAGCACGTTCCGTGTCGATGGCACTATCGAACTTGGCGTAAACCAGACGCAGATTGCAGCTGTCAACGGCAAGCTATATGTGGTGTCGGCCGGCAATTATGCCGATGTGCCCTCAAGCATATATGTTGTCAATCCCACCACCGGTGAATACACCCACGTAGATGTGCGTGCAACAAAATTGGCAGTCGGTGGCCAAAACGGTTATGTGCTTGCCACAACCTATGACGAGAACTGGATTCCCACCACCACAGTTTCACGACTTGACCTCAAAACTATGGTTGTGACAGATCTTAAGCTCGATAAATTCGATGAAATAGAAACTCCATATACTTTGGCTGTTGACCCCAAGGATGGTACATTGTATGTGAGCGATGCCTGCGATTACACTACCAGCGGGTATGTTAACGCTTATAATCCAATAACCGGGGAGCGCCTGGCCAAGTACAAAGCCGGTGTGCTGCCGGGTCATTTCGTATTCGATTATAAGTAAGAGCGTGGCAGATACTTACTATACTTTATCGGCTGAGTCGACGGGGCTTGTTAGGGAGAAGATGAGTCGTTTTCTCTCGTTCGCTTACCCGGTTGGCTCGGCCGATGAGGCTAAGGAGCGCATCAGCGCAATTGCCAACAAATATCACGACGCGCGGCATGTGTGCTGGGCGTATATGATTGGTTCGGCCCGCACCGAATATCAGTCGAGCGATAACGGCGAGCCGTCGGGCACTGCCGGGAAGCCGATATTAGGTCAGATTAATTCATTCAACCTCACCAATATAGTGATTGTAGTGGTAAGGTACTTCGGGGGGATAAAGTTGGGCACATCGGGGTTGATCGTAGCTTACCGCGAAGCGGCGCGTGAGGCCATAGAGGCAGGCACGATAATAGAATGTCACGATATTGCTACCGTGACATTCAGTTTTCCTTATTTATCGATGAACGATGTGATGCGTGTGGCCAAGGACAAGGAGGTGAAGGTTGTGGAGCAGAGTTTTGACAACTCGTGCAGCATGACCCTTTCGACACGAGCCGATAATATGGCGGCGTTGCGTCAACGGCTGGCCGACATCGACGGGGTGTCGATCATATAATCAGCATCGCATCGCCGTAGCAACCAAAGCGGTATTTCTCTTTGACGGCCTCGCCGTAGGCTTTCATCACGAGGTCGTAGCCGCCAAAGGCGCATACCATCATAAGCATGGTGGAGTAGGGGAGATGGAAATTGCTCACCAGGCTGGTGGTAACTGTGAAATCGTAGGGGGGGAATATGAACTTGTTGGTCCATCCGCTGTAGGGCTTGATATGCCCTGCCATGCCTACTGCCGATGATATGCCGCGGAGCACTGAAGTGCCCACTGCTACAACCTGTCGCTCGGCGATCTTAGCTTCGTTGATTACGTCGGCCACGTGTTCCGGCAGATTCATCTCCTCCGAGTCCATGCGGTGTTTGGTAAGATCCTCCACGTCGATTTCGCGGAAGTTGCCAAGGCCGCTGTGCACGGTGATAAACTCCTGCTTGATACCCTTTATCTCCAGGCGTTTCATTAATTCGCGCGAGAAGTGCATTCCGGCTGCAGGTGCCACTACCGCACCCTCGTTGGTGGCGTATATCGTTTGGTAGTCGTCGGCATCCTGGGCATCGGCGGTGCGCTTGATATATAGCGGCAGTGGTGTCATGCCGTAGCTGTAGAGGGTGCGCTTGAACTCCTCGTGTGAACCGTCGTAGAGGAATCGGAGTGTGCGGCCGCGCGAGGTGGTATTGTCAATCACTTCGGCCACAAGCGATTCGTCATCGCCGAAATATAGCTTGTTGCCAATGCGTATTTTACGGGCAGGCTCCACAAGCACATCCCATAGGCGGTTACCCTCGTTGAGCTCGCGGAGTAAGAACACTTCGATTTTTGCTCCTGTTTTCTCCTTGTTGCCGAAAAGGCGCGCAGGGAAGACGCGGGTGTCGTTGAATACGAACACATCGCCATCATCGAAGAAATTTAGTATCTCCTTAAAAACGTGGTGGGTGATTTCGCCGGTTGCGCGG
Source organism: uncultured Muribaculaceae bacterium (assembly GCA_964517875.1). GTDB lineage: Bacteria > Bacteroidota > Bacteroidia > Bacteroidales > Muribaculaceae > JAJPXC01. The sequence goes on along the minus strand of CAZFEU010000039.1, from coordinate 14,879 downwards.
TTCACAACCATCATTCTTGCATCGTCGCGCTCCTCCAAGGGGCGCTGGGCGATGAGATCGCTTGGAAGTGTGTAATTGAACTGTGATAGCTTCATTATATATGATCGGAGTTTATATATTATTTCGTTGTGTTTACGCCCGTCATTTGGTTGGCTCAACATCGTCGGGCATTTCCAGCGGAGCGGTCTTGATGATATCGACGGCTTGGTCGAGAGACAGGCAGTGATCGATTGTCACGTCGCCCACGCGGGTGCGCCTGAGCGCCGTCAGGTGTGCGCCTGAGCCTAAAGCCTCGCCAATGTCGCGGGCTAAGGCGCGTATATATGTGCCTTTGCTGCACACCACGCGCACAGCGATGCTGGTGGGCTGAAAATCAAGGAGCTCTATCTCGTCGATTACCAGACGTTTGGGCTTGAGCTCTACCTCCTCTCCCTTCCGAGCCATCTTGTAGGCACGTCGGCCATCAACCTTGCAAGCTGAGAATGCCGGTGGTATCTGGTCGATCTCCCCCTTGAATCGGGCGAGTGTGTCTTCTACGAGCTGGCGTGTGATATGATCGGTGGGATAGTGAGCGTCGATTTCAGTTTCGAGATCGAATGAAGGTGTTGTGGCTCCCAGGGCAATTGTGGCCACATACTCTTTCACACCGGCCTGGAGCGTGTCGATCAGCTTGGTGTTGCGTCCGGTCACCACGATCATCACCCCTGTGGCCAGGGGGTCGAGCGTGCCGGCGTGGCCCACTTTCATGCGCTTGATACCCATGCGGCGCAACATAGCGCTGCGCAGTCGCTTTACGGCATCAAATGAGGTCCAGCCAAGAGGCTTGTCGATTTTGAATATTTCTCCTTGCAGGTAATTCACGGCGGGGAGTTGTAGGCTTGATTAATAAAGGATGCACACTATGCCCACCACAAGGCAGTAAATGGCAAACCATACAAGCTTGCCGCGTTTTACCAACTGAAGCATCCAGTTGCAGGCCAGGCAGCCTACAATGAACGATGCCAGAAACCCAATGGCCAGGGGGAATAAACCGACTGAGCCATTGGCTCCGGGTTCGGTGATGAGGTCCTTGAGGCTGAGCAGGGCTTCGCCAAGGATGGGTATTATGACCATGAAGAATGAGAACTGGGCCACGCGGTCGCGCTTGTCGCCCAGAAGTATGCCGGTGGCTATGGTAGTGCCGGAGCGGCTTAGGCCGGGGAGCACGGCTATGGCTTGGGCGCAACCTATCACGAAAGCGTCGATCCATCCGATTTCACGCCCGCAGTTGCCGCTGCGCCCCTGGGGGGTAAGGAGGGTCTGGCGTGTGCGTGTGAAGTAGGCGAAAGCAAGTAGCGCGGCTGTGATACACAGGCATATACCCACTACCAGCAGCCCTGAACCGAAGAATTGCTCCACTTGTTTTTTGAAACATAAGCCTACGATGCCCACAGGAATGCACGATAGCAGTATCTTGTACACGTACTTGCATTCGGCTGAGTTGTCGAAGGTGAAAAACGCCTTGCACAACGGTGTAAATTCTTTCCAAAGCACTACGATGGTGCTAAGCACGGTGGCTACATGGAGTGTGACATCAAATTCCAGAGCTTCGGCTCCGGCAAGTTTCAGACCGAGTATTTCGCGGAATATCTCAAGGTGGCCGCTGCTGCTGATGGGCAAGTATTCGGCGAGACCTTGCACTATGCCCATAATGAGGGCGTCAATCCAGTCCATAAAGTTTATTTATAGCTCGTTAAGAAAAGAGTGAGTATTTTGCGCGGCAGGTTATTGAGGGTTGGCGCTCACGGGATTTTCATTCTCCGGAGATGTTGGTGTGCCAGACGCATTTCTTTTGTTGTAAATTATGGCAAAGGCCATTGCCACAAAGCCAATAAATGAGATTAACGGGCCGACGACTATGCGGCGCATGCTGAATATGTCGGGGTTGAACGCCTCTTGTGTGGTGCCTGAGCCAAGCATGAGCAGGAATCCAAGCACAATCAGCCCTACCGAGCCAACCATCATCCACATGTTGAGTGGCGACAGCGGGAACGTGGCTGCGTTTTCAGCGGCCGTAGGCTGAGAGGTTTTCGCCGATGTATTTTCTCTCTTATTTTTATTGTATGGCGATTTTGTTTTCATAATAAATCGAGTGTACTGTGGGTTTAATTGAACATCTCGTCGTAGTCAAGACGCAGATACTTGTTTGTGGCCAGCAGGGCTGCAAGCACACAGATTATCACGCCGCCGATTATTGTGGCAACGAGCACCATCGCAGCATCATACCATGTGATTATATCGCTTATCGTGGGGTCAACTGTGCTGCTGTATAGGAGCAGCGATGCAAGCACTGCGGCCGCTATAAGTCCGGCGATAAAGCCTTGAAGCATGGCGGCAAAAAGGAATGGACGACGTATGAATGCCGGTGTGGCGCCGACGAGCTTCATTGTGTGGATGATGAAGCGCCGGGCGTAGATTGTGAGGCGTATGGTGTTGTTGATCAGCACGAACGAAATGAGCAGGAGCGCCATTGCCACCACCGAAAGCACTAAAATGATAGAGCGGGTATTATGGTGTATATCTTCAATCATGCCTGTGTGGGCTATCACTTCGTCAACGGCATTGTCGTCAGATATGTTTTTTATGAGAGTCTGGATTGAGTCGTTGTTGGCGTATGCTTCGTTGACCTTGATGCGGAAAGTAGGGCCGAAAATCTCCTCATCGCCCAGGTCGCGCAGATCCTCGCCGGTCATTTCCGACCATTCATCGAGTGCGTTGTCGATCGACACATATTCATAGCTTGCAACGTAGGCTGCGGAGTCGAGAGCAGTGTGGTATCGCTCGATGGTGGCGTCGTCAACGTCGTACCACAACACTACGTCAAATCCCAGATTTTGGCGTATGTCGCGCACCACATTACGGGCGGCTACGCCCATCAGCACAACAATGCCCAGCACCAGTAACACCAGGGCCACCGAGATGGTCGAGGTGAAGTGGGCGCTGAATGTCGATATTATAGGTTTGCGATTTTTGCTCATTTTGGTTAATGGCTCGCCTGCAGGTGGCTCATTCTTGTAGATTGACTGCAAAATTAATACTTAAAAGTAGTGATGTCAAGAATTTTAGCATTTAAATTGTACGCATGATCATATTTGGCTTTCTTTCGACGAGTAGTGAAGGGTATGGTGTAATTTGCACAGGGCTGTGTATTAGACAATTAACATATTTTAACCCATGGATATGCTTCAAAGGGTTGACATAGGGGCCGAAAAGCAGTATCTTTGCACTCGCAAAACATCGCGGGGTGGAGCAGTGGTAGCTCGTTGGGCTCATAACCCAAAGGTCGCAGGTTCGAGTCCTGCCCCCGCCACTAATAAGAAAGCCGACTGGATCTCAGCCGGCTTTTTTATTTCCCCTGATTTTTACATAAAAAATCAGGGTCGATTGGAACAATCGACCCTGGCTTGAGTAGAAGTTGCTATTTATGACGGACTTTACTTGTCGGTGGCTTGTGCCTCCTCGACGCCAGCGAGCGCGGGGTCAATGAGGATTCGGCCACAATATTCGCACACGATGATTTTCTTGTGCATCTTGATTTCGAGCTGTTTCTGCGGGGGGATACGGTTGAAGCAGCCGCCACAGGCGTTGCGCTGGATGTAAACGATGCCGAGGCCGTTGCGGGCATTCTTGCGAATACGTTTGAAAGCTGCAAGGGTGCGGGCATCCACCATGGGCTCGAGGGCTTTGGCCTCTTCGCGCAGGCGGTCTTCATCCTGGCGGGTCTCCGATACGATTTCGTCGAGCTCGGCGCGTTTCTCGGTCAGGATATGGTTTTGATCAACGAGCTTCTCCTCGGTGGCCTGGATTTCGGCCTCGCGTGATTCGATGATGCGGGCGTATTCGTTGAGGTGCTTCTCGCTGAGCTGTATTTCGAGGGTCTGGAACTCAACTTCCTTGCTCAGGAGGTCAAATTCGCGGTTGTTGCGCACTTCGTCGAGCTGCGCTTTGTATCGTGCGATAAGGTTTTCTGACTGAGCTATTTTTTCTTTCTCTGCGGCCATCTTGGTGCGCATCTCGTCGATTTCGCGCTTGAAGTTGTCGACGCGTGTGTGCAGGCCTTCGATGCTGTCCTCAAGGTCTTTCACCTCCAGGGGGAGCTCGCCGCGGATGGTTTTGATGCGGTCTATTTCAGAGAGAATCGTCTGGAGCTTGTAGAGCGACTGCAATCGCTCGTCGACTGATAGGGTCTGCTCTGCTTTGGGTTTATCTGTAGCCATATTTGCTATAAGTAACTTATGGGATTTTTTTCGTTTGCGAAATAACAGTGTGCAAAGTTAGGAAATTTTTCTTGAATTATTTCACTAAATATTTGTTTTGTGCATTGTTCGCTCTCAAAATGCCCAATATCCACAATGAAAATGCGCTCACCCCAGTCGCTGAAATCGTGATACCGCGTGTCGGAGTTGATGTAGGCTTGAGCTCCGAGAGATACGGCGCGGGGTATGAACTCACCTCCCGATCCGCCGCATAGGGCTATGCGTGTCATGGTGGATGAGGGTGGTGTGGAGCAGCGTGCCACCGGTGAGCCGAAGGCGCTCTTTACCCTGTCGGCCAATTGTGTGGCTGAAAGCGGGGTGGGGAGTTGTCCTATTGCACCAAGCCCTGCGCCTGGATTGGCGCTGTCGGGGGCGAGCACTTCCACATTGTCCAGGCCGAGCATACTGGCCATTCGTTGCGACACACCTCGGCTAATCGCCTTGTCAATTGAAGTGTGGCAACAGTATATGTCGATGTCCTTGCGAATTGCCATTACCACCGACTCCTCTACGCGGCCTATACCGTTTATGCGTTTCAATCCCTTGAATATGAGCGGGTGGTGGCTGATGATAAGGTTGCAATTGCGGTCGGCAGCTTCTTCGACTACCTGCGGGGTGACATCTACACAAAGCATCACGCCAGTGCATTGACGGTCGGGGTCAGAACCGCCGACGAGCATCCCGGTATTGTCCCACGCTTCTTGGAGCGAAAGAGGGGCTATCGATTCGATAGCCCCTATGATTTGCTGGATTGAAGGCATTATTTGTCGGGTTGAACTATGGCGATTGAAAGCTCGTCGAGCTGTTTCTGGTCGAGCGGTGCGGGAGCGTCGAGCATCACATCGCGGCCTGAATTATTCTTCGGGAATGCGATGCAGTCGCGTATCGAGTCAAGGCCGGCGAAAAGTGATACCCAGCGGTCGAGACCGTAGGCCAGGCCTCCGTGAGGGGGTGCGCCGTATTTGAATGCGTTCATCAGGAACCCGAACTGCTCCTGGGCTTTCTCAGGTGTGAAACCGAGGATTTCAAACATCTTGGCCTGAAGCTCGCTGTCGTGGATACGGATTGAACCGCCACCCACTTCCACGCCATTCACCACCATATCGTAGGCATCGGCGCGCACCTGCTCGGGCTTGGTGTCGAGCAGCGGTATATCCTCGTCTTTGGGGTGGGTGAAGGGGTGGTGCATGGCCATGAGGCGTTGCTCCTCGTCGCTCCACTCAAACATTGGGAAGTCAACTACCCACAGGCAGGCAAATTTATTTTTGTCGCGGAGTCCGAGCTGATTGCCCATCTCAAGGCGCAGCTCGCATAGCTGCTTGCGTGTGCGCATCACATCATCGCCGCTGAGTATTAGTATCAGGTCGCCTGGCTCGGCGTTCATGACTTTCTTGAGCTCCTGAAGTTTCTCTTGAGTGTAGAATTTATCGACCGACGATTTTACATTGCCATCGGCCTCTACGCGGGCATATACAAGGCCCTTTGCTCCTATCTGAGGCCGCTTTACGAAGTCGGTGAGCTGGTCGAGCTGTTTGCGGGTGTAGCTTGCGGCGCCCTTGGCGTTGATGCCGCCTATATATGCGGCGTTGTCAAACACGCTGAAGCCCGAGCCCTTGAGTACGTCCATCAGCTCCACAAACTCCATGCCAAACCTCAGGTCGGGCTTGTCGCTGCCGTACAGGCGCATGGCATCGGCCCAAGGCATACGCTGGAATGGTTCTGTGAGCTCTACGCCGCGCAGCTCCTTGAACAGGTGCTTGGCCATGCCTTCGAACAGATTGATGATGTCGTCTTGCTCCACGAAGCTCATCTCACAGTCGATCTGGGTGAACTCGGGCTGACGGTCGGCGCGCAGATCCTCGTCGCGGAAGCATTTTACTATCTGGAAGTAGCGGTCGATGCCCGACACCATCAGGAGCTGCTTGAGGGTCTGGGGCGACTGCGGCAGCGCATAGAACTGGCCTTGGTTCATACGCGAAGGCACCACGAAGTCGCGTGCGCCCTCGGGGGTGGAGCCTACGAGCATTGGTGTCTCAATCTCGAGGAATCCTTTTGAGTCGAGATAGCGGCGCACCTCCATGGTCATGCGGTGACGCAGCTCGAGGTTGCGGCGCACGGCGCCGCGGCGCAGGTCGAGGTAGCGGTATTTCATGCGTATGTCGTCGCCGCCGTCGGTATCGTCCTCAATGGTAAAGGGGGGCACCTCGCTGGGGTTGAGCACGCGCAGCTTTGAGGCGATTACTTCGATGTCGCCCGTGGGCAGGTGGGGATTCTTGCTTGAGCGCTCGGCTACGGTGCCTGTGATTTGCACCACGTATTCACGCCCAAGGTGATTGGCCTGCTCGTTGAGCTCGGCATCGAGGGCATCGTTAAACACCACTTGAGTTATGCCATAGCGGTCGCGTATGTCGGCAAATGTCATGCCACCCATTTTGCGCACTCGCTGCACCCATCCGGCCAGGGTCACTTCTTTTCCGGCGTCGGCGAGGCGCAGCTCGCCGCATGTATTGGATCTGTACATTTATATAATGTGGTTATTAGGTTGTCGAGTCGGTGCGTCGACAATGCAGTCAACGCCTGTTACAAGGCGCAAAGATAATAAATTTTTATATATAGTGCGAAAGTGATAAGCGAAAGCGGCCACTGTCGGGTGACGACAGCGGCCGCTTGGGGGTCAGTTTATAGATTGAGGGGAGTGAGTCGGTCAGTTGGCCGGTGCGAAGATTACGATGCGGTTCCAGTTGTTTACCGAGTAAGGCTGTACTGTCGAGCCGTTTGACTCGATGGTGAGTCGGTCGGCCGAGATGCCGTAGGTGTTGGTGAGGGTGTCGTAAACGGCCTGTGCGCGGCGCTTCGACAGTCCTAAGTTGTATTCGCTTGAGCCGGTATCTTTGTCGGCATAGCCTTGGATTACTACGTTGGCGTTAGGATTGGCCTTCATCCACTCGGCGGTGTTGTATACGTTGACCATCTCCTCGTCAGAAATCTTGGCGGAGTTGAGTGTGAAGCGTACGGTCGACATCAGCGGAGCGTTGTTCACCTCGGGGCAGTCGGGCACTACCACTGAGGGCTGCTGATTGCGAAGGGCTGCGTTGGCTGCCTCGCAGGCGGCAAGGTCGCCGCGGAGTGAGTTGATCTGATCGTTGAGGCCGGCGATATAAGCGGCATCCTTGCAAGGATTGTAGGTCTGGAAGTTCTTGCCGCCGATATTGAATATAAAGCCGCCGATTGCCGAGATGTTCGACTCGATTGGCATGCCGTAAGCGTAGTTGTTGAAGTTGTCGCCAAAGAACTGTGCGCGGCCTTCAACGAAGAAGTCGGCATATTTGCACAGGTGGAAGCGCACCTGCAGGCCTACTGAAACGGGGAGGGTCCACGAGTTTTTCTTCAGCTTGCCATCCTTGTTGACGATATTGCCGCCATCACCCTTGAAGTCCCAGTTGAAGTTGCCACCCACGCCTACGAAGGGCACTACTGATACCACACGGTCGGGGTTGACACCACCGAGCGAGTTGCACATATCCCACATGAGGTCGAGATTGCCGGTGATTGATTTGGCTTTCTGGTATCCCTCGTTGTCCCAGTGCAGGTTGGCGTACTGGAATCCGAGTCGCCATCCCAGGTAGGGTGAGAACCAGTGGCCGAAGCCCACGTTGTAGGCCGGGGTGATGCTGTGCTTGGTTTCACCGTCGGGAGTGGTGTTCTCCACAAAAGGTGAGTTGATACCTGCGCCCAGCTGAATAAACCAGTTGTCGCGCCATGATGAATAATAGTGGTCCTTGCAGGGCACAACATCGGTGATGGTTACATCCTCCTCTGCTACCACAACTTCATTCTGTGCTTGTGCGTGTGAGCTGGCCATGAAGAAACCTCCGCATGCAGCAATCATAGTAATCCAATTTGCTTTCATCTCAAGAAAAATTTAATCGTAAGTGTAATTAGAAATAGAAATCATTTTACAGGATAACATTACTAAACGTTTGTTTGTTCATTTTTAACATTTATGGCAAATAGTGGCTCGCCATCGTTGATTATTGCCCGCTTTTTAGTAATTTTGCCCCGGAACACATTTCAACTTAACAACTATAGCACTATGAGAGTAATCATTGAGCCCAATTATGAGCAATTATCGCGCTGGGCCGCATATCACGTGGCCAGTTCAATCAATCGTGCCAATCCCACCGCTGAGCATCCCTTCGTGCTCGGATGTCCCACCGGTAGTTCGCCCCTGGGCATGTACAAGGAGCTTGTGAAGCTCAACAAGGAGGGTAAAGTGTCGTTCAAGCACGTCGTGACATTCAATATGGACGAATACCGCGGCATACCCCGCGACCATGAGCAGAGCTATCACACTTTCATGTGGACCAACTTCTTCAGCCATATCGACATCCCAGCCGAGAACGTCAACATACTCGACGGCAACGCTCCCGACCCCGAAGCCGAGTGCGCTCGCTTCGAAGCCAAAATCAAGAGCTACGGAGGCGTTGACCTGTTTATGGGAGGCGTGGGCCCTGACGGCCATATAGCCTTCAACGAGCCCGGATCGTCGCTCACATCGCGCACCCGCGTCAAGACACTCACCACCGACACCATTGTAGCCAACTCGCGCTTCTTCGGCGGCGACCTCAACCTTGTGCCCAAAACCGCCCTCACCGTAGGCGTAGGCACCGTGATGGACGCCAAGGAAGTGATGCTGCTTGTCAATGGCCACAACAAGGCCCGTGCCCTCAAGCACGGCATCGAAGGCTCAGTGAGCCAGATGTGGACTATCACCGCCCTTCAGCTCCACCCCCACGCCATCATCGTGGCCGACGACGCTGCCTGCGGCGAGCTCATGGTCGACACCTACCGCTACTTCAAGGATATCGAAAAAGACAACCTTATCCCCGCCCTCTAACCACACATCAGCCGGCCCAACACCGCGCCCCCGAAGCATCCGCCTCGAGGGCGCGTTTTGCTATGTCCGACTGGTCGGACGAGTCGGACTGGTCAGACGGGTCTTACATTGAGAGAAATCGTAATGCAAGGCTGAGTTTACTGAATATAATCTTATATTTGCAGAAACCAAATGGAAGCTTGTAATTACTAGGATAATATGAGCGGATTCTTAAAACAAGGAGGAGGATATCGTCGCCTGAGGGTGTACAAGGTATCTGAGATTATCTGTGATTTAACGGTTGAATTTGTCAAACGTTATGTCCCATACAAAAGTCGTACACGCGATCAGATGGAGCAGGCAGCCAGATCGGGAAAACAAAATATAGCGGAAGGGAGTGCTGCATCAACAACTTCGCGTAAAACAGAGCTTAAACTTACTAATGTGGCCAAGGCATCGCTCGAAGAGTTGCTTTTGGATTATGAGGATTATTTAAGACAGCATCACCTGCAATTATGGGGTAAAGGGCATCACCGGGTTGAGGCGATGCGGAAATATCTGAAATCGGACCGATTTATGAATAATCCATTGGAATATGTTGAGAAGCTGGGTGCCGAGGAGTTTTGTAATATGATGATTACGTTGATAAACCAAGCTACATTTATGCTCCGCAAAATGCTTGAGGCTCAGCAGCAGTCTTTTCTGGAAAATGGAGGCGTTACTGAGCAGCTCTACGCAGCACGCAAAAACTATCGTTGATACTGTGCTCGGCTCTTGGTGCCGAGTGCGGCTACCTGGAATAAGTGTAAACTTATTTCACGCACGAGTCGAACTAGTCGGACGGGTCGGACGAGTCTGACCCGTCCAATAACTCTAATAACAATAAAATAGCATAGTTATCGTAGCAGAGCCGCCCTGCGGCTGTTAAAACGTCTGAATCTGATAAATATAGGAGGTGTTGCCCGGAAAAATGTGTTAACGTGTTGTGATTTCTAACAATAAAAACTAAATTTGTACCCGAAATCAGCGCTGTCGCTGACGTGCTGATTTCAAGACATATTAAAAAGCGTTTTTTGCTTTATCCTGTCACTGAAATTCGCCAAATTTACAATAGGTGGGAGAAAGCAGTCATAAACGCTCATGCTTGTCGTATATCCACTCCCCGGCAAGGGGATATCGATATTCGATAAGGCGTGGGAGTGGACTGTTTATTACCTATAGGGCGTTTGGCGATGCCTCAGTGACAATAAACGAGAACATCATTCCACGCTTTTTTCGTAATAAAAATTAAAGGTCAATTCGGGAATGGAGGCGACAACATTATCACAAAATGAAATTTAAAATTTCTACACTTCTTGGCCTGGCACTTGCAGTTGCGGTAGGATTAACAAGTTGTTCTAAAGATGAACCTGAAAATCAGGGCGCATTCGGCGGCGGTGATTACGGCAATCTTAATGGCAATATTATCACAGTCGGTGCTACTCGCGATGTTACCTACACCGATGTAGTACTGCTCGGCACGGTTGACTTTCCAAAGCTCACAAGCGACCACACCTTTGGTATTGTGTATATGGAAGCACTTACAAATCCAAATTTCGACTATGAGGAGAAACTCGTTTGTGATGGTCAAAGTGGTAAGAATGACAAAGAGAAGTATGTGTGCACCAGCGTGCAGGTTAATAGCTCATCGGTAGATGGCAAGTTTGAGAAACAGTTAATCGACCTCAAACCCGCTACTACTTACTATTATCGTGCATATGTTAAGATAGGTAAAATACATAATTATTCACAGGTAAAAAGTGTGACCACCAAGGATCCCTCACCTGAAATTACTCTTGCCACCCTTGAGGCTACTGATTTACGTGCGGTAAAAGCTGCCATGAAGGGTGGTGTAAATGTAGGAAATCTACAGGATGTGAATGAAAACCAAAAATACGGCTTCATTTACACTGACGAAGTCAAAATGAGTACAGCTGAAACCTTGACATACGAATATTATGAGCAGTGGCAGCAAAACCACTTTGACACTGAAGATGACTTTGACGAACCCGATGAAATCACCACAAAGGAGAATCTGAATGGCCGTATCACATGTGAGGAAGAAGAGCTCGAACCTGGAAAAACCTACTATTATCGCACCTTCTTCGCTTGGAATGGCAAGTATTTCTATGCTCCTGAGGTAAAGAGCTTCAAGACCCTTGGTGCCGGTTCAATCACTGTTAATACCGGAGCAGCAACCGAGATTGAGGCTAATTCAGCCACTCTGAACGGATCATTCCCAATTTCACTCGTAGGTATCGAAAATGTAAAGGCTGGCTTCTTGATATCAAGCAAATATTCGCATGCGTCGGCGTTTAAAGTGGCCGATGCTAAGAGCTGGTACAATAAGAATCAAGAGGAATCCGATGTTTACTACATCCAAACCTCAACGACTGAAAAAGATTATTCAATATATATTAACAACCTTGATCCTGAGACAAATTACTATGTAGTGGGTTACATATACATGGGGTATGACTCATCATGGACTCCATTAAGATATGACGATGAAGATGATGACCCATATATCATCTACGGTAATGTGCAACGATTCAAGACCGATAAGGTGCCTGCAAACGAAACTCTACAAGTCTCATCATTGGGAACATATCCTTGGCGAGAACTAAGTGATGGCACATGGGAGTCAGGTAATGCAGGGGTCAATAGTACGACCTCCACGTTGACTATCTCATTCACACCGCGGTATGGCGAGAAGCTGTGCTTTGATTTGGACGTAAGTTCAGAGTCGGGGTGGGACTATGTGGTAGTTAAAGGTACAAATTGGACTTCAGATCAATATAGCGGAACAGAACAAGTTCGATATGAGTCACCTGTATATACAAGCACTCAGCCAACATCAGTTACAGTTACGTATAAAAAGGATTCTTCCGGATCGTCTGGACGTGACACAGCACGTGTATCAAATATAACCCTGGAGCAATAGTTTAAAGTTTAATATCTCATGTGCGGTGCGTCAAGCTCGGATTTGACGCACCGCTTTCCATAAAGTTTACTTTATCAAGCTATTCAATTATGAAACATTATTTACTTGTGATTATCGGACTACTGGTGGCATTTCATTCAATTGCAAAAGACTTTAAGTATACATACCAGGGTAAAACTCTTTGGTATTTAATTACTGATGAGAATGCAAAAACCTGCGAAGTAAGATATCAATTAGGCGATATATCAATGTCAGCACCATCAGGAAAAGTTGTAATACCATCAATTGTGAAATATGAAGATGTGGAATACACAGTAACATCAATCCAAAACGGAGCTTTCCGTTGGTGTTCCGGCTTGACAGAGGTAATTATACCCAGCACAGTTACATCAATCGGAGACATTGCTTTTACTCACTGTAGTAGTTTGACACAGGTTACTATCCCTAACACAGTCATATCAATTGGCACCAATCCGTTTGCTAATTGCATAAACTTGACTGCAATAAGAATGGGCATAAACGGCTTTAAGTACGACTTCGAGCACAACTTGTGGAAGGAAGCTAAGGTTAAGGTGCAGACTACATGGTTTGCCGACGGCGGCTGGGCAGAGCTTGCTCCTCAGCCCACTGTTGAGCTCACCCCCACCAAGGGCTTCACCTTCACCGCTCCCGAGGCTACCGGTAATGACCAGTGGCAGGGTCAGGTACACATCGGCACCAACATCCCCGTTAAGGCCGGCGTGACCTACGACTTCTCTTGCAACATCACCGTTCCCAAGGATGGCGCTGTCACCGTTAAGCCTCAGATGGATGGCGACGACAACGTATACTTCACAGCTGACCGTGTTAATGTTTCGGCAGGTGGTTCGATCGTATGGTTCTCCGACGTAGAGGGCTTCGACGGCACTCTTAAGATAGCCTTCGACTTCGCCGGCTTCGGTGGATGCACCATCACAGTCGACAACATCGTATTCAAGGAGCACCAGTACGACGACGGGACGATGAACGGCGGATCTTTCACCTCTAAAGATGGAGTGTTATATAATAAGGATATGACTAAATTGATAGCGTTTCCTGGTGGTGAGTCATCTGTTGATATCCCGAATACAGTCAACTCGATCTGTGATTGGGCTTTCATGGGTTGCGAAAAGATATATGCGTTGACGATCCCAAATTCTGTTTCCTCAATTGGCTATGGCGCTTTCGGAGATTGCACTAGCCTAAAGAAGCTGACCATCACTAACTCAATTACAGATATTGGTCGGGAGGCTTTCGATGGTTGCTCTGCAATGAATTCGGTTTATTATGAAACCAAGAATCCTATCGAGGGAAACTCCAATATATTCTCAAATTATGCAGCTACATTGTATGTGCCTGAGGAGGCTGTGGCCAAATGCAAGACTATCGACCCATGGAAGAACTTTAAGAAAATCGAGGTGTACGATTTCTCGGGGATTGATGATGTGGTGGACGACGGCGATGGCGTACGGAGTTGCGAGGTTTACAATCTCAACGGTGTGCGAATAGCTGACTCGACCGACAGTCTCGCACCTGGTATGTACATCGTCCGCCAAGGCTCGACGGTGAAAAAAGTTATAATTAACTGATAATATGTAGAAAAGCTCTGTAATGCTTGGCTCGGCTGCTGTTCTCGGCGGTCGGGCCATTTTCGCTCGCCCATAGCGACCGATGCGGTGTGCTCTATTTGCTTCCGGCGTGGCCGAACAGCTTTATTGCGAGCAACGGTGGTGCGGCAACCTACGGCATGTCGCGGGTGTTTAGGGAAACGTTATATCAATATTCCGGTTTTGAGTATATCGGAGTATAGTGGATTATTATTGTCCTCGGTCAGTAGCACGGGCTCAATAAGGTTGCTTATCTTGCGCCTAAGTTTCCACAGTAGAGGAGTGTCAGCGAAATAATCATCATTAAGATGCTCAACTACAACGGCAATGTCAATATCGCTGTCGTCATGATATGTGCCTTTGCTGAACGAACCATAAAGGTAAAGGGCCTTTAACGGCAATCGCTCAGCAACTGCGGCCTTATAGCGTTGCGCCAATTTTATAGCTTGCTCTTTATCCATATTCTCAACTCATCGGTTTGTTTCAGAAGTTCTGTACAGCGGCTTGCATTAAGGCTTTTCATCAGGCGGTCTTTGTAAGAAGGATAGCGAGCTTCTATGTTAAGGGGTTCAATAGAGTCAATAAAATCGAGCTGTTCTTCGGTCATTAGCTTGTCCAGTTCAGTCTACTCGGCCAATCGGGAAAGACTGTGTATTTTCAATGGGGGTTCTTCAGACACATTGCTCCAATATGCTTTCAAAATCTTCTCGATCGTTTGGTGACACATGAAGCCGACATATAGGTAACGCTTGGTTTCAAACATGGCATTGGCGGTGTCGAAATCGTAATCCGACATCTCCATCCAATATGTTACCTTGTCATTCATAAACGTAAATGCGTTTGATTTAAAGCACAAATATAATTGTTTTCGCTGACAAAAAGGTGGTGGGGCGATAAAAAAAGGTCGCGGCATGATCATGTCGCGGCCTATTTAGCATAATAAGACTAATCTTTTGCGCTTCAGGATGGGCTTGAACCAACGACCCCCTGATTAACAGTCAGGTGCTCTAACCAACTGAGCTACTGAAGCAAGAAGTAAGTAATGTGTTTTGCGCTTCAGGATGGGCTTGAACCAACGACCCCCTGATTAACAGTCAGGT
>CAZFEU010000038.1:0-22546 GCA_964517875.1 uncultured Muribaculaceae bacterium | reverse complement strand
AACGCTCGTGGAGGGCGTCGCGGCGAGCCGCGCGCTCAAGCACGCGGGGGTTGGTGGCACGGAATTGAGCCTCGTCAAAGGCATCGCCATATTTCTTGCGGGCTTTCTCCACCTCTTTATTTATCTTGTCGTCGAATTTGGCGATCTCCTCCTCGATCAACACGTCGGCGCGGTAGCGCTTCTTCGAGTCGCGGTTGTCGATCAATGGGTCGTTGAAAGCGTCAACGTGTCCCGAGGCCTTCCATATGGTGGGGTGCATGAAGATAGCTGAGTCGATACCCACTATGTTCTCATGCAGCAGCGTCATGGCGTCCCACCAATAGCGCTTGATGTTGTTCTTGAGCTCTACGCCATTCTGGCCGTAGTCGTATACTGCCGACAGACCGTCGTATATCTCGGATGATGGGAACACAAAACCGTATTCCTTGGCGTGTGAAACGATTTTTTTGAAGACGTCTTCTTGCTGTGCCATATTTATGATGGGTTTATGAGATTAATCGGTTAGTGAAAAATGTCTGTTTAGAGGAGCGCGCATGCCTTGATGCAGGGCGCGCAATCAATTCGCGAATTTAGCTAATTTTTTTGATGAAATTGTCGCTTTGACCAATAATTAGGCTTGTGAAGCGAAAAACAATGGTACACTGCGGGCTATTGGTATCGTCCGGCGCCTTGGCGAATCACCTGCGGAGATGATGAGTCGGTAAGGTCAACCACTGTTGATGGTTCGAGCGACCCTGTGCCACCATCCACCACATAATCCACCGATCCGGCGTAGTGAAGGGCTATCGACTCGGGGTCTCGGCCTTCATCAGGGGCATCAGGGTCATACTCTATCGACGTGGAGAGTATCGGGTGGCCAAGCTCTTCGGCCAATGCGCGGGCTATATCGTTGTCGGGTATGCGTACACCCACGGCGTGGCGACCCTTGAATGCCTTGGGAAGTGTGGACGCCACAGGGAGTATGAATGTGTATGGTCCCGGTAGGTAGCGCTTTAGCTCGGTGAATGCGCGGTTGTCGATGCGCGCGTAGGTTGCGGCTTGCGCTATGTCGCTGCATACGATTGACAGGTGCTCTTTGAGCGGATTGATGCCCTTGAGGCGGCATATCCGCTCTATGGCGCGATTGTTGACGGCGTCGCAGCCGATGGCATAGAGCGTGTCGGTGGGATAGACTATTATCTCACCGTCGCGGAGAGCGGCTACCAGTTCTTCGATGTGGCGTCGGTTGATGTTCTGGTTGTACAGTTTTAATACTTTCATAACTCTCGCAAAAATAATCAATCTTTTTAAAAAATTATAACTACCTTTGCGATATGGAGCAAGAATTGTCAAAAAGGTATTATAAGATTTCGGAGGTCGCTGATATTCTGGGGCTTCCGGCCTCGACGCTACGTTTTTGGGAGAAGCAGTTCACCATCATCACGCCGCGTCGCAACGCCCATGGCACGCGCTTCTATTCGCCAAAGGATGTCGAAACCATCCGCATGATCCATTATCTGGTGAAAGAGAAGGGTTTGAAGCTCGACGCCGCCCAGCAGCAGATACGTCGCAACCCGCAGGGGGTGAGCCGCCATCACCAGGCTATAGAGCGGCTGAAAGAGATTCGCCAGGAGCTTCAAACAATGCTCGACGCTCTCAATGCCAAGCGGCTATAGGAAAATTTTTGTAACTTTGCGCTCGATTTCGACGGCTCTGGCAGCCCGTCGCGGAGGCGGGGAGTGAACAACTCCCTGTCGATGAGGAAAGTCCGGGCAACACAGAGCACCATACTTCTTAACGGGAAGCTATCGGTAACGGTAGAGCAGCGTGACAGAAAATTACCGCCACCTCCACCGGGGGTGGTAAGGGTGAAAAGGCGGGGTAAGAGCCCACCGGGCCGGATGGCGACATTCGGTGCCGCACGTCTTATGGGTTGCAAGGTCAAGTATACCGGCATTTAAGGGTTGCTCGCCCATTGCCGGGGGGTAGACTGCTCCAGCCCGATGGCGACATCGGGCGTAGATAAATGACGGGCCGGCGGCTGTGTGGTCGACAGCTGACATCCGGCCGCCCGACATAACCCGGCTTATCGTCGGGGCCGCTTCAGAAATCGATTTAGGGCTGCACCATCAGGTGCAGCCCTTTTCACATTAATAGCTGTACATCGATTCTATTTCGCCTGCATAATGGTTGGCTATCACGGGGCGGCGAAGCTTCAGGGTGTTGGTGAGCTCGCCGGCCTCAATGGTGAATGCCTTGGGCAACAGCACGAATCGTTTAATGCGCTCAAACTGTGCGAATCCGCGCTGAAGTCGGTCGATACGTCGCTCTATCATGCGCTTTATCTGTGGATTGTCGACGAGCTGGTCGAGTGTCTCCCACTTGATGTTGTGTGTTCTGGCGTACTGTTTGAGTCGATCGAAAGCCGGGATGATGATGGCGGTGACGAATTTGCGCTGGTCGCCTATCACCGCCACTTGCTCGATGTATGGGTCTTCGCCAAGCCGGCTTTCGATGGCTTGAGGGGCGATGTATTTGCCGTTGGATGTTTTAAACAGATCTTTAAGACGCTCGGTGAGTGTAAGGTTGCCTTCATCGTCAATGCTCCCGGCATCGCCGGTACGCAACCAGCCGTCGGAGGTAAATGCGTCGATAGTGGCCTCAGGCTTGTTGTGATAGCCGCGCATTACCGTCGGCCCCTTTACTAGCACCTCGTTGTTTTGGCCAATCTTCACCTCTACCTGTGGCATGGCTGTGCCCACGGAGCCTATGCGGTAATTCTTGAAGGGCATGCATGTAACGGATGCCGTGGTTTCTGACAGGCCATAGCCTATTTCGATGGGAATGCCGCACGCTATGAGATATTCAGTGATATTGGAGCTCAAAGGGGCTCCGGCTGTGGGGAACATGCGCCCTTGGTCTACGCCGACCACGCGGCGCATCGGTGCGAAAATCTCACGATCGAAAAATTTGTAGCGCAGCTCAAGCCAGCGTGGCACCTTGAGCCCAAGCCGCTTATAATGTAGGTTGCGTCGGCGTCCCACTTTTACGGCCTGGTGCATAAGCATCCGCTTGAAAGCTCCGACACGCGACAGCTTGTCTTGAATGCCTGTGTAGACTTTCTCCCAGAATCGCGGCACGCTGCACATACATGTAGGGCGCTCGCGGCGCAGTGTGTCCTGAATGTTGTGGGGGTCAATGTTGATGAAAAACTTCATCCCCATATATAAGCAGAAGTACGCCCACGCTTTCTCGAATATATGGCTCATTGGGAGGAATGACACTGAAGTGTCAGAATCGCTGAGAATGGTGAGCCGCTCCCGATGAATCTCCATGCAGGCATCAAAACATGAATGCGGTAGGATGGCTCCCTTGGGCTCGCCGGTAGTGCCAGACGTGTAGATAAGTGTGGCCACATCGTCGGGAGTAGCCTCGCTGCGTCGGGTCTCTACTTCCTGACGGCAAGCGTCGGTGGCCTCTGCGCCAAGTGAAATAAATTGGCCAAATGTGAGAGTAGTATGGTCGTCAGCGTCAATGTCAAAATTGCTGAGGGCTATTATGTGTTCGAGTGAGCTGCACCTCACCATGGCTGCGCGTGCTATTTCATATTGCTTGCGGTTGCCAACGGCGAGCACCTTGATGTGTGCATCTTCGAGGATGTACTCCACTTGATCCTGTGAACTGGTGGAATATATTGACACGGGTACACCTCTGATGGCATAGGCCGCGAACTCGAGAATCAGGTTTTGTGGCCGGTTGGCCGAAAATACGCCTATGTGTTCGCCTACGCCAATGCCAAGAATCTCAAGTGCAAAAGCTCCGTTATCAACCTGTGAGTCAAATTCTTGCCAGGATGTCGCCACATTCTCGGTGGCTCCTTCTTCCCTGAAGCTGAAAGCTTCGCGCAAGCCGTATTTGGCAGTCTGCTCCTTTACAAGGTGAGTGAGCGTATTCGTCATTATTTCGTAATTTTTTGTCAAAGTTGGGGCAAATGTAGGTAGATTAATCCGTTTTTACGGCAGAGGGCCACGTTTAAATGAGCTACAGTTAACATTCATTTTCGTATTGCATATTAAATGTTAAATGATGCAAAGTATTGTAGTGTGTCATAGTTTAGTTACTTTTGCACATGGAAAATTACTTCTGCTATGGATTTTGATAAGCTGACACAGCGTCGCGGCACAGGGTCGTATAAGTGGGATACGCCTGATGATGCCGATGTATTGCCACTGTGGGTGGCCGATATGGATTTTCCCACAGCCCCGGCGGTGATAGATGCGTTGCGCCGACGTGTGGATCAGGGCATATTTGGCTACACCAAGGTGCCTCAGGAATATTATCAGGCAGTGGTCGATTGGTTTGGCCGGCGTCATGGCTGGACTATCGACGCATCACACATTATTTATACGTCGGGTGTCGTTCCGGCATTGTCGGCAATCATCAAGGGACTTACCCACCCCGGTGATAAGGTGATTGTGCAGACTCCGGCTTACAATTGCTTCTTTTCATCGATACGAAACAACGGATGTCAACTTGCTGCAAATCAGCTTGTATACAACAACGACGGCACTTATTCAATAGATTTTGACGGTCTTGAAGCATTGGCCACCGACCCCAAAACCAGCGCGATGATACTCTGTAACCCTCACAACCCGGCTGCACGCGTGTGGACACGCGACGAGTTGCTGAGAATCGGCAGGATATGCATCGACAATAATGTGACAATAATATCCGACGAAATACATTGCGAGTTGACTTTCGACGGCTGCAAATATACCCCCTTCGCATCGCTGAGTGATGAGCTGGCGTGGAACTCGGTGTGCTGCAATTCCCCCAGCAAAGCATTCAATACCGCCGGGTTGCAGATTGCCAACATCGTTACTCCCGACCCGGCGAAACGCGCTAAGATCGACCGGGCGATCAACGACAACGAGGTGTGCGATGTCAATCCGTTTGGCATCGACGGATTAATAGCGGCTTACAACGATGGCGGGGAATGGCTTGAGGAGCTTAAGCAATATCTGTGGGGCAACTACCTCTGGATAAAAAAGGCTTTTGAAGCTCGCCTGCCCCTGCTTAAGTTAACACCTCTCGAGGCTACCTACCTGTTGTGGGTCAATATAGCTCCGACAGGGCTTAATGCCGACCAACTTTGTGAAATGCTGGTGCGCGATGCTCGTGTGATGCTTTCGCCGGGCAGTATATACGGCCCTGGTGGCGAAAACTTCGTGCGCATTAATCTTGCCACTCAGCGGTCGCGACTTGAGGAAGCGTTTTATCGTATGCTCCCTGTGCTCTCATCGCTATAACGGAATAAGCCTGAGTATCCTATGCCTAAATCGCGCGATGAACTCCTGGCTATGATTCGCAAAGGCCGGCCCATGACCCTGGGTCAGCAATTGCGGCTCACTGCCGTGCTGAGTATGCCGGCTATCGTGGCGCAGTTGTCAACCATTATAATGCAGTATATTGACGCATCGATGGTGGGCTCGCTCGGTGCCACTGCTTCGGCTTCAATCGGGCTGGTTTCGACATCAACCTGGCTTTTCTGGGGATTATGCTCTGCGGCAGCTATGGGCTTCTCGGTGCAAGTGGCCAACCGTATCGGAGCCAATGATCATAGGGGGGCGCAGGAGGTGGTCATGCAGTCGATACTGCCATCATTGGTGTTCAGTGTCTTGCTATGTGTCGTAGGTTTGATTATTGGCCCCCACTTGCCTTACTGGCTTGGAGGGGATGAGGAAGTGGGGCCCGGAGCTTCGCTCTATTTTATGATATTCACAGCAGCCCTGCCGTTTTTCCAAATAAATTATCTTGCGGGTGCGATATTGCGATGTTCGGGCAACACGTTCTTCCCGGGCGTGGCCAATGTGGGTATGTGTG
This sequence comes from uncultured Muribaculaceae bacterium, assembly GCA_964517875.1. Lineage (GTDB taxonomy): Bacteria > Bacteroidota > Bacteroidia > Bacteroidales > Muribaculaceae > JAJPXC01. The sequence goes on along the minus strand of CAZFEU010000038.1, from coordinate 16,684 downwards.
TGCTCGATGTGATATTTAACTTCTTCCTGATATTTCCCACCAGCGAGGTGTCGGTGGGAGTCACCACGCTTACTATACCGGGTGCCGGTATGGGTGTTGCGGGAGCCGCATTAGGCACGGCCTTGGCCGAGGGCGTGACCGGGCTTGTGGTGGCCTGGTACTTATGGCGGCACAACTCCACACTCAATCTGCGCGGATTCAGGGGCACTTTCATCACCACACGACGGTGCCTTACGAGAGCCCTTAAAATCGGCTCGCCCCTTGGAGCCGAGCACTTGCTGATGTGCGGCGCACAGGTGCTTATCACCGCCATTGTGGCGCCTTTGGGCCAGGTGGCCATCGCCGCCAATGCTTTTGCGGTGACGGCTGAGAGTCTGTGCTATATGCCGGGTTATGGCATTAGTGAGGCTGCCACGACGCTCGTGGGGCAGAGCCTGGGAGCTGCCCGCCACGACCTGGCTCGCCGGTTTGCTTCAATCACGGTGTGGTCGGGAGTGGTGGTTATGACATTTATGGGGGTTGTGATGTGGGTGTTCGCTCCGCTTATGATGAGTATAATATCGCCGGTTAGTGAGATATGCCAGGCAGGTGTCGAAGTGCTCCGTATCGAGGCCTGGGCCGAGCCGATGTTTGCGGCTTCGATAGTGACTTATGGCGTGTTTATCGGAGCCGGCGACACATTGATTCCCAGCTGTATGAATCTTGGTTCAATATGGTGCGTGCGCCTTACGCTTGCCGCTCTGCTTGCCCCGACGTTGGGGTTGAAGGGAGTGTGGATTGCGATGGCCGTTGAGCTGTGTTTCCGCGGATTCATCTTTTTGCTGCGACTCCGCACCGACTACTGGATGCATCATCTCACTGAAAAAAAGACTATATCTTATGGGACAGGCTCTTAAAATAATTTGTAACTTCGCGGTCTGTTAAAAATTGCGTAATTGAAAATGAAGGTAGCTATTGTTGGCGCAAGTGGCGCTGTGGGGCAGGAATTTCTCCGTGTGCTCGATGAGCAGAATTTCCCCATCGACGAGTTGTTGCTTTTTGGGTCAAGCCGTTCTGCCGGCCGTGCTTACAATTATCGTGGTAAGGAAATAATTGTAAAGGAGCTGCGGCATGAACCCATGGACTTCGACGGCGTTGACTTCGCTTTTGTATCGGCCGGTGGCGATGTGTCGCGCGAATTTGCCGACACTATTACCGGGCGAGGAGCCTTGATGATTGACAACTCCTCGGCATTCCGCATGGATCCCGACGTGCCCCTGGTGGTGCCCGAAGTTAATGGCGATGATGCTATGATAGCACCTAAGCGTATCATTGCCAATCCCAATTGTACCACTATTATAATGCTCGTAGCCTTGAAGCCCATCAACGACCTCTCGCCGATTCGGCGGGTGCATGTGGCGAGCTATCAAGCCGCTTCGGGTGCCGGAGCACAGGCCATGCATGAGCTTGAGGAGCAGTACGGCCAGCTTTCGCGTGGCGAGGAGGTGAGAGTCGAGCATTTCGCCTACCAGCTGGCCAGCAATGTCATACCTCATATCGACTCATTTACCGACAACGGATACACACGCGAGGAGATGAAGATGTATTATGAGACCAAAAAGATAATGCATGCACCCCGGCTCGATGTAAGCGCCACATGCGTGCGTGTGCCCGTGATGCGCGCCCATTCCGAGGCAATATGGGTTGAAACCGAGCGTCCTATACCCCTGGCCGAGGCCCGCGGCGCATTCGAGACCGCCCGAGGCCTGGTGCTCGTCGACGATCCATCGCGCAAACTTTATCCCATGCCGCTCGATGTCACCGGCACCGACCCCGTATATGTGGGTCGGCTGCGCAAAGACCTCACCAACCCTTGCGGACTGTCATTCTGGGCAGTAGGCGACCAGATTAAGAAGGGGGCGGCACTCAATGCCGTGCAGATAGCACAACACATACTCCGCCGGGGGCGATAAAATGCCTTGCCGCGTTTCACATGATCTACAAGTCTCTATCGCCCGAAGAGGAAATAGAGACTTTTTTTTCTTGAAGTATTTGTGATTATGAGAAATATGATTACATTTGTGCGCAAATATATATGTGTAGAAGTTTTATTTAACCCAATTTATCCATAAAAAACCACAGAGATCATGAAAAAAACTCTACTCTCATTGGCCGCGCTGCTTACTTTAGGCTTCTCGGCTAATGCTGACGTTACGGATGCGTTGACGCCTGACATGTTCCCAGGCTATAACAAAACCGTTTACACGACATTCACAAATGTCACTGCTTCATCCGATGCTGTCTATGCCGGATCGACAGCAGGTGACGCCGGTACTATCCAGATGCGTTCCAATAAAAGCGCCGATGGCATCGTAACTACCACATCAGGCGGCACGCTGGTATCAGTGGAAGTGGCCTGGAACGCCAAAACCTTAGATACCCGTCAGGTCGTAATCTATGGCAGCAATACACCCTACACATCAGCCGCCGACCTTTTCAGCGCCACTACCGCCGGTACAGAGCTTGGCACATTGGATTATAGTGCTACCCCCAATTCTGTAACAGTTAGTGGCGATTACAAGTACCTTGGTATTCGCTCAAAAAGCGGTGCGCTTTACCTCGATAAGATTGATGTGACATGGAATACCGGTTCTGAGACATCAGTAGGCAAGCCCACATTCTCACCCGCAGCAGGTGAGTATTACGAGGCTATCAACGTTGAAATCCTCTGCTCTACTGAGGGCGCTACCATCGAGTACTCGCTCGACAACTCTACTTGGACAGCTTATACTGCCCCCATCGTAGTTGACAAGAGCATGACACTCTACGCTCGCGCTACCAAGGACGGTGTTACCGCCGAAAACTCAGCCGAGTACGTCATCAAGATGCCCGCTAAGTATAACTCTATTGCCGAGATGATGTCGATGGATCTCCCCGCTCCCAAGGCTAAGTCAGATGTGTTCGTTGTAAACTTCGACGCTACCGTGGTTTACCAAAACGGCGCTTATACATACATCTACGACGGTAAGGACTATGCTCTCTACTATCTCGCCAACTCAGGCATGGAGAAGGGTAACACCCTCAAGGCTGGCTGGCAAGCTCAGATCTCCAACTACAACAACCTCTATGAGATAGTGCCTGTTACCACTCCCGAAAAAGGTGAGAACGTAACCACCTTCCCCGAACCCGAAGTAGTTGAGGCCGCAGCTCTCACCGCTGAGAACCAGTCGAAGTACATCACATTGAAGGGTGTGGTGCTCGACGCAACTACCCCCGAGGGTGCAACAGCGTTCAATGGAACAATGGGCGATGCAACCGTTAGCTTCTACAACCGTTTCTCACTGGCTCCTGTTGAGGCAGGCACTTACGACATCACCGGTTTCATCGCCGTTTACAACACCACAGTTCAAGTATACGTGGTAAGCTTCGATGAACCCGCCGTCGATCCCGATCCCGAACCCGTATTGGAGCTTAAGCTCGACTGGGAGCAGAAACTCGATGCTAACACAAACTCTACCGCAGAAAACCGTTTTGCTGCCGCTAACCCCGTAACCGGCGAAATCCTCGTACCCAATAAGGCTGGTGAGAAGATTTATGCCATTTCAAAGGACGGCATCGTTGAGAAATATAACACAGCAGGTAAAGCTTCAATGAAGATTACAACCGCTATTGGTTGTGATACCAAGGGTAACGTACTTCTCGGTCTGGGCTGGCCTAACTCAAGCATGACCAAAAACTTCCTCCTCGTTTCGGCTGATGGTTCAGAAATGAAAGAACTTAATGCAGGAGAAGTTGATCCCTCATACACTGGTGGTCGTACAGACTTCTTCGGTCGTATCCTTGGTGATATGATGGGCGATGGCGCATTGCTCAACGTATACCCCTCGAGCAAAGCGGCCATTTATGGTATTCAGTTAGCCAACGGTGAGATTGAGTCCGTACAAGCGAGTCTTGACCTCCCCAAGACTTCCTATGGTAACCCCGTTGTCACCCTCCCCATGGGCGCAACTTACGAGGATCAAATCGCGCTTGGCGATGAGGCAGGCGATCTGGCTACCCCCAGCTATCTATATGCTCGCGGTGACGAAACATTGTACTACGACATCGAGAGCGGAGAATACAAAACTCGCCAGCGTTACAACAACGGTGCATATTGCTACGGCTTCGACTTCTTCGATCTCTACGGCGTTCGCTACTTCGTTCAGTCTACTGGTAAAGGTCACTATGCCGATGGCTTTGTAATCTATACTCTTGATGAGAATGGTGAGCAGCAAGTAGTTGCTTCAGAGGATATTGATGCAACAGCCTTGAGCTCAGCAAACTATGTATCTATCAATGCCTACCCACGTGCTAACGGTAAGGCCGCTGATATTTATGAGTTTGTTGCTGGCAAATACGCTCGCCACTATGTATTCGGTGACGACTCAGAGGAGCCTGTAATTGAACCCCTCTACGCTGCTTATGGTGGCCAGGGCTGGGATCCCGCAAATCCTGTTGAGTTCGAATATGCCGATGGCATCTACTCTTACACCTTCGCCGAGGGTACAGCATCATTCAAGATGTCAACCACCAAGGGTGCCGACTGGGCAGCTTTCGAGGAAGGCGTGATCTGTGTAGCTGACGACAAGATGATCGAGGACAACACCGGCGAAACCAAGTACGCTCTCTACGTAGGTGGCAACGCCGACATCAACTTCGGCTACGCCGTAGGCCAGTGGACAGCCTATGTTGACCTTGCCAACGGCCTGATCTGGGCTACCAACGCTACCGACAAGCCTGCCGCTACAGGCAAGCTCTACCTCGTAGGTATCAACGGTGGTTTTGACGCTGTCAACCCCGACGAGTTAACCTACGACGAGGCCAAGAAGGTATTCACCATCGATGTGCCCGCAGCTCCTTATGGATTCAAGCTCTCTACCGAGAAGGGCAACTGGGACGCATTTAATGCTGCTGGCTTCCACACCGCCGCCGCTATCGAGCCCAACGTTGAGACTGAGCTCCTTGCCGGTTCACCCTCAGGCAACATGACCACTACGGCTACTGCTCCCTACACCATTGAGGTGGCAGGCGACTACTCTACTATCACCATCCTCAAGGAAGAGGAACTCAACGTTCCCGCATCTTGCGCTATCATCGGCGAACTCTCTGCAGGTAGCTGGAATCCTGCAGTAGTTGGTGAACTTAAACTCCAGGATGACGGCTATACCTACTATGGCGCAGTTAACATGTCAGGCGGTCACTTCAGCATCTGCGAGCACGCAGGCTCAGGCTGGGGCAACATCGGAACACGTTGGGGTGCTGAGTACAACAACTATGCTGTTAAGGAAGTGGATGTTCCTGTGATGATCTATGCCGGACGCAATGACAATTCGTTCGACATGTGGCCCTTCTCAAGCTATCCTCTCGACGTTTACTTTACCGTGAACTTCAAAGATAATACCGTATCGATAAGCAACCTGCCTACAGGAGTTGAAACTATCGACGCCGACGACGCAGCCGTTGCAGCTGAGTACTACAACCTCCAGGGTATCCGCGTAAACGAGCCCGTCAAAGGTCAGCTCTACATCGTACGCAAGGGCAACGAGGTATCTAAGATCGTGCTCTAATCGCTCGAAATCATAATTCCCTAATATCGCGGGGGCGCGGCCATCAGGTCGCGCCCCCGATGTTTTTCGGAGTTTTTAGAGTTGTTACTGGCTCGAAGAGCCGCTCTCTAAATAACCACATGACTGCGAGTGCAGCGAGCTGGCTTGTGGAAAGAGAGGAATAGCTCACGGAAAGCGCCCCCGAGGGCGCTCCTCTATTCACTTCAAGAGATTAGAGTAGCGCCTTACAGGCGCATCAACTTATACATCTTCACATCCACAAGCCAGCTCACGGAGCTGTCATGTGGTTATATAGAGGGAAGCCCTGCGGGCTATCCGCTTTGACGCAACACCCTTTAATGCCGAAATCGGCTGCTCCGGTGGACAGCCCTACACGGTGACGACACCGGCAGACGGTAACGATTCGGGTGCACGAGCCGTGCGGCTGAATTGAAACATGTATCATGTAGCTTTCCCCATGGCGGTGTGGGGTGAAAGTCAAGAAGGCCCGATGCTTCACAGCATGGGGCCTTCTCTGTGTTTCATGTTAGTTAGTCTGGTTAATATATCGTAGGAGACAATATATTCTCTTAATTGCTCTGCAAAGATAAAAAGAAATCAGGCGACCGCAAGGGTTATGGGTCGCCTGATAATAATATTTAACTATTAAATAGTGAATTTTAATTATGTGGGCAATAAAATGGCATTACTCGTTCATTGAGCGCAGCAGTTCGTCATTGTCGGTGGTGCGCTCCATGCGATCCTTGATGAATTCCATTGCTTCGATTGAATTCCTGTCTGACAGGTAGCGGCGGAGAATCCACATGCGGTTAAGCGTCTCCTTGCGGAGCAACAGGTCGTCGCGTCGAGTGCTTGAAGCCATGATGTCGACTGCGGGGAATATGCGTTTGTTGGCAAGTTTGCGGTCGAGCTGTAGCTCCATGTTGCCGGTGCCTTTGAATTCTTCGAAGATTACTTCGTCCATCTTCGACGAGGTTTCGGTAAGTGCTGTGGCGATGATGGTGAGTGATCCACCACCCTCGATGTTGCGTGCGGCACCGAAGAATCGTTTGGGCTTTTGCAGAGCGTTTGCGTCGACACCTCCTGACAGGATTTTTCCCGACGCTGGTTGGGCGGTGTTGTATGCTCGGGCAAGGCGTGTGATTGAGTCGAGCAGAATCACTACGTCGTGACCGCACTCAACCATGCGTTTTGCTTTTTCGAGAACGATCTGAGCTATCTTGACGTGACGGTCTGCTGGCTCGTCGAATGTGGGTGCTATTACCTCGGCGTTGACTGAGCGGCTCATATCGGTAACCTCCTCGGGGCGTTCGTCGATCAGCAGAATCATAATGTAAGTTTCGGGATGATTCTCGGCTATGGCGTTGGCAATATCCTTCAGAAGTATGGTTTTACCGGTTTTGGGTGGCGCAACGATGAGACCGCGCTGCCCTTTGCCAATAGGTGAGAACATGTCGACTACGCGTGTTGACAGATTGTTGGTGCGACCCGAAGTGAGATCAAATTTTTCATCGGGGAACAACGGGGTGAGGTGTTCGAACGGCACACGGTCGCGGATGAACTCAGGGGAGCGGCCATTTACGAGGGTCACTGACGACATGGGGAAGTATTTGTCGTTCTCGCGGGGTGGGCGAATCTTGCACTCTACCACGTCGCCTGATTTGAGCCCGTACTGCTTGATTTGTTGTTGAGTTACGTAGATGTCGTCGGGAGAGGCAAGGTAATTGAAGTCGCTTGAGCGCAGGAATCCATACCCTTCAGGCATGATTTCGAGCACGCCTGAGGCCTCGAGAATATCATCAAAGTCGTATTGAGGCTGGCGTTGTTGCTGTTGTTGCTGCTGTTGCTGCTGCTGGTTACGCTGGTTGCGGTTTTTCTTGTTCTTTTTACCTTGGCCGGGTAGTGGTGCCTGCTGCTGGTTGGCTGTAGGCTCGCCAATCATGATGGGGGCGGTGGCCGCAGCTATGGCCGCAGCGGCGGCTGCCTCCTCCTTCTCACGCTGTGAGCGGGGAACGAATTTCTGTCCGCCGCTGTGGGGGAAGAATGAGTTGAGGCTTGAGTTCTGAGGGCGGAAATCGCGCTTGGGTCGGGGTTGCTCCTGTGGTTTGACATCAGCTGCGGCCTGAGCGTTGGGGGTGGGATCGGCGACGGGCTGATCAGCAGCCGGCTCGGGTGTTACGACAGGTTCCGGCTGTTGGTCGGTTATGCTCTGTGGCGCACCCTCATCGGTTGTATTCTGAGACTGGCGATTTTTGGGCGGACGTCCGCGGCGAGGTTTTGGGGTCTCGGGGGCGTCCGAGGGGAGCTCAGCTGACTGTTGAACCGGTGCTACAGCTGCCTCGGCTCCTGATTCAAGGGGGAGTGCAGGCAATTGCTGTTGCTCGGCGTTGTCGGATGTTTCGTTATCCTTAGCCTTTGGAGGGCGACCGCGGCGCGTGGCTGCTTTTGCGCTTTGGGCTTCGGGTTGTGGTTTAGGGTTGTTTTCTTTTTTGTTTTTTTGTTGGCGAGGCTTGCGTTCGGCAGCGTTGGCGGCATGGTCGATGGCCTGCTGGTCAAGGATGCTGTAGACAAGTTCGTCTTTGTGTGAAAGGTCGATTTTCTTTAGACCCATGGATTCGGCGATGGATTTCAGTTCGTTGTCGCCCATCGCATTTAAATCGGCGATATTATACATATTGTAATGTAAAAGGTGTGTCGATTATCGTATTGACGGAGAGAGGATAATCGTTAAAAAGTTGTTAAGCGTTGGTTTGAACGTTTTGAGAATTCTGGCGAACATATCTCTTCCTCCAATGGCCTACATAGTGTCGGCGTTGTAAGTGACAAATAAAAAATATGGATAGGGGGAAGATGTGATTGAATGTGTCACAAAGGTACAACTATTTGGATTATTAACAAATATTTTGAGGAAAAAGTTTGTTATAGAATTATCGGTTTACTCTATCTTTGCCGTAAGAAGGTAATAACTAAACATCAATAGAAATGAAAAAGGTTTTTTGTACAATTGCTGCCTTGATAGCTGTGAGTGCATCTGCCATTGCGCTGAGTTCATGCAATAAGGGCGCGAAGCCGTCGAGCAGTGCAGGCGATACTATACGTATCGAGGCTCCGGATGACGAATTGAGCTTCAACAGTGTGAAACATGTGGTTGACGCGAAGGTGATAAATCTCACCACAAAAGAGTATTGCGCTAAGGTGGCGGCTATGGATGCCCCATACAGCTATCTTGGGACTGAAACTGCTATAGTCGACTTCTGGGCTACATGGTGTGGACCATGCCGTGAGCTTGCACCTGTGCTTGAGCAGCTTTCAGCTGAAACCGGTGTGACGATTTATAAAGTGGACGTTGATCAGAGTGGTGACCTGGCTCAGATTTACAATATTCAGTATATACCCCAGCTTTATTACTGTAAGGACGGCAAAATCACCCCCATTGAAAATAGGGATGACAACTATTCGCTTGGCTCCCTGAAGAAGCTTGTGGGAAAATGATGTAATGGCGAAGGGGCCACGATATCGGAAGCCCCATATTCGAAACGACAAAAGGCTGCGCATGCGCAGCCTTTTGTCGTTGAGTTCGAAGAGTAAGTTACTTCACTATGATCTTTGTGACGTTGGTGCCCTGACGGCGGATCAGAATAGACCCGGCGGCGGGATTGATCACGCGGCGACCTTGCAGGTCGTAGTATTCCACGGGAGCGTCGTCGCTTGCAGCGTCCTGAAGCACGTTATCAACGCCCGCACCCGCATTGGTGATTGTCATTGTGGGAAGAGCCGGGGTGGTGCAGCGAGGATCGTTGTTACGGATGGTATAAAGCTCGTAGCCTGTGCCGCGCGCTACTACAGCGAGGTTGCCGGCCGGGTCGAGGTACATCTGGTAGTGCTCGGTGCCGCTGACGCTCATGTTGTACGACTTGGTGGCTGTGGGCACACCATTGTTCCATTCAAGGTTGATCACTGCGATACCCTTAGAGCCTTCCGATGCGTAGAGTGTAGAGTAGTCGGGCGACATTGCCAATCCGGTACCGCCTGCTACGAAGCCTTCGATGTTGGCTGAGTTGAGCAGCTCCTTGCCGGTGTAGTCGTAGAGTACGAAGGCCGGAGTTGCGGCGGTGTGCTTGTTGCTGGTGCGGATTGCCGAAACAAACAGACCACGCTCGGTGGGGAGGAGTCCGGCTACAGTGGTAGCGGTACACATGCCCTTGGTGTCGGGGAATCCATTCGAGCCGTCCCATACTTGGTCGGGAGCCATGTCGATAATCGACTTGCCGGCTGAGCGGTAGCGTACTATGTTGTTGGATGTCTTGGGGGTTGGGGTGTCCTGTGCGGCTACCCACAGCACCTCGTCGTCGCCAGTGCCGTAGAAGGCTATATCGGTGGCGCTTCCTCCTATGTTCTTACCGTCATAGATGTGTGCGCCTGTGCCGTCGTTGGTTCCTGCGAGGATGTTCTTGATGCCAGCCTCAGGGTTGAGGGGGTCAAATTCCCAGTAACCGGCTCCCTTGTCGGAGTAGTCGGCCCAAACGGTCTTGGATCCACGAGCTGTGCCGCGGAAGAGCGATGAGTGGTTGGAAGCGTCGAGCTTATCATCGCCTGCGGCGTATGTGCCAACAAGAGTATGATCGGGAGCGTAAACCCACAGACCCTGATTGTAGCCGAGCGACATCACTGAATAGCCGTAGGTGGGGAGCGCGGGATCGGTGAAGACTACCAATCCGTCGCGCGGGGTGGTAGATTTGCCGGAGTTGTTGGGTGTCTTGCCTGAGGGGAAAGCGGCCCAAACTTTGCCTGACTCGGGGATGGCGTTGGATACCACCTCGATACCCCAGCGGTAGGTCTTGCCTTCGGCGAGGTTTGTGGGGTCGTAGGTTGCGGTATTGTCACCTTCGTTTACTTTGCCCAGGGGCACGGTAATCACGTCGGCTGCATCGTCAACGTTGGTGAGGATGAGGTTGGCCTCGGGAGCGTTGCCGGTCGACTTGAAGTGGATGTTGACCATGTCGGAGCCATCGCATTTGAGGTCGTAGGCGTACGAAGCAAGCTCGCGTGTCTGCTCAACACCCTCTGTGGTGATGCGTGTGAGTTTGCCATCAGCCGATGTTGCGTACAGGTCGAAGTAGTAGTTCTTATATGCTCCTGAGCGTGAGTCATAATTCACGTAGCACTGGCCGTTGACTGCCAAAGACATAGCGTTATTAAAGTCGCAATTGGTGGTCTTCACAATGCGACGATGGTCTATACCCTTGGTAATATCAATCATGCTGACACCATTAGAGCCGGGTACGGGAACTGCTTGGGTGACAAGGAAAGTGCCACCTGCCATCTTAAAGAACGAGAGATTGTTGCCTTGCAGCATTGAAGCATCATTAATTGAAGCTATAACCGTGGGACGACCGTTTTGTTGACCTGCTAAGTTGAACTCAGTGAGTCGATTGCCAGCGTCTTTGGCCATGAGTGCGTTGTCGTGAAGGGGAGATACATACAGGTTAGTCCCATCGGATGCTAAGTCTGACATATCCTCGGTGTGGGCTGCGGTGATTTCACCATCCTTGATGTTGAACACATAGAGGGTTTTAACGTTCTTGTCCATCATATATGCAGTGCCCTCTTCTAATGTTCCGGAGTATGCAATGGTGGTTACATCACTGGGTATCTGCATATTCGCCTTATTGGCCATCTCGCGGGGGAGAGCTGCTGGGAGGCCGATAGGGTCATTTTTCCAGCGATAAAGCTTGCCGTTTGCGGGGACAACCAGTATGTGGTCGGCTGTCAGGGCGAAGTCGTTGATACCTGTAAGACCTTCGGTGTTAACGGTGCGCACGCCACTGCCGTTAGCGGCTTCAGCAATTGCGATGGTGTTGTTGCCAATGCCAAAGATATATCCGTTGCGTACGATGGTCTTGTTAACGCCGCTAAATCCTTCAACTGAGCGATTGACAAATTTTTGATTCATGTTGTAACTGCCAGCCACACCTACGTGATGTATTTCGGCCATAGGATCCTCGTAGTCGTAGTAGGTGATGTCGGGCTGCTCGTAAGTGATGTCGGCCATCCATGTATCGGGGTAGGTGGTGGTAGCTTCGTTGACTACGATGTAGTAGTCCTCATCCTTGAGCATCTGATACCCATCCTTTTCAAGGGTGATAGTGTAGTTGCCGGGCTTAACATTTTGGAACACGTAAACGCCATTGTAGTGGTTGTCGGTTTTGTAGCGGGCCACCTCGTTGTCGTTCTCGTCGTAGAGCACTACGGTGACACCGTTGAGGGGGAGCATAGCGTCGGCCGTCGATGCCAGGGGCTTGTAGTAGGTGTGCTCAAATTTGGTGAACTTGTCGCGTACCACGCCGAAGATGTCGCCGGTCTTTTCCTTTTCAAGGCCGAAGATGTTGGCGATACCGCGGGCAAACTCTACGCCCTCCATACGGTCGGCGTCCCAGTTCATGGCGCGCTGCTTTGAAGGCATATAGGTGTGGAAGTAACCCTCGGCCAGGAAGCCGGGCACGCCATGCTTAAGCACGCCCAGGTATCCGCGGTACCCTTTGCCATTGTTGTCAGAGATTGAGCTCTTGTGATAGAAGTCGATGTCACCAACGACTGCGCCTGAGCCTACAGCTGAGGTTTTGCGCTCGGTCCAGTGCTGGTGAGCCATTTTCAGTGCCTGATCGGCGCATATCTGGGCCATCTTCTGCGAGCCAGGCACCAGGTCGGGTGAATTGGTTGCGTCGCCCGATCCGAGTGTCACACCAGCGGCGTTGTTGATGTTGCTGTAGCCGCGGTAGAGTACCGACAGGTAGTTGGTGTAAGAACCTGACGCTGCGTTGGAGTGGAGCGAGAAGAACATGTCGAAGTTGTTGACTTCCACTTCCTCGCGTATCTCAGTGAGGTTACGGTTGCATACCGCTGATTTGTTGGGATCGTGGGGGTATGGACCGGCCATTACGTGGCTCATCACGATGTTGTTGCTCAGGTCGAGTGCCGCGCCCACGCGATATTTGTTGGGGTTATTCTGGTTTTTGGTGCGGTCGATTTTCAAGCCGTATACCTCGAGCTTGTCGACCATGGCCAGCACCTTGCGGATGTTGGTGTTTGACTCGTAGAATGCCGTGGTGTCGGGTGAGTTGACTTTCGTGTTGGCATCGGTTCCGGGGTGAACTACTGTGAGCTCGCCATTGACCTCACGGAGTGTTTCCATCGGACGGTCGCCTGATGTCCATGAGCCGTGCCCCGGGTTGAGGTAAATGCGCAGTTGGTCGGCGGGTGTTTGTGCCGACATCATTGCACCACCGCAAAGCATTAACGCTGAGAGGAGTAATGATTTAGTTTGCATAATGTTTCGGGTTATTGCGTATTGATTTAAAGTTAATTCAGGTTGTAGTTGTAATAGAATGGATAAAGATACGCATTATTTTGCAAATAATGATTTGTTGATTAGTGAATGATTACAAAATTTCACAATATTTAACTGCGCTATCGCCGTTGCAACCGTAATTGTATCAAAAAAGGTATGCGAATAGCCCGCAGGGATTAGCTATATATAACCAAATGGCTTCGAGCATAGCGAGCTGGCTTGAGGGTATGTAGAGATCAGCCCTCTGGGCTGTGATATAACACAAAAAGGGTGGGTGTTGTGAGATCGATTCTCACAACACCCACCGTGATATTAGGGTGCACTTAAGTGCAGGCAGTTCGTAATTACTTAGAGAGCTTCTCCTTGAGGGCTGCAAGTGCCTCGAGGTCGCCAAGAGTGGTCTTCTCAAGTGGAGCGTTGAGGGCGGGAGCTTCTTCCTTGCGGGTGCTCTGACGCTTAGCCTTGCGTGCCTCAGCCTTCTCGGCCTTAACCTCATCTTCGAAGATGCGGCTGTGCGAAAGGATGATGCGCTTTGAGTCTTTGTTGAACTCGATTACCTTGAAGTTGAGCACTTCGTCAACCTTGGCCTGTGTGCCGTCCTCTTTAACGAGGTGCTTGGGGGTTGCGAATCCCTCAACGCCGTGAGGCAGGGCAACTACAGCGCCCTTGTCGAGCATCTCAGAAATTTTGCCTTCGTGGATCGAGCCTACGGTGAACATGCCTTCGAACTCATCCCAGGGGTTGGCTTCGAGCTGCTTGTGGCCGAGCGACAGACGACGGTTGTCCTTGTCGATTTCGAGCACCTGTACCTGGATATCAGAGCCGATTTGGGTAAATTCGCTTGGGTGTTTTACCTTCTTGGTCCATGACAGGTCGCTGATGTGGATCAGGCCGTCAACACCTTCCTCCAGGGTATAGGGGGAGAGGGAATAGATCCCCGGCAGGTCCTGGATGGTCACGTCCTTGTGGCCCTTGAGCCGCCCCTCCTTTTTCTCCACCGTCACGCCGGGCCAGTTGCCCACGTACTGGTTGGAGCCGGTGAGGGCGTTAAAAAGGGTCGTCTTGCCGCAGTTGGGGTTGCCCGCCAGGGCGATTGTTATACTCATGTCACTCCACCTCTATCATTTCCGCGTCGGCCTTGCGAACCGAGAGTTCATAGCCGCGCACGTTCAGCTCCATGGGATCGCCCAGGGGAGCGACCTTGCGCACATAGACCTCCACGCCCCGGGTCAGGCCCATATCCATGATCCGGCGCTTCACCGCGCCCTCGCCATGGACCTTGACCACGGTGGCGCTCTGGCCCACCTTAACGTCCTTTAGTGTCATATCCTATTCCTCCTCACACGATGATGCGGTTGGCCATGGCCCGGTCCAGGGCGACGCGGCTGTCCTTCACCTGGAGGATCAGGCTGCCCCCTAGAGCGTTGACCACCCGCACCCGCGTCCCCACCACAAAGCCCAACTGGGCCAGGTGGGCGCGCAGCTCGTCCCTCCCGTTGATCTGACGGATATCCCCTTCCTCACCGGGGTCCAGCATGGACAGCGGCATGATGTTCGCCCCCTTTATTAGTTATAACTAACCGCTCTGCCAAAGGAATGGTTAGCATTCGCTAACCACCGCATGAGTTAGTATAGACAAACCGGTTGGATTTGTCAACCCCCTCTTGAAAATTTTTTCTTGCCCTTTGAGTTTGTTTGTGCTAATCTGTTCATAGTTATCAGGGAAAGGTGGGCGGTCTTATGCCGATCCACGAATCGGGCGAGGACTATCTGGAGTCCATCCTGCGTTTGCAGGAGCAGGGCAAGGCAGTGCGCAGCATTGATATCGTCAGCGACCTGGGCTATTCCAAGCCCAGCGTCAGCGTGGCTATGAAGAAACTCCGGGAGAGCGGATACATCCAGATGGAGGAGGGGGGCGTCATCGCCCTGACCCCCGCCGGAGAGGCGGTGGCTCGGCGCACCTGGGGCCGGCACAGGACGCTGCGGGAGTTTTTTATCCGCCTGGGGGTGGACCCCGCCGTGGCCGAGGCCGACGCCTGCAAAATCGAGCACGACCTGTCCGACGAGACCTTTGAACGGCTTTTGGCGCACGCCAAGGGAAATCTCTGAGCGTAATCAAACGGCAAAAAATGCCCCGCTGTTATCAAAACAGCGGGGCATTTTTCTGTTGAGAGAAAAACTCGGTCACGCCAGGGAATAGGCGGCGATGGCCACAAAGAGGAGGATGGTGCAGATGGTCTCCACCGACAGGGCGGTGGAGATGTACTTGCCGTCCTTGCCCACCTTGGCGAAGAGGGGGATGATAAAGGGGGCGGGCAGGGCGTAGAGGATCATCAGGGCGATCTGCAGCGACTTGTCAAAGGGGATGATGGCGAAGATGACCAGGCTGGAGACCGCCAGCAGCCCGGCCATGACCACCAGCCGGCACAGCACGGTGACCGCCACGCTCTTGAGGAGCTTTTTGTCCAGCTCCAGCTCATAGCCCACAATGAGCAGCACCAGGCAGGTGGTAGGGGCGGTGATGGTGGAGATCAGCCCGGTGACCGTCTCCCCCGCCGGGGAGGCCAGCACCCAGGCCCCCACGCCGGTGGCCCCCAGCAAAATGCCCAGGGCCATGCCGATGCAGCACTTGTTGGTGACGATATTCCGCACCAGCTTTCCCGCCGAGACCTTTTGGCCGTCCACCAGAGTGAGCATACCCAGAAAGCCGGTATAGGCAAATACCGTCTGGCCCAGGTCCACCGTGGCAAAGCCGGTGGAGGCGCCCATGAGCACCGCGTAGAGGGCGTAGCCCAGCATGCCGCCCTCGGCGCTGGTGAGCAGAAAGGGGAAAAACCTGTCATAGGGCCGGGCCAGCCTCCGGCCGGCAAAGCCCACCGCCAGCGCCGCGGCGAAGCCCGCGTAGACCACGGCAAAGACCAGCAGGACCTTGAGGGAGTAGCTGGCGGTAAAAAAGGCGTTGAAGAGCACCACGGGCAGGCAGATGTTGGACACCACCGCCTTCAGCCCCGCCAGCCCCTTTGCGTCAAAAAACTTTCTGGCCCGGCACAAGGCCCCCAGCAGCAGCACCGCCACGATGGGGAGCACCATCTGGACCACTTGCAATACCATGGTTGATTCCTCCTAGTAAAACAGGGAGACAAAATGTCTCCCTGTTTTTGTTCTCCTTGGAAATCCTTTACTTCTTGCTGTTGACCTGATCGGTGTAGAACTCCAGGGCCTCCTTGTCGGTAGCCCCCTTGTGGACGATCATGCCAACGGCCTGAGCCATGGCCACGGGGTGGACCGACTGGAAGATATTGCGGCCCATATCCACGCCGTGGGCGCCCTTCTGCATGACCTCGTAGGCCAGCTTGAGGGCGTCCGGCTCGGAGAGCTTCTTGCCCCCGGCCACCACGATGGGCACCGGGCAGGCGGCCACCACTTCCTCAAAGTTCTCGCAGTTGTAGGTCTTGACCACCTGGCAGCCCATCTCGGCGATGATGCGGGTGGCCAGCTTGAAGAAGCGGTCGGTGCGCTCCATGTCCTTGCCCACGGCGCACACGCCCATGGTGGGGATGGAGTAGCACATGCCGGCGTTGATGACCTGGCTGAGGTTGTCGATGCTGGAGAGCTGGCCGTCGGCCCCGATGAAGGTCTGGACGGCCATGCAGTCGGCGTTCATGCGGATGGCGTCCTCGATGTCCACCGCCACCGCCTCGTGGGAGAGGTCGTCTTGGAGCATGGAGGAGCCGGAGGTGACCCGCAGGGC